>JBDNHZ010000067.1:0-1434 GCA_041688515.1 Verrucomicrobiota bacterium
CGGACCCCGTCCGTTGCATGGGTGCCGCTGGCCTCGAAGGTGACCTCGTACAGGCCCGGAGCCGTGAATCCGAGATTGAAGTGGCTGTGGCTTCCAGCAATCAGCGGTAGTTGGTCCGAACCACTGATTCCGTCTGCGGAACTCAACTTGAGCTCCGGCGTTCCGAAGGCCCCGACCGACCAGATGGCGAAGGATCCCGGTCCGTCCACGGCTTTGAGCGTCAGTTGAATGCTGCCCAGCCACTCGGAGGAATCGAGTTCTTCGGTGCCGAACCCAAGGAATGGCAGCGCCGGGTTCTCCACCGACGGCAGGATCCAGACCGATGAACCTGCCGGGCCCAGGAAGCCGGTGAAGGCACCCCCGGGTGAAGTGGCGGCGCTGGCTGGGCCAATCAGGAAGGTGACCTCATCGGGCGTGTACTCGATCGAGATCGGCTCTTCTTGGTGGACGTGGAGGTTGAACCCTCCGAGTTCGTAGCCGATGCCAATATCGACGTGGCCATCGGCGATAATCGTGCTGGCTTGGGCGGCAACCACCGCGGAGGCGATCAAGGCGGGGAGGATGAGTTTTTTCATTTTTCTATTGGATGGAGTGCGGTTTCACGGATGGATCGTGGGCAAAGTGGGGAGTGCTGGGACGTGGCAACTGAGGTCAGGGATGCCGGTGTTTCGCTGAGGGACATCGGCTCGCGGTCATTCGGGCGGAAGTGCGATGTTTTCTCCACGGTCAACGCGGGCTTTGAGGGCGGACGCCTTCAACGACACGACGTGGCCGCAGGCGAACAGGTAATTGGCCGAACCCGAGGTATGTTCGGCGTTCGCCCCGCCTGTGCGGTGGCGATCGGGTTGGATGTCGTCGAGGACCGCTTTCCAACCCTTGAACCAGTTCCGCGAGTGGGTGTGATCATTGAAGATCGAAGCGTCCTTGGAATCGGCGATTTCAAAGGTGCTGATCGTTTCAGCCGGATTGCGCAGTTGATCGAGGCGACGGAAGGACTCCTGCACCCGGCCGAAGGCGTCGCGTTTGTCCACGGCCAGGTACTCGTTCGGGAGATAGCTGGTGGCGTCGTTGGTCAGACGGATCCGACCCTTGGGATCGGAGGGACAGATTCGGATGGCGGCCACCTTGCCGACGTACGGTGCCAGGGTGTAGATCCAGGATTGGTTGGTGTTGCCGGTGTGGGTCGTGTCCAGGAAGTACCCCTGGAAATCGTCGGCGTACATCTGGATGCCCAGTCCGACCTGACGAAGGTTCGAGGTGCAGGCGGTTTGACGCGCCCGACTCTTTGCTGAGGCCAGCGAGGGCAGCAGAAGCCCGGCGAGAATGGCAATGATGGCAATCACCACCAGGAGTTCGATCAGGGTGAACGCCTGGGGGCGGGCGTAGCCCCTCCTGGGGGCGCGAAAATGGGATGACGGAACGGTCTTCACGGAG
>JBDNHZ010000532.1:0-2294 GCA_041688515.1 Verrucomicrobiota bacterium
GACGACGTCAGGAGACTCTGACTTCCATTCGGACGTGCCACGACCCCAGGACGTTCCCGGCCCGATTGAAGTGAGCCTCCTTACGTCGTCGCCTACCCGTAGGAGACGAATCACACCCACTGCTGTGGCCTGTGGAGTTGTGCTGGAACCGGTCGTCCCGGTAGCGTCACTGGCAAGCAACAGCATGGCTACTTACGATCTCTCCCAGATTCGCGAAATCTCCCGGCAATTCCAGATTTACGGCGAGTTGCATCACGTCGAACCCTGCAAGATTGGGCACATCAATGAGACGTACATCGCCACCTACAACCAAGGCGGGGCCAATGTCCGATACATCCACCAGCGTTTGAACACGGAGGTGTTCAAAGACCCGGATGCGGTGATGAGCAACATCCTGCGGGTGACTCGGCATCAGCGGCAAAAGCTCGAGGCGCTGGCTGTTTCCGAGGTCAGTCGGAGGCTCCTGACGGTGGTGCCTGGCCAGGATGGAGGGCCGTACCATCGCACGTCGAACGGCCTCTACTGGCGCACCTTCGTCTTTGTGGAGGGAGTCCGCACCTTCGAGTCAGTGACGTCGCCGCCTCAAGCGTACGAGGCCGGCCGTGCCTTCGGGGAGTTCCAGACCCAATTGTCGGATCTACCCGGCGAACGCCTCTCGGAAACCATCCCGTACTTCCATCATTCGCGCCGGCGGTTCGACGCGATGATGGCGGCGGCCCAGGCGGACATCTGTCAACGCGCGTTGCACGCGGCGGCCGAGATCGAGTTCGCCCGGCGACGGGAGAAAGTCGTGGATGTGATTCTCAAGGCCCTTGCCCGACACCAGATTCCGGAGCGGGTCACACACAACGACACCAAGTTCAACAATGTCATGATCGACTCCGCCAGTGGGAAGGCGATGTGCGTGGTGGATCTGGACACGGTGATGCCCGGCTGCGCCCTGTATGACTTTGGTGACATGGTGCGGACCACGACCAGTCCGACCATGGAAGACGAGCTCGACCTGTCCAAGGTCCAGATGCGGATGCCCCTGTTTCGGCAATTGTGCCGGGGCTATCTGGAGGCAGCGGGTTCCATGCTGAACCGGTATGAGCGCGCGCTCATTGCCTTTTCTGGGAAGCTCATGACGTTCACCATCGGGCTCCGCTTTCTTACGGACTACCTGAATGGAGACACGTACTTCCGGGTGCATCGCTCCAATCACAACCTCGACCGGGCCCGTACCCAGTTCAGGCTGGTGGAGAGCATCGAGAAGCAGGAGGAAGCGATGCAGAAGTTTGCCGACTCGATTTGACGTCGCCGCCCTCCGTTTCGGCCGGTGTGCCGAGGAACTCCTGCATCGTGGCCTCGCCGGCGGCCGCGATGCCGTCGCGGCGCAGCACCTTCCCGACGGTCCGAAACAGAATCCAGAGATCCAATCCCAGACTGGCATTCTCCGTGTACCAAACATCGAGTCGGAACTTCTCTTCCCACGTCAGGGCGTTCCGGCCATTCACCTGAGCCCAGCCCGTCAGCCCCGGCGGGAGGTCATGGCGCCGGGCTTGTTCACCCGAATAACGGCTCAAATAGCGGGGCAACAAAGGCCGTGGACCCACAAGCGACATCTCGCCCCTCAGGACGCAAAGCAACTCCGGCAGTTCGTCGAGTGAGGTCGAACGGAGCCGCCGCCCGAATGGGACAAGCCGGATGGCATCGGGCAGCAGGCCGCCGGTGGCGTCGCGTTCGTCGGTCATCGACCGGAACTTGATCATGCGGAAGAGCTGGCCTCGCAGGCCGGGCCGTTCCTGTCGGAAGAGGACGGGTGAACCAAGACGTAGACGGACGAGAAGGGCGACAAAGCCCAGAAGCGGCAGCCAGAGAGGTGCCGATGCGAAAAGCGCGAAGAGGTCAAACAGCCGCTTGGCGGCGGGGAAGGTTCTCGCGGATCGGTAGCGTCCGATCTGTGTCCAGCCGGGAAGCATCCCTGCTGCGACGGACGAGGTCGTTGCTGTTGTAGGAACCGCGGTGGCCACGGCCCGTTTGTCTCAGCCCGGGCCCATCGATGCAACTTTGAGCTGAGCCGCGGAGAGGGGCGCAACGGTGAAAAGGCAGCTTTATCCCCAGATGGCGCAGATGACGCAGATTCAAGTGCCCGGAGCCTGTCCCCAAGTCCCGTTTCGCCCTGACCCCGGGGGGTCGCGCGGTGGAAGAATCCTCCAACGCCCAAGGATCCCAGAGTTCGAATTGAAGTGAGCCTCGTGACCTCGTCGCCTACCCGTAGGAGACGACGTCAGGAGACTCTGACTTCCAGTCGC
>JBDNHZ010000533.1:0-10367 GCA_041688515.1 Verrucomicrobiota bacterium
GCACCGGCGCGATCATGGCGGTGCCCGCCCATGACGAACGCGACTTCCAGTTCGCGAAGAAGTTCAACCTGCCCGTCGTGCAGGTGGTGCAACCGCCCGATCCGAAGACGGACTGGCAGGGGTTCTGCGATGAAGGAACTGCGGTCAATTCGGCCGGGCCGGAGATTGCCCTGAACGGCCTGCCGACGGCGGAAGCCAAACGCACGATCAGCGCCTGGCTGGAGTCCATGGGGGTTGGAACCCGGACGATCAACTACAAGCTGCGCGACTGGCTGTTCAGCCGGCAGCGGTATTGGGGCGAACCGTTCCCCATCGTCTGGACGACCGGAGCGGACGGGCAACGCCAGCACTCGGCCATTGCGGATTCCGAGCTGCCGCTGCTGCCGCCGCCCCTCGACGATTACAAGCCCACCTCCGACGGCCAACCGCCGCTCGCCCGGGCGACCGATTGGGTGCAACTGCCCGGCGGCGTGTCGCGCGAGACCAACACGATGCCGCAGTGGGCGGGTTCCTGCTGGTATTATCTTCGCTACCTCGACGCCCGCAATCGCGAGAGCTTTACCGGCCGGGAGGTGGAGTCTTACTGGATGTCCGGTGCCGCCGCGATTCCCGGCCAGGGCCCGGCGCCGACGCCAGGCGTCGACCTGTATGTGGGTGGCACGGAGCACGCCGTGTTGCATCTGTTGTACGCGCGTTTCTGGCACAAGCTCCTGTTCGATCTCGGCCACGTCTCGACCTCCGAACCGTTCTATAAGTTGGTCAACCAGGGGCTGATCCTGGGTGAAGACGGCCAGAAGATGTCCAAGAGCCGTGGCAACGTGGTGAATCCCGACGACGTCATCTGCGAGTACGGAGCGGATGCCTTCCGTCTGTACGAAATGTTCATGGGGCCGCTCTCCGAGACCAAGCCGTGGAACACCCAGGGCGTCGAGGGTGTGTACCGCTTCCTCGGTCGAGTCTGGCGGGTCTTCGTCGATGGCAAGTCCGAGGACGAATTCGAACAGGCCTGCGCCGTAGATCCATCGGTGGGGTCACAGCATCTCGCCCAGGTCCGGCTTTCGCCGGCGATCACCGAGGCACCCGCGGACGCTGCCCAACTCAAGACGCTCCATGCCTGCATCAAGAAGGTGACGGAAGACCTCGAAGGCATGCGCTTCAACACCGCCATCTCGGCGATGATGATCTTCACCAACGAGGTGTTGAACTGGCCGACCAAGCCCAGGTCGGTGCTCGCGCCGTTCCTCCAGTTGCTCGCGCCCTTCTCTCCGCATCTGGCGGAGGAACTGTGGGAACGCCTGCACGCGCATCTGGGCAAGCCCGTTCCCAGCCTGACCTACGCCCCGTGGCCGGCCTACGATCCTGCGTTGCTGGTCGAAGATTCCTACGAACTGCCGGTCCAGGTATCGGGCAAGCTGCGGGATGTTGTCCGCGTCCCCAAGGACGCCACGCCGGCGCAACTCGAAGCGGCTGCGCTTGCCGCGGAGAAAGCCCAACCGTTCCTCACAGGCAAGACCATCCGCAAGGTCATCGTCATCCCCGGGCGCATGGTGAACATTGTCGCGAGCTGAACCCGTGTTAGACTTGCCCCATGTCCCGGCTTACCCGACAGGAGCAGTTCGCAATCTGGATCCTGCTGCTCCTGATGGTGGGCGGTGGGGTGGGCCGATATCTGATCCGGCATCGCACCGCCGAACCACCCGGGATGGCCGCCCGCCGCTAACGCCATGAGCGATTTCGAGGCTTCCGTCGAGAAACTGGTCGTGCTGGATCCGCGCTATCCGCGGGAGGCCTACCTCTACCTCCGCTCGGCCCTCGACCACACCCAGGCCCTCTACAACCGGACCGGCCACGTCAGCGTCAATGAACTGCTGGAGGGCATCCGGGAGTATACCCTCAAGCAGTACGGCCCGATGTCCGCCCTGCTTCTCGAAGAATGGGGCATCCGCTCCTGCGTCGATCTGGGCGAACTGGTCTTCAATCTCATCGAGGCCGGGGAACTAAGGAAAACCGAGCAGGATCGGCGGGAGGACTTCGCCGCCGGGTACCGTTTCTACGACGCATTCCGCAAACCCTACCTGCCCACCGAAGCCCGCTCGCCCGCCCCGGACCGCCCGGGTTAGGACCGCAAGGGGATCGTGAGCAGTGTGCGTCCGATGGCCGCAGCCGTTCCCACGACCAGCAGCCATCCTCCCCAGGCCACCCAGGCCAGACGGGGAAACTCCCGCGTCGCCACCGCCGGCGCGAGGCAGACCCGGTGAAACGGACGCCCGTCCGGATTCGCATATTCCCTGCCTCGGATTCCGTCCCAGACGGATTCAAAGCGCTGTCCGACCACCCACAAGGGACGCTCGAAATGAACCCCGCCGGGTTTGTGAACGATGCCGGGGGCGTACCCTTCCAGGGCATCCGGATAGACGACGGACGCCACCTGCACGCACAGCGAGTAGGCGACCACGACGCACGCGAACGCACGCCCCCACGACGGCAGACGCTTCCAACCCTCGATCGCCAGCGCCGCGATCAGGACCACCGCCAGATGAACTGGCACCAGCGTATGCCGGTTGGCCCACGCTGCGGCCCCTTCCCAGGCGATGTAACGGGCGTAGAAAATCACCTGCGCCATGAAGGCGGCGAACAAGCCCGCCAGGAGCCAACCGCTCCTCCGTCGGAGAGTCCCTCTCGTGGCCCACAGCGCCAGTGGCACCAGCAGGACCAACGGATCGAACATCACCAGCGATCGTTGGGGTGTGATCAAGGGTCCCCAGAAACCTTCCCAGAAATTGCCCATCAACATCCAACCCTCGGACAACCCCGGGTTGTCCTGACGCGCCTGCTCTGACGCGATCGAGAAGTAGGTGCCCGTCCACCGGTCGAATCGGTGATGATGATAGATCCGCTCGACCCCGAATCCGGTCAGCGCACCCGCGGCCAGAAGCACCATCGCCTTCAGCCAATCCCGGAGCCGTGGGCGTCCTTGGCTGATGGGGGTTGGAGAATTGCCACGGCAGGACTCCACTTCCTCAAGTCCGCTTTGCCGATGCCACTGGAGGCCGAACATGGCCAGAGCGATCCCGGCGGGAACGGCGAGGAAGGGTTGTCGAATCAGGAATCCGAAGCCGATCGCCACGGCCGCCGGCCAGAGAACGGCGCTGCGCCCGGTGTTCCACCAGCGCAAGGCTGCGTGGATCAGGATCAGTCCCAGCAGAACCATGAGGCTGTTCTCCTCGTGATCCTGGGAATAATGCAGGAACGAACTCGCCAACTGCAGGCCCAGCGCTCCTCCCACCCGGGCCGGACGACCAAAGCCCGCCTCCAACAGCACCAGATACGCCATCAAGGCCGCCGTCGCGCACAACGGGGGGAAAGTCAGGACCGCCACCACGAACTCACGCAACTTCCCCTTCAGTCGCGGCGGCCCGACAAACCGTTCCAGACTTCCGGCCACCAGATCGGCCGGAAGCATGACCAGGCTCTGACCCAATCCGTAAGTGACGAAGTTCTTCCCGTCGCGGCCCCGGACCATCCAACCGGGGTGATCGGCCTGGGGAACATCCTGCCAGAGCCAACGGGTCGCCTTGAGTCGCTCGGTGGTGTTGACCTCGCCCAGGGTTCCCGTCTGGACGCACAGACAGATCAACCAACAGAAGACCCACAAACCCAGTCGCGTCCGGCCTTCCACCGTCTGCAAAAATTCAACCAGATGCCGGATCGGTTTCATCGCATTGGGAAGCCGCCAACTCAGACCGGGCCCACCGGGCCCGCTCACCAGGTCGCCACCGATTCGGCCTGCATCACCCGGTCCACCACCGACTCCCAGTCCTGAGTCTGATCCAACCGGATCACCTCGACCGAGACCCCTTCGGCGCGCTGGGTCTCCATGATCTTCGTCGTCAACTCGTCCGGCGGTCCGTTCAACAGGTGCAGCACGTGTTTCATGGAAGTCAGAACCGAAGGATCGAACTCGCTTCCGCGCAGCGACGCGACAACTCAATATCGTCGATCGCCTCATACGGCGTTGTGGCCTCGCCCAGGTCGGCCGCATTCACGGCACCGGCCTCGACCCAGATCGGATGTCCCCACTCGCGAAGGATCGGGAGGTAGCGGGTGAAGTGATCCTCCTCCACCAAGTCATCCACCCACTCGCCCAATGCGCGGATCGCGGGGCCACGCAGGTACACCCGCACGTCGGCCTTCTTCCAGGTGCCCAACCCGGCGGCAACCCGGATGGCTTCCGCCGGTCGATGGGTTTCGCGGGGATCGCTGGTCACGAGAAAGAGGACCAACGGACGAACCTTCGTGCGGGTCTTCAATTCGGTCGGTATCGGGGTCGTCGGTGTCATCTGGGTCAGCGCTGGGGGATTCGTCTCGGCCGCGGTCAATTGAAGCTCACGAACCGGTCGGTAGCGGCCACCAGATCGCTGACCACGGTCAACCCGGCGTAGGCAGCGGAGTCATCGACGGGCAAGCCGCGCTGTTGGGCACCGAAAGCGCAGGCGTAGAGCTTGAGTCCCCTGGGTTTCAGCGCTTGCAGGTCCGGATCCCGCACACCCGCCACCGCGTCGTCCAGGCAGTACAGATACACATCCACCCCGCGTCCGAGCGCAGCCCGCGCCAAGTGCACGCCGTGCCGGAAGGCGGGCCGGTCCGGCCCGCAGGAGATCAGGATGCCGAGCTTGGCCATATGCGTGGAGTTTGAGGGTGAATCCGCAGGCTGGGAAGCCTGGGAAATGAAAAGGGCCGGGTCCTGGTGGACCCGGCCCGTCCTGGCACCGAGGAGGCCAACCTCCGGGTGCACGCAGCGATTACTTCGCCTGATCTTCGATGAACTTGATCGCGCGGGACTTCTCCGAGCGCTTGCGGGAGTTCTCGTCGAGGATCTTCTTCCGCAGGCGAAGATGATGGGGAGTGGCTTCGACGTACTCATCCACGTCGATGTACTCCAGGGCGCGCTCGAGCGTCAGGCGGAAGGGCGCATTGAGCTGGATGCCCTTGCCGTCGCCCTGCGACCGCATGTTGGTGAGCTTCTTTTCGCGCACCGGGTTCACCGGGATATCCGCTTCGCGGGCGTTTTCACCGATGATCATGCCGACGTACACCAGGTCACCCGGCTCGACCATCAGGCGGCCGCGTTCCTGGACCATGTTCAGCGCGTAGGCCGTCGCCTCGCCGCCGTCCATGGAGACCAGCGAACCGTTCTTGCGAGCGGCGATCTCACCGCGGTCTTCACCGTACTCGTGGAAGAGATGGCTCATGACCCCCATGCCCTTGGTCATGTTGACCAGGTCGGTCTCGAACCCGATCAGACCGCGCATCGGAATCACGGCCTCGACCGAGACCTGCGATCCGACATGATTCATACTGGTGATCTGGGCCTTCCGGAAGGAGAGGTTCTCCATCACGACACCCAGGTTCTCCGAGGGGATTTCAACGAAGAGCTTCTCGATGGGTTCGAGAGAGTCGCCGTTCTCGCCCCGTTTCCACAGCACTTCGGGACGCGACACCAGGACTTCATAGCCTTCGCGGCGCATCTGCTCGACCAGGATGGCAATCTGCATCTCGCCGCGACCGGACACCGCAAAGATCTTGGCGTCCGGGGTCTGGGCGATGCGCAGGGCCACGTTGGTGCGGATCTCGCGGACAAGGCGCTCCCACAGGTGACGGGCGGTGACGAGTTTGCCGTCCTGTCCACCGAGCGGACCGTCGTTGACGGCGAACTCCATCTGGATCGTGGGAGGATCGACGGGGAGATAAGGGAGCCCGGGGCGGGCTTCGGAATCACACAGGGTCTCACCGATGAAGACGTCTTCGAAGCCGGCCAGACCGACGATATCACCGGCGTGGGCCTCCTTGACCTCAATGCGCTTCATGCCCTCGAAGTGATAGACCATGGTGATCTTGGCCTTGGTGAGGCGGCCATCGCCATGACGGCACATGGCGGGATCACCGACGGCGACCTTGCCGGAATAGATCTTTCCGAAGGCGATACGGCCCATGTAATCGCTGTAGTCCAGGTTGGCGACCAACAGCTGGAACCCGTCGCTGGCGTGCGCCCGCGGGGGCGGGATGTGCTTCACGATGGCGTCGAACAGCGGCTCCATCGTCCCGGTGACGTGATCGAGTTCGAGCTTCGCGTAGCCCATCTTTGCCGAGCAATAGATGAAGGGGAAATCGAGCTGCTCATCCGTCGCGTTGAGCGAGATGAAGAGCTCGAACACTTGGTCGAGCACCTTCTTCGGATTGGCGTTTTCGCGATCGATCTTGTTGATGACCACGATCGGCTTGGCACCGGCTTCCAGTGCCTTGCGAAGCACGAAGCGGGTCTGGGCCTGGGGCCCTTCGGCCGAGTCCACCACCAGCAACACACCGTCGATCATGTTCATGATCCGCTCCACTTCCCCGCCGAAGTCGGCGTGTCCTGGAGTGTCGACGATGTTGATGTGATAGTTCTTGTAGCGGAAAGCGGCGTTCTTCGCCCGGATGGTGATCCCCTTTTCCTTTTCGAGGTCCATCGAATCCATCAGACGCTCGACTTGCGTCTCGGCCTGATTGGAACGGTAAGTGCCAGACTGCTTCAGAAGACAATCGACCAGCGTCGTCTTGCCGTGGTCGACGTGGGCAATGATTGCAATGTTACGAATATGCTGCATAAGCGCGCGTTTCCCCGAAACCGGAGCCGCGTAGCATTACCACCCCGGGCAAAAGGTCAAGGGCCGGTTGAGGCTCACAGAAATGGGGAAGGCCTGCCTCGCCTGACGCCGCGGGCGTCCTCGCCCGCCTCTTCCCTCCCTGCCCTGCCGAGGCGCGGCGGCGAAGCGGTCGAACATTGCAGAGCAGGTTTTCAGGGTCAGGATCCAGATTCTCCCGCGGAGACGCAGAGGCACGGAGAAGACGGGGTTTGGTTCTCTGCGTCTCCGCGTGTCTGCGGTCCATCTATCCGCCGATTACTCCGATGACACAGAAGGAAGCAGTGCAGTGCCAGACCGGGGCGAAGGCGCTTCGTTGACCCCGGGCTAATGGCTGAAACGCCTCCGGCGTAGCGGACGCCCGAGCCGCCGGCGACGGCCGCGCCCCCGACCGCTTTTGCACCGGCCCCGACATTGCCTTTCATCCCCGTCGAAGCCCGCCTTTGCACGCACAGATCCCCCTGCACTGCCCATGTCGTTTCTCAATCTCTGCCTGCGCCGACCAGTCACCGTGCTGGTGTTGGTGCTCACCGTCGGCCTCGCCGGGGTGCTGGGGCTCCGGCGGATGGCCCGGGACGTGTTCCCGCCCCTCGGCATCCCGACCCTCTACGTGGCGCAACCGTTCGGCGGGATGGACCCGGCCCAGATGGAAGGTTCCCTCACCTATTTCTACGAGTACCACTTCCTCTACCTGACCGGCATTGAACACGTGGAGTCGCGCACCATCCAGGGTGCCTCCATCATGAAGCTCCAGTTCCATCCCGGCACGGACATGGCCGCTGCGATGGCTCTGCGTTCTGCCCGTCTCTGCGGTCGTTTGATCCACCGATTGCACAGATTACACCGAGGGAAGTGCCAGATCCGGGCGGTGGGTTCCCGACCCGAGCCCATCCGCGTACATCCGGGTGATCCGCGGTCAAATGTCGGGAGGCGCAGGAAGGAAATGAGCCGCGGATGAGCGCGGATGAGCGCGGATGAGGGGCTCCGGCACGTAGTCCCGCCGGTGTCGCAATCTCACCTCCACGGGGGACCGCGCCCCGATCCGACCCCGTGAGGCGGCCCCCAGAAAAAGAGCGCGCTCCGGCTTCGTCCCCGCGTTAAGCTGCGCCCGACAATGTCGTCTGCTGACAAGATCCTCGATGCCTCCTCCCTGCCTGCCTGGCGTGGTCGCCAACGGGCGGAAGGCCGTCGTGTCGTGGTCACCAACGGATGCTTCGACCTGCTCCACGCCGGGCACGTCAGCTACCTGGAGACCGCCCGCGCCCAGGGCGACCTGCTCCTCCTCGGGCTCAATGGGGATGACTCCGTCCGCCAACTCAAGGGCCCGACCCGACCGGTCGTTCCCGAGGAGGATCGCGCGCGGGTTATGGCGGCCCTCGGGTGCGTCGATGCGGTCTGCGTTTTTCCCGAGGTCCGGGCGGTCCGGTTCCTCGAAGTCGCGCAACCCGATGTGTACGTCAAAGGCGGCGATTACACCCTCGAGACGATCAACCAGGACGAACGCCGGGCCGTGGAATCCCACGGGGGCCGGATCGCCTTCATTCCCTTCCTGCCCGGTCGCAGTACCACCGGGCTCCTTTCCAAAATCCAGAAGCTCTGAATTTCCATGTCGAACGATACTCCGTCCTCCGCAGAACCCCTTGAAAAGCTGCCCAACGCCATGGTGCGCGAGCTCAAGACCCGCGCCCAGAAGCTCGATCCCGTCATCAAGGTGGGTCACGCCGGCCTGACGCCGGAACTGATCAAGAGCCTCGATCAGGCGCTCGAACTCCACGAACTGGTGAAGGTCAAGTTCACCGGGTTGAAGGAGCAGAAACACGAACTGTTCCCCATCCTCGCCAGTTCCACCCGCAGTCATCTGGTCTGGACCATCGGGCATTGCGCCATCCTGTTCCGTCGTCGGCCGCACCCCGACGCGAAGAACAAGTAAGTTTCCCCCTTCCCCGACGCGCCCGGCCTTCATAGCCTTACCACCGTTCCCCGGCGGCAAGGCGGCTGATTCGTCCTGTGCCGGCAGGGTTATTCCAAGAGCACTACCAGTTTTATGGCCAAGAAACAGATCCGCATCGGGCTCATCGGCTACGGCTTCATGGGCCGGGCTCATTCCAACGCCTACGCCAAGGTCAGCAACTTCTTCGACTCCGAGTACGAACTCGTCCGCCAGGCGGTGTGCGCCCGCGACGAGGAGAAGGTCAAGGCCTTCGCCGACCGCTGGGGTTACAAGTCCACCGAGACCGACTGGAAGAAGCTGATCGCCCGCGATGACATCGACCTGATCGACATCGCCGTCCCCAACAATCTCCACGCGGAGATGGCGATCGCCGCCGCGAAGGCCGGCAAGATGATCCTGTGCGAGAAGCCGCTCGCCATGAATCCCAAGGAGGCCGAGACCATGGTCGCCGCCATCGCCAAGGCCGGCGTCCCCAACATGGTCTGGTACAACTACCGCCGTTGTCCGGCCGTGGTCCTCGCCAAGCAGTTGATCGACGAAGGCCGCCTCGGCCGGATCTTCCATTACCGCGCCAACTTCCTTCAGGACTGGACGATTTCCCCCGAACTGCCCCAGGGCGGCACCGCTCTCTGGCGTCTGGACGCCAAGGCCGCCGGGTCTGGCGTCACTGGCGATCTGCTGGCGCATTGCATCGACACCGCCCTCTGGCTCAACGGCGGCATCGCCGACGTCAACGCCATGACCGAGACCTTCATCAAGGAGCGGAAACACACCCTGACCGGCAAGGTTCAGAAGGTGAGCATCGACGACGCCTGCGCCTTCCTCTGCCATTTCACCAACGGTTCCCTGGGTCTGTTTGAGTCCACCCGTTACGCGCGCGGCCACAAGGCGCTCTACACCCTTGAGATCAACGGCGAGAACGGATCCCTCAAGTGGGATCTCCACGATCTCCATCGCCTCCAGTGGTTCGATCACAAGGACGAGAGCAATCTGCGCGGATGGCGTTCGATCCACGTGTCCGATGGCGACCATCCCTACATGAAGAACTGGTGGGTGCCCGGCCTCCAGATCGGCTACGAACACTCGTTCGTCCACCACGTCGCCGACTTCCTCAAGGGCCTCGAAACCGGAAGCCCGGCCAAGCCGGATTTCGCCGATGGCCTCGCCACCGACTACGCCGTGGACGCCGTCCTGTCCTCGGCCAAGACCAAGCGCTGGGTGAAGGTCAAACAGCCCAAGGCTCCCCGGAAGCCGAAGGCCAAGGGCTGATCCAGGGAGCCGATTCGCCGGATCGGAAAACCGCAGGTCAATGATTCACCGATGACACGGATGACACAGATGGAAGGGCGGAAAGTCAGAGTCTCCTGACGTCGCCCCGTACTCGTAGGAGACGAGGTCCCGATTAAAAAGCACGCCCCGGCCGGAGCTTTCGCTCCCCGGGGCATTTTTTCTTGCCCCTGACAACCCAACGGGCGACCCGCATCGTCCGGGACCCACGAACGTCGCAAGGCGTCCTGGAGTGCGCGTGGCGTCAGCCACCGCCTTGGCCGCGGGACCTCCGAGTGCCCTGGACGTGCCCATGCGCCTTGCAGAAAGACGAAGAGGAAATGGGGTCAGATCTATCCGTTTGACATTTGATCCAGGAGCGCTTTCACGAAGCCACCCATCTCTGGGTGGTCCGAGGCCCGCTTCCAGAACCTCCGGATGCCTTGCGCCGCCGCCGCGTAACTGAC
>JBDNHZ010000534.1:0-6311 GCA_041688515.1 Verrucomicrobiota bacterium
GACGTTCCCCGCCCGACCAGAATGAGCCTCGTCACCTCGTCGCCTACGTAGAAGTGCGCCTCGTCACCTCCGTCGGCAGGCGGAGCGAATCAAGCTCCTGGATCAGATCCCGAGCTTTTGCAGTTCGCGGTCGAGGTGCATCTGGAAGGTCTGCAGATCTTCCTGGGAAGGTCGGTAGCCCCGCTGGGCGGGAACCATTCCGAACCGCCCCTGCTGATCCAGGTACCACCCGGCGGTCTGGCCGTCGCTGAACTTGACCGATCCGCTGGTCAGCGTCCCCGGACGGGTCACTGAATCCACGGTCACCGAAACACCGCCGCCGGCGGGTGCCCCCTCGGGAAGCACGCCGGGAAGGGCCGCGGCCGGATCAACCGCGGACGCGGCGGGGATCCCGGCCGGCACCGCGGCCGGTTCCGGGGCCTTGGGCGGCTCCGGATCCTTCAATTGCACCCGGAGATCGTCCACGAGCATCCGGACCTCCATGTAGGTTCCCTTGACTCCAAAATCCTTCTCCAGGCGCTTCTGGAAATCTGAAAGCTTCATCCCATCCTCGAGCCAGCGGCGTGCCGCCTGCGCTTGTTCCTCCGTCAGTTGCATGAGCACCACGTTAGGAACCACGCGTCCCAATCGCAAGACCGGCAAACAGCAGCATC
Source organism: Verrucomicrobiota bacterium (assembly GCA_041688515.1). GTDB lineage: Bacteria > Verrucomicrobiota > Verrucomicrobiia > Limisphaerales > UBA9464 > UBA6176. The sequence goes on from JBDNHZ010000534.1 coordinate 654, forward strand.
CGTCCATCACGCCTCCGCCAGTAATTCGCGCAGGGCCGTCTTGAGGATCTTTCCCGTGGCGTTGCGGGGGAGCGCCGGCAGGACGATGAACCGTCGCGGGAGTTTGAAGTCCGCCAATTGATCCCGCAGAAATCCGTGCATGGCGTGTTCCTCGAAGCGGCTGCCTTCGTCGAGACTGATGAAGGCCACCGGACGTTCCCCACGTTTTTCGCAAGGTTCGCCCACCACCGCCGCCTCTTTCACGCCCGGAAACCGGTAGATCACTTCCTCAATCTCCCGTGGGTACACGTTGATGCCATTCGGTTTGAGCATGTCTTTCTTGCGATCGGTGATAACGAAGTAGCCATCCGGCCGACGATGCCCGATGTCGCCGGTGCGCAACCATCCGTTCACCAGGGTTTCCGCCGTCTTTTCCGGAGCGTTCCAGTAGCCCATCATGACGTTGCCGCCTCGAACGCAGATCTCTCCGTCCACTCCATCCGCCTGCGCCACCCCACCGTCGTCCGTCACCTGCACTTCGACCCGCGGGAGCGGCAGTCCGATGCTCCCAGCCATCCACGGCCCTTGGATCGGGTTGATCGAGACCACCGGACTGGCCTCGGAAAGTCCGTAGCCTTCGATCAAGGGAACCTTCGGATGCCGGGCGTTGAAGGCGCGGAGGATCTCGCCGGGGAGCGGTCCCGCACCGCTGATGCACAGGCGCAGGGGCAACTCCAGGCCCGCCGGCAGATGGGCCAGCGTGCGGAACAGCGCCGCCATGGCCGGCAGGACGGAGCCTTTGCGAACAAGAATCTCCTGAATCGCCTGTTTCGGTGCGTGCAACGAGTGGATCAGCACGATGGATCCCCCCACCAGCAGCGGCAGCAGGATGCACGCAGTCAGCATGAAGCTGTGGAACATCGGAAGCATCAGGACGAACCGATCGAAGTCCACCACCGCCAGCACCTCGCGACAGGACTCGACATTGTGCAGCAGGTTGCCGTGCGAGAGCATCGCGCCCTTGGGCTTGCCGGTGGTTCCACTGGTGTAGATCAGCACCGCAAGATCATCAGCACCTCGACGGACTTGCGGCAGCGGTTCGTGCGCCAGGACGGCGGAACCCGGGAAGTCCTCCACCCAGATCACCCGCAGTCCCGGACAGAGTTCCAGCAACGCCTGGATCGACTCTTCCATCGCGGCTTCGGTCAGCAGGACCCGGATTCCGGCGTCGGCCACCACATGAGCCACTTCCGCTGGCTTGAGGAAATTGTTGATGGGAACCGCCACGCCGTCGGAGCCGAGAACGCCGAAGAGGGCGCTGATGAACTCCGGACGGTTTCGGAGCAGGAGTCCGACGCGTTCCCCCGGTTCAACCCGGTGCACGGTGCGCAACTGCGAGGCCACCCAGCAGGATTGCCGGAGGAAATGACCGTAGGTCAGCTCGTGCTCGGCCCAGTACAGGGCGTTCTGCGTTTCGAGGGCCCTGGCAGAAGCGACGAAGGCCTGGAAAAGGTGCGAATGCATCATGAGGCGGGAGATCTTTGAAGACGGTACCCGGCTGCCCGGATCCGTGCCAAGCCCCGGAGGAACCGGTCTCGGACGAGCTCCGCGAGTCCGTGATCTGGAACTCGTGGAACTCGTCCCTCCAAAGCGGGCGAGGACGCCCGCGGCCCCAGGAGATGCCGCGTCCAGAGCGGCCGGGTCGTCAACGTCCCGTGGAACTTGGGTTTACAAGACCCGACCGGATCCGTCATCGTGCCGTGAGTCGGCCATTTCCAAGGGCCGCAGGCAACGCATGAGCGACATTCTCCGACACGATTGGTCCGTGACCGAATTGCAGGCCCTGCACGATCTGCCGCTTCTGGAGCTGGTTTTCCGGGCGGCCTCGGTGCATCGCCAACATCACAACCCCCGCGAGATGCAGGTCAGCAAGCTGATCTCCATCAAGACCGGCGCGTGCCCGGAGGATTGCTCCTACTGCGCCCAGTCCTCGCGCTACTCGACTGGGGTTGCCCCGGAGAAGCTGATGGACAAAGCCCGGGTGCTGGAGATCGCCGAACGGGCGAAGGACGCGGGCGTTTCGCGGGTGTGCCTCGGTGCCGCCTGGCGTTCGGTCAAGGACGGCGAGCCGTTTGATCGCGTCGTGGACATGGTGCGCTCGGTGACGGACCTGGGCATGGAAGTCTGTTGCACGTTGGGAATGCTGACGACCGACCAGGCACGCCGTCTGGAGACCGCCGGGCTCTACGCCTACAACCACAACGTCGATTCGTCCGCTGAGTTCTACGAGACGATCATCACCACCCGGACCTACGCCGACCGGCTCCAGACCATCGAGAATGTCCGCAAGACCCGCGTCACCCTTTGCTCCGGCGGGATTATCGGACTGGGCGAGACCGTCGTGGACCGTCTGAAGATGTTGCAGACGCTCTCCGCCATCCGGCCGCATCCGGAGTCCGTCCCCATCAATGTCCTCAGCAAGGTCGAAGGCACGCCCCTCGCCCACAACGCAGACGTCCCGTCCTGGGACGTGGTGCGGATGATCGCCACCACCCGGATCGTGATGCCGTTGTCCGACGTCCGATTGACGGCGGGCCGGGCGCATCTCGCGCCGGCCGTCCAGGCGCTCTGCTTCCTCGCGGGGGCCAACTCGATCTTCTCCAGTGAAACCGAGTTCATGCTGACCAAGGCCGTGCCTTCGCCCAGCTACGACGCCGATCACGCGCTGCTCGAAGCCCTCGGAATGACCTTCCGCGAACCCTTCAAACTGGGGCATCCCGCCGACCGCGCCGAATCCTGCACGACCGACTGCGCCGTCTGAGGCCTGTGTCAGGGCCACGTTGCCCGCCCATCGACCCGGACGTCCCTTGGCCAACAAGTACACCTTCACGCTGACCAGCGACGACCGGAAGCGTCCCCTGCCCCACAAGATCATTATCGGGCTGAGCCCGAACGAGTCGACGCGGCACGTGGCCATGAAGTTCCTGGGCTGGGTGCTTTTCTTCCGGGATCGACTCTCGATCGACACGGACGTGCAGAACGACGCCATCCCGTTCGTCCCCAATCTGGTCGAGTTGGGCTACGACATGCGCCCTTTGCTCTGGGTGGAATGCGGCGAGTGTTCGACCGCCAAACTGCACAAGATCGCGGTCAAGTGCCCGGAGGCGCAGATCTGGGTGCTCAAGCGCTCGGCCGACGAAGCCCAGGCCCTGCTCAAAACCATGGCGAAAGAGGATTTCCGGCGCGACCGTTACGGGGTCATTGCCTTTGATCCCGAGTTCTTTTCCGAGGTCTGCGAATGGGTCCGGGAACGCAATGCCTTCCACTGGTTCCGCGGCGACATCGAAGGCGGGAGCATGCAGTTCGAGTTGAACCAACTGTGGTTCGACACGCAGTTCGAGGTCTTTCGCCACTGAGTTCCTTCATGGAATTGCCTTCCCACCCGCGGAATCCCCCCGGCAGACTCCCCATCATGCGTAAGCGGCGCGAGGCCCGGGAACGGGCCGTGCAATTCCTATTTCAGTTCGACATGAATCCGGCCGAGGACCTCGAGGCCGCTCTCAACACGTTCTGGGACAACACCCGGCTCAACGCCGCACTCGAAGCCCATGGCCCGACCTGGGGCGAAAAGGTCGAAAGCCCCCCTCCCAGCGCCGAGGACACCGCCACCCGCCTGTTCGCCGAGACCCTCATCCGGGGCGTCCTCCAGCACCGGGAATCCCTCGATGACATCATCCGGCGCCACGCCAAGAACTGGGATCTGCACCGGATGGCCGTCGTCGATCGCAACATCCTCCGCCTCGGCATCCATGAGATGCTTCACCGCGACGACATCCCGCCGGTGGTCAGCATCAATGAGGCGGTGGATATCGCGAAGAAGTTCTCCACGGTGGAGAGCGGCAAGTTCGTCAATGGCATCCTCGACAAGGTCAAGGACGAGATCCTCCGCCCCGCCCGCACCGCCAAGGACACGCCGATCCTGTGAAGACGGCGGATCTCCATCTTCACACCCACTTCTCGGACGGCACCTTCTCTCCCGAGGAACTCGCCGGGCGTGCGCACGGCCATGGCTTCAACGCCATCGCCCTCACCGACCACGACACGCTGGACGGCTGCGAACGGATGGCGGCTGCCTGCGCCACGCACGGGATTGAGTTCATCCCCGGTGCCGAACTGACCGCGGATGTGGAAGGCAAGGAAGTCCACATCCTCGGCTACTGGCTGGATGCCGGCTCAACCCGTCTGGTGGGTGAACTCCGCCGCTTCCAGGCGGCCCGGCAACAGCGCATCCATGACAGCGTCGCGCGCCTCAACGCCGCCGGGATCCCCCTTCAAGCGGAAAGCGTTCTCGCCATCGCCAACTGCGCCTCGCCCGGACGACCTCACCTCGCTCGCGCCCTGGTCGAAGCCGGCCACGCCAACGACTACGACCACGCCTTCGAACGTTACCTGAAGAAGGGACGCATCGCCTTCGTTCCCAAGGCGCGCATGAGCGCCGCCGAAGCCGTCCAACTCATCCACCAGGCCGGCGGGGCCGCCGTGCTCGCCCACCCCGCCCTCTATCGGAACGACGGCCTGATCCCGAAGATCGTCGAGGCCGGTATCGACGGCATCGAGTGCTGGCACACCCGGCATTCCGAGTCCGCCACCAACAACTACGTCCGGCTCTCCGCCGAGCTGGGTCTGGTGGCAACCGGGGGCTCTGATTGCCACGGTCTCGCCAAAGGCACACCCCTGATCGGGTCGGTGCACCTCCCTTACTCCCACGTGGAGGCCCTCGCCGCCCGACGCCCCGTCCGCTCCGATTCCTGACCTCACTTTTCCGCCATGGGATTCTTCGACAAGCTCAAGTCCGCCATTACCAAGACGACCTCCGCCCTCTCCCACGAGATCAAGCGCATCGTCACCCGCTCGCCGCGCCTCACCGGGAACAGCCTCGAGGAACTTGAATCCGCCCTGCTCGCAGCCGATCTCGGCCTGCCCATGGCCCAGCAGATCATCGCGGCCGTCCGGGCAGCCTACGAAAGCCAGGGTCGCTCGGGGCTGGATGTCTTTGAGATCGCCGCGCGCGAGGTCGAGAAGTCCCTTTCTTCCGCCTCCACCGCCCTTCTTCGCCGAAGTGACGGCCCGACCGTCGTCTCGCTCGTCGGCGTCAATGGCACCGGCAAGACTACCACCGCCGCCAAGCTCGCCCATCTGATCCAAGGCCAGGGAGGCACCGCCGTCCTCGCGGCCTGTGACACCTTCCGCGCGGCCGCCATCGAACAACTCAAGCTGTGGGGAACCCGCCTCGACATTCCCGTCGTCGCCGGCGCTTACGAGGCGGACCCCGCCGCCGTCGCCCATGACGCCATCACCGCCGCCCTCGCCCGAAATGCGACCTACCTGTTCATCGACACCGCCGGACGCCTCCACACCAAGCACAACCTGATGCAGGAACTGGCCAAAGTGCACCGCGTGATGGATCGCAAGCTCACCGGCTCGCCTCACGAGGTCCTGCTCGTTCTTGACGGTTCCTCCGGGCAAAACGCCATCAATCAGGCCCGCGAGTTCAACAAGATCTGCAAGCTCACCGGCTTGGTCATCACCAAGCTCGACGGCACTTCCAAGGGCGGCGTGGTGGTCGCCATCCAGCGCGAACTCGGCATTCCGGTGAAGTTCATCGGAGTAGGCGAACAA
>JBDNHZ010000002.1:0-9845 GCA_041688515.1 Verrucomicrobiota bacterium
CCGAGCCCGCGACCTGCTCCGTCGCCTGCGCGGCCAACGCACCCGACTGGAGGAGTTCCAGTCATTGCAGGAACCGGGGAAGCGCTGAGGGAGCGGGTTCTGCAACCGCCCTTTCCACCCTTCTACCCCCCTCCGCTCCTGCTGATCCTGCCCCCCCCGGAAACTTCAAACTTGGAAGTTGAGCCGTCCGGCGCTACTTCCCCGGCAACATGAAGCGCATTCTATTGGGACTGCTATCCGCCCTTTCGATCGGATCCTTGGGATTTGCCGCGGACGACACCAAGCCGGCGGCGGAGAAGAAGCCGGAAGTACCGGCCTACGCAGATCCGGCAAAGCTCACCGAAAAGGCACCGGAATCGTTCAAGGCGAAATTCACCACCACGAAGGGTGCGTTCACGATCGAGGTCACCCGGGCGATGTCCCCCAATGGAGCCGATCGCTTCTACAATCTGGTCAAGTCCGGCTACTTCACGGACGTCGCCTTTTTCCGGGTGATCCCCGGTTTCATGGGCCAATTCGGAATCCATGGGGACCCGAAAGTCTCGACCGCATGGCGTGCAGCCCGGATCCAGGACGACCCGGTGAAGGCGAGCAACAAGCGCGGCTTCCTTTCGTTCGCCATGGCCGGGCCAAACACGCGTACGACCCAGTTCTTCATCAATCTGGTCGACAACACCAACCTCGACGGCATGGGCTTCAGCCCGTTCGGCAAGGTGGTCGAGGGTCAGGAAATCGTGGACAAGATCAACGGCGAGTACGGCGAAGGCGCTCCCCGGGGTCGCGGCCCGAATCAGCAAATCATGCAGGAAAAGGGCAATGAATACCTGAAGAAGGACTATCCCAACCTTGATTACATCAAGTCCGCCGCCCTCGTCCCCTGATCTTCCCATTTCATCCCCATCGCCAACTCTGAATCCATGTCCACCGCCAATCCTCCCGCTGACGAAGTCGCTGTCATCACCACCAACCACGGCCCGATGGTCGTCGAGTTCTGGTCCGATGTTGCCCCCAAGACCGTCGAGAACTTCAAGAAGCTCGCCCGGGAGGGCTTCTACGACGGAACCGCATTCCACCGGGTCATCAAGGGTTTCATGATCCAGGGCGGCGACCCGCTCTCCAAGAACGCCAAAACCGAAGAGGGTTGGGGCACCGGTGATCCCGGCTACAAGATCAAGGCCGAGTTCAACGATCGCCATCACGACAAGGGCGTCCTCTCCATGGCCCGCTCCCAAAGCCCCGACAGCGCCGGCTGCCAGTTCTTCGTCTGCCACGGTGACGCCGGTTTCCTCGACCGCCAGTACACGGCGTTCGGTCGCGTCGCCTCCGGTTTGGACACTCTGGACAAGATCGCCACCACCCCTTGCCGGGCCGCAGGTGAACGTTCCCCGAGCCGCCCCATCCAGCGCGTGCACGTCGAGAGCATCAAGATCGTCCCCAAGGCCTCGGTTGCCTGAGGCAGTCCCGAGCTGCACTAAATGTCCCTGACTTCCGCCCAGATTGCCGAGGTCCTTCATGGCCTCGGCTGTCCTCCCGCAAAATGCGCGGAGATGGCGGCACAACTCGATAAGCGGGCCGGACAACTCGTCGTCGAACGGGGTGGGACCCGCGACGAAGCGGTCGCCCATCTCCTCCGCCTCATGGCCGGAGGGTGGGCAGCAACACAAGGAGCCAAAGTCACTCCGTAACCTTCTGTGGCTGCCGACGTAGCATTCGTCGACAGCCTATGAAACATCCACTGCTCAGACTGATCGGTGCGGCCGCCAGTGCCGCGATTCTCATCACCTCCACCCTCTCCGCCTCGGATCCGGTACCGGCACCGGGCGCGGGCCAGACAACGAAGAAGGCCTCGTCCCACGCCTACCCGTTCCGCGGGACCGTTGATGCCGTCAGTTCCTCGGCAAAGACGATCACTCTCGACGGCAAGAAGACCGAGCGGGTGCTGCATGTCACGGACGAGTCCGTGCTCGAGAAGGACGGCAAGCCCGCGAAAATCGAGGAGATCGCTTCCGGGGACTACGCACGCGGCCTCCTGAGCAAGCCTGATGGCTCCCGCGAGATCCTGGTCAAGGCCACCTTCGGCCCGAAGCCGGACAAGAAGGGGGACAAGAAGGCCACGGCGACCAAAGCCCCCGCCCCGGCCGACACCGCCTCCAACTGACCCAAGCCTGACCCAAACCCAAACGATTCCCCCGGTCACCGCACGTTAAAACCGGTGATCGGGAATACAGAAGCCGCCTCGGGGGCCGGATTCTCCCGCCGGGGCGGCCGAGGCGGAACGGGATGAGTAAGACCGCATCCGCGTCCAGGACGCTTCCAAGGGCCTCCCCATCTGCGGAATCTGCGCCACCGGCGGATCAACAGCCGCAGTTTCTACGATCAACGCTTGCGCGGCTTGAATCCCTTGGGCATTGACGGGTTCTCGGGCTCGGGCTCGGGCTCGGATTCTGCAGGGAGGTTCTCCTCGGCCATCTGAGCGGGCTCGTTCTTTTCCGGGTCTGGAATCCCCAGTCGTTGTCGGGCTTTTTTGGCAGCACTGGTCTCGGGGAAGTCGCGAACGATGCGATCCAGAGTGGCCAGAGCCTTGTCGGGCTGGTTCATCCGCCCCGAATAGATGTTGGCCAGGTGGATGGCCGTCCATCCCCACTTCTCCCTCGGCAGGCGCTTGGTCAGGACCTCTTCGAGTTCGAGCGCCGCCGCAAGGTAGTTGTGCAGGTCCTTCTCATAAATTTCGGCGATCCGGATCGCGGCATGGAGGTGCGACGGATTGTGTTTAAGGAAATCGCGAAGCAGCTTGATCGCATCCAGATGATTGCCCTTGGTCCACTCCATCTCGGCCGCATCGTACTCGAGATCGTTTTCCACCGGAGCCAGATCCACCCCGAGGCCGTGGGTCGTCTTTCTCGACACCCACTGGGTGACATCCCATCCCAACAACAAGGCCAAACCCAACATGCCCCCGACAAATCCCGCCAGATAAAGCGCCGAACGGTTCGGTTTCGCCGACGTCGCCAGAGGCCCCTTGGATGAACCGGAGGAGGATTGAGTCTGACCCGCCACCGGACCTGCCTTTCCCCCGTTGGCGAGTTCCAAGGCATTGGTGTCAGGGCTGGAATTCGGCTGTCCGTTGACCGTCACGGCGGAATTCGTGAGGGCTGTCTGCGCCGTATTGGCTGTGTCCCCGTCGCGCATGCCCTCCGCGCGCTCGAGGCGGCGCGGACCGGCGTCGGTCCGTGCGTACTCGTCGCGGAAGCGTCCGAAGAACACCACCGCCAGACCGAGGAACAGCACGTAGAGCAAGGCTTTGCCCACCGTCTTCATTTGAACGCGATGGTGAGGCAAGCCCCTCCGGTGGGCAATGGGTTTGAACCTCGACAGGATGCGCGTCCCCGGATTCCACCGAAAGCCGGTCTTGACCCAAGAGCGATGCCGCGGGACTTTCCCTAACACTACCTCTTTTCCCGGGAACGCATGCTCACGATCCTCGGCCCACGCCCCACCCAGTCCGGCTTCTGCGACGGTGTCTCGCGCCGCAATTTTCTGCGCATCGGCTCGCTTGGGCTCGGCGGCCTCGCATTGCCCGGCCTGTTGCAGGCCGAGGCCGCCGCGGGGTTGCGATCCGCCTCCCGGCAGCACAAGGCGGTCATCATGATCTTCCTGCCGGGCGGCCCCTCCCATCAGGACATGTTTGACCTGAAAGAGGATGCCCCGGCTGAAATCCGCGGCGAGTTCCGTCCGATTTCGACCAGTGTCCCCGGCATCCGCATTTGCGAACACCTGCCTTTGATCGCGAAGCAGGCGCATCGTTACACCCTGATCCGATCCATGGTCGGTGCCGAGGACCGTCACGACGCCATCACCTGTCACACCGGCCGGCATCCCCGCAACCAACCCCCGGGGGGATGGCCAGCCTTCGGCTCGTGCGCCGGCAAGCTCCTCGGCCCGGGAGATGCGGCCATGCCGGCGTTTCTGGGGCTGGCACCCAAGATGGGGCACGTGCCTTGGGCCGACAACGGGAGGGCCGGTTTTCTGGGGGCCGCCCATGCGCCCTTCGAGATCAACAAGGGCGGCGGGCAAGACGACATGGTATTGAACGGAGTCACCCTCGACCGCCTCGGGGATCGTCGAGCGCTGCTGGCTTCCCTGGACGGATTCCGTCGGGCGGTCGACCAGAGCGGATCGATGGAAGGTCTGGACGCCTACAACCAGCAGGCGTTCGGAATCCTTACATCCAGCCGACTGGTCGAGGCTCTCGACCTTGCCAAGGAGGATCGGCGGATCGTCGAGCGTTACGGAAAGGGAGACCCGAAGAATCGGGACGATGGCGGTCCCAAGTTGATGGAGCATTTCCTCATGGCCCGGCGGTTGGTCGAGGCGGGTGCCCGTTGTGTAACGCTTGCCTTCAGCCGCTGGGATCATCACGGGGACAATTTCGGTGCACTTCGTCAGGATCTGCCGCTTCTGGACCGCGGACTTTCGGCCCTGCTCGATGATCTTCACGACCGTGGGCTTGAGAAGGACGTCACCGTGGTGGTCTGGGGCGAGTTCGGCCGTACCCCCACGATCAACAAGGACGGGGGACGCGACCACTGGCCACGCGTCAGTTGCACGCTCATGGCCGGGGGCGGCCTGCGCCACGGTCAGGTCATCGGCTCCACCGACCGACTCGGCGGAGAAGCCGACAGCCGTCCGGTCCAGTTCGGCGAGGTCCACGCGACGCTGTACCAGGCACTCGGACTGGACGTGAACAAGGTCACCCTGCCCGATCTGACTGGACGCCCGCAATTCCTGGTCGACAACGGGATCCAGCCCATCCGCGAGATGACCGGCGGGTGAAGGGCACGGTCAGGGCTGCGTGCGCCCGCGACGTTCCCGGGACTTGAACTCACTTTCAGGCTTCCACTGAGGCCAATCGCGTGCGGTGGCGAGACGGGATCCCATTTCCTGGAGCAACCCCAGATCCTCGGCTGCCCCCCGGAGGTCCCAAGCCGGTTTCACATCATCCGAGACCTTGTGATAGTCGTTGTCGATGTACTCGGTCACCCGACGCTCGCCATAGCCTTTGGGATGGTCCCGGTAGTCGCCGCCGGACTTGAGGTACAACGCCGGAATCCCGAGTCGCATGAACTCGAAGTGATCGCTCCGATAGAACATTCCCCGTTCGGGGTGAGGATCTGGTAGAAGCCGCCGCCGGGCATCGCGCGCGACGTCCTTCAGCAGTTCATCCAACGTGGAGTGCCCCGCTCCGATCTGGCGCACATCCCGGGTACGTCCCCAGGTGTTCAGTCCGTCGATGTTGAGATTGGCCAGGGTGGACGCCGCCGGGTAGGGAGGATTCCGGACGTAGTATCGGGCACCCAGCAATCCCTGTTCTTCCGCCGTCGGTGCGAGAAAGAGAACCGATCGTCGCAACGGCTTTCCCAAAGCAAACACCCGCGCCAACTCCAACAACCCGGCCACGCCCACGGCGTTGTCAGCCGCGCCGTTGTAGATCTGGTCCCCTTCCCGACGCGAGTCCCGACCGAGATGATCCCAATGTGCGGAGTACACGATGTACTGTCGGCGAAGGATTGGATCCGAGCCCTCAAGGAGGCCCAGAACATTGCGCGACTGGACGGGTCTCCCCTGGAGCCGCACGTCGGCCTCGAAACGTTGAGTGAGAAGGATGGGCCGGAAATCCCGGCGGACCGCCCGCTCCAGCGCCGCCGGATAGCTCAGACCGTTCGGCGCGAGCAACTCCTGCGCTGCTTCCTGGCTGAGCCAGCCTGCCAGGGGCGTCTTCGGCTCCGGAGCGTCGGCGAGATCAAATCGTTCGCGGCCCCAGGAGTTGACGACCACGAACCACGGGTAGGCGGCAGCCCGGGTCTCGTGGATCAACAATGCGGCAACGGCACCGCGCCGTGCCGCTTCCTCGAACTTATAGGTCCAGCGCCCGTAATAGGTCATCGCCCGTCCCTGGAACACCCGCGGATCGAGTTCACCCCGACGCCTGGGATCCGGCACCGGAGGATCGTTCACCAGCATCACCACCGTCTTGCCTCGGACATCGACATCCTTGTAGTCGTCCCAGCCGTATTCCGGAGCGGTGACGCCATAGCCAACAAAGAGCATGTCGCTGGCGGGTACCCGCATCGAATCCCGGGGGAGCGGCGACCACGCCACCAGGTCCTGGGGAAAGACGAGCGACCGTTTGCCGGAAGCCCCGGTCCATGCCGCATCGACGGTCGAGGTGATGCCGACAATGGGAACATTCTGGGTCCACTGGCCGTCCGGCATTCCGGGCCTCAGTCCTGCCCGGGCGAACTCGGCGGAAAGGTAGGCCACGGTCTTGTCCTCGCCCGGGGATCCCAGGCCACGTCCCTCAAACGAATCCGAGGCAAGGGTTGTCGTGTGGGCCAGGATCCGCTCGGGATCGATGGTTCGGCTGGCGGTTTCAGGAGGGCGAGCCTGAGCGTTCACAAGCCAGAGGGCGGCGACGGCAACGGGCCAGGAGAGGAGAGCGGGTAACCTCATCGTGGGCCGCAGCCTGAGAAAGCCGGGCCAAAGATTGAAGTTTCAACCGATCCCAAACGCAAAAAAGGCGCAGCCCTTTCGGGACTACGCCTGCATTCGGACCGCAGAAGCGGATCCGCGGGGTCAGATGGACTCAGTAGTCCATTCCGCCGCCGCCGTGGTGAGGATCACCGCCCGGCTTTTCCTTCTTCTCGGGGATGTCGGTGATGAGGGCCTCGGTGGTGAGCATCAGACCGGCGATGGAAGCAGCGTTCTGAAGCGCGGAGCGGGTGACCTTCTTGGGGTCAACAACACCGGCCTTGACGAGGTCTTCGTAGGCACCGGTGGCGACGTTGTAACCGTCGTTGCCCTTGCGGCGCTTGACCTCCTGAACGATCAGGCTGCCTTCGACGCCGGCATTGCTGGCAAGCTCGCGGAGCGGAGCCTCGACCGCACGACGGACGATGCTGACGCCGGTCTGCTCGTCGGCGTTCTCGAGCTTGAGGGCCTCGATGGCAGGAAGAGTGCGGATGAGGGCCACGCCACCACCGGCGACGATGCCTTCTTCCACGGCCGCGCGGGTCGCATGGAGTGCGTCCTCAACACGGGCCTTCTTTTCCTTCATCTCGGTCTCGGTGGCGGCACCGACGTGGATGACGGCCACGCCGCCAGCCAACTTGGCGAGGCGTTCCTGGAGCTTCTCGCGGTCGTAGTCGGAAGTGGTTTCCTCGATCTGGCGGCGGATCTGGTTCACGCGGCCCTGGATCTCGGAGTTCTTGCCGTTGCCCCCGACGATCGTGGTGTTCTCCTTGGCGACGACAATGCTTTTGGCACGGCCGAGGTCAGTGAGCTCGAGGCTCTCGAGCTTGATACCGAGGTCTTCGGTCACACACTTGCCACCGGTGAGGATGGCGATGTCTTCGAGCATGGCCTTGCGGCGATCGCCGAAGCCGGGAGCCTTCACGGCGCACACGTTGATGGTGCCGCGGAGCTTGTTGACGACGAGCGTGGCGAGCGCCTCGCCCTCGACCTCTTCCGAGATGATGAGGAGGGGCTTGCCGGTCTTGGCGACCTTCTCGAGGACCGGGAGCATGTCCTTGAGGTTCGAGATCTTCTTCTCGTAGATCAGGACGTAGGAGTCATCGAGCTTCACTTCCATCGTCTCCGCGTTGGTCACGAAGTACGGGGACAGATAGCCCTTGTCGAACTGCATGCCCTCGACGACGTCGAGCGTGGTCTCGATGGACTTGGCCTCTTCGACCGTGATCGTGCCGTCCTTGCCGACCTTGTCCATCGCGTCGGCAATGATCTCGCCGATCGTGGTGTCCCAGTTGGCGGAAACGGTGGCGACCTGCTTGATCTCCTCCTTGTCCTTTACCTTCTTGGCGATCTTGGCCAACTGGTCCACAGCGGCGTCGACGGCCTTCTGGATGCCCCGCTGGAGCGAAACCGGGTTCGCGCCGGCGGTCACGTGCTTTAGGCCCTCGCGATAGATCGCCTCGGCGAGCACGGTGGCGGTGGTGGTGCCGTCGCCAGCGATGTCGGAGGTCTTGGAAGCGACCTCGCGCACCATCTGGGCGCCCATGTTCTGGTAGGGGTTCGGCAGTTCGATCTCCTTGGCGACGGTCACGCCGTCCTTGGTCACCGTGGGAGAACCGAATTTCTTGTCGATGACGACGTTGCGGCCCTTGGGGCCGAGCGTGGCCTTGACGGCCTTCGCGAGAATCTCGACGCCACGCAGGAGTTCCTGGCGGGCGACCTCATCGAACAGCAATTGTTTGGCAGCCATGTCTAGTCAGCAGTTGAACGTGGTAGTTTGAAATCGGAACAACGAATCATTCGATCACAGCGAGGATGTCGTCGGCGTTGAGGAGCTTGTACTCCTTGCCGTCGACCTTGATCTCGGTGCCACCGTACTTCGATACGAGGACGCGGTCCCCGACCTTCACTTCGAAGGGCAGCACCTTGCCGTCATCATTCTTCTTGCCGGTTCCCAGAGCGCGAATCACGCCCTCGGTCGGCTTCTCCTTGGCGGAGTCAGGAATGATGATTCCACCCTTCTTGGTTTCTTTTTCCTCGACGTGCTCGACGAGCACACGGTCGCCGAGCGGTTTCACATTGAGTCCCATATGACTGATAACGTGTTTCTAATCTTTGCGTTTACCTCTGGAAACAACTCCCGCAGCACTCGCCAACGGGAAAAGCCGGCACCAATGACCGCCTCATGACGGGCATCGGCTCCGAAATTCAAATCACTTCTTTTTCTCGTCCACGACCTCGGCATCAATGATGGGACCCTGATCGTCCGCGCCCGCCTTGGCCGAGCCAGCACCTGCGGCATCGGGTCCGGCATCGGACGCCCCCCCGGGAACCTCGGCTCCGGCAGGTCCGCCGCCCTTGGCGTAGAGAGCTTCTCCCGCCTTCTGCATGACCTCGTTCAACCGGTCGACCGACGAACGGATCAGCGCCGCGTCGCTGCCCTTCAGAGCATCGCGCACCGACTTGGCCGCCTCCTCCAAGGAGGCCTTGTCGCCGCCGAGCTTTTCCCCGTTGTCGCGGGCAAACTTTTCGGCGCGGTAGGCCACATTGTCGGCCTCATTGCGCAACTCCACCTCTTCGCGCTGCGTCTTGTCCTCGTCGGCGTGAGCCTCGGCATCCCGCCGCATCCGTTCCACTTCGTCCTTGGACAATCCGGAGGACGCCGTGATGACGATCTTCTGGGTCTTGCCTGTTCCAAGATCCTTGGCGCTGACATTCAGAATGCCGTTGGCATCAATGTCGAAAGTAACCTCGATTTGCGGAACGCCGCGCGGTGCCGGCGGAAGATCGCGCAACTCGAACCGTCCGAGCGACTTGTTGTCGCGGGTGAACTGACGTTCGCCCTGAAGCACGTGGACATCCACGCCCGGCTGGCTGTCGCTGGCGGTCGAGAAAATCTCCGACTTCCTCGTCAGGATGGTGGTGTTGCGCTCAATCAGCTTGGTGAACACGCCGCCCAGCGTCTCGATTCCGAGCGAGAGCGGAGTGACATCCAGAAGCAGCACATCCTTGACCTCGCCCCGCAGCACGCCGCCCTGAATCGCGGCACCGATGGCGACCACTTCATCCGGGTTGACCCCTTGATGCGGAGCCTTGCTGACCATGGCGCGGGCGGTCTCGACCACACGCGGCATCCGGGTCATGCCACCCACCAGCACGAGTTCGTCGATCTTGTCCGCCGCGATTCCAGCGTCCTTCAAGCACGCCTTGGTCGGAGTGATCGTGCGCTCGAAAAGCTTGTCGCACAGCTGCTCCATCTTCGCCCGGGTGAGCTTGGTCTGGATGTGCTTCGGACCGGACGCATCGGCCGTGATGAA
>JBDNHZ010000535.1:0-7720 GCA_041688515.1 Verrucomicrobiota bacterium
CGCCAACCTGGAGGTAATGTTTGAATTCGTAGCGGCCCGGTCCCATCACGAGGATCGTGCTTTCGTGGGCGATGGGTGTGCAGAACGCGCTGGAAACGCAGATCGCCAGGCCCACCATGAACGGCTTTGGGTCGGCACCGGTTTCCTTCGCCACTTGATATGCCAGCGGCGCCAGGATGAGAGCCACGGCGGCGTTCTCGATCAGTTGGGTCAGCACCACGGCCACCAGCAGAATGACACCCAGGACCACCGTCGGCGTCACCCCGGCCAGAGCACCGACAATCCAATGGGCCAACCCCGCCGCCGCGCCGGTCTTTTCCAGCGCGACACCGAACGGAATCATGCCGGCCACGGTCACCACCGACTGCCAATCCACCGCCTTATAGGCATCTTCGACTTTCACGCAACCGAACAAAATCACCAGCATCGCGACCAGCGGAATGGACACCGCCGGACTCAGCAAACCGCTCACGGCGGTCGCGATCACACCGGCGAGCAGCCCCAGCGTGATCAACGCCTTGGTTCTGCCCACGGGACTATACGGGAGCTGGCCGAGGATCATTAGATTCGCATTCCTCGCCAACCGGTCCACGCCCGCGGTGTATCCGAGCAGCAACAGCGAATCGCCAAATCTCAGCCGCGTGGACATCGGACGCTCATGAATCGTTTTGCCGCGCCGTGAAATTCCCATCACCGTGAACCCGTAGTCGCGGCTGAAGTCCACTTGCTCCAGCGAGCGCCCCGCGTAATCCGACCGTGGCGCCAGCAATGCCTCCACCGTCACCAAATCCAGGCTGCTCAGCATCTTGGCGTCGATCTTCACCTCCTCTTTTAGCTGAAAATCCGGCGACTTCAGCAACTCGCCCATCACCGGCACCGGCCCACGCATGACCAGCACATCTCCTGCCTGCAGTTTCAGCCACTTGCTCGCGGGCATTCGTTGCTCGCCGCGAATCACTTCAATCACGCTCAAGTCGGCGCGCTTCGTCCAGGCGAGTTGATCGAGCGTCTTGCCAACGATGCTCGACTCAGGCGTGACCTTCGCCTCGGTCAAATACTCGCGCGCCAACTCCTCCTCGACGAGTTCGGTGGCTCCCGCGGTGGGAAGAAGTTTTCGACCGTACAAAAAAAAGGACGCCGCGCATGCCGCAAACACCACTGCCGCGATCCGCGTAAAATCAAAGAACCCCAGCCCCACGCCCGGTTGTCCCGCCGCCTGTTGCTGGCGCGCGAAATAGTCGCTGATCACAATGTTGCTCCGCGTGCCGATCAACGTCCACTGCCCGCCGAGCAGCGAACCGTACGCGGCCAGGAGCAGGTAACGCGAAGGCGAGAGGTTCTTCTCCTTGCAAACCGCGAGGATCAACGGCATGAAAATCAGCACAATGGTCGTATCGTTGACGAACATGGAGGTCGCCGTCGTGATCGTCAGCACCGCCGCCTGCAACAGCAGTTCGTTCCGGGCGCAGAAGCGAAACAGCCGCGTCCCCAAGAACTCTGCCGCGCCGGTGCGCACGATGGCTCCGCCGAACACGAACATGGAGACGACCATCACCACCGCCACACTGCCGAAGCCGGAAAATCCTTCCTGATAGGTGAGGATGCTGCGCCACTCCCCTCCCGGATGCGGCCACGGTAAAATCAGCGTCAAGGTCACCAGGAGCGCGGTCACGTCTGACCGCAGCTTGCGCTGCCAGAACAGATGCAGCGCTGCGGCGAGAATCAATGCCAGCGCAATGTAGTCTGCGATCATATTCAGGGCTGGGCTGAGAAGAAGCAGAGTCCGGTCTCCTGCCTCGATGACATCAACCGGCCAATCCTGAGGCTCCAAAAGCAGACTTCTGCCAGGTGAGATCGCCTCTGATGCGAGTCGGTCCTCGCCCATGAGGACTTCCAAGTCCGTGTGCAACTTCTGCCGCAGTCTTCGCTGCGCATTTTGCCAGGACAGGATGAGGCGGATGAAGGCACACCCCACTGTGCCCGGGAACCCCAGGCCTTTGGCAAGAAGGCAATGCGGTCATTCCCTTGGTTTCGAAATTGTCTCCTTCAGGCGATCCGCGAACAGCGTCATTTCGTCACAGGATCCTATCGGCCGCCGCCGGTGATCCCCGCCCGGCGTCGCCCGATCGATTCCACTCAGGTGTTGGGCGTCCCGTCGACTTTTCCAAGGCATCTTATACAGTCGTTCCGAACAGAGCACCAACCCCGGCCGTGAGCGCCATCGCCAACGCGCCCCAAAACGTGACACGCAACGCCGCCCGTAAGACAGATGACCCACCGGCGCGGGCTGCCAAGGAACCCAACAGTGCGAGAAAGAGCAGTGAACTTCCCGAAACCGTCCAGACGAGTGCCGACGTAGGAACCCAGACAACAAGTAGAAGCGGCAAAGCGGCACCGACCGCGAATGTAGCTGCGGAAGCGAGAGCAGCCTGAACAGGTCGCGCGCTCAACGTATCAGAGATGCCCAACTCGTCACGGGCATGAGCACCCAGTGCGTCCTTGGCCATCAATTGGGTCGCGACCTGTTCCGCCAACGCGGCATCCAGTCCGCGCCCGACGTAGATCGCGGCCAGTTCGGCATGTTCGTGTGCGCCGTCGCTGGCCAACTCCTGACGCTCTCGATCCAAGTCGGCATTCTCTGTATCGGATTGCGAGCTGACGGAGACATACTCGCCTGCGGCCATCGACATCGCTCCTGCCACCAATCCGGCAATACCAGCGACCCATATGCTACCACGGCTGGACTCGGCCGCAGCCACACCGACGATCAGGCTGGCGGTGGAAACAATCCCGTCGTTGGCCCCGAGGACGGCGGCACGCAGCCATCCGATGCGGTGGGTGCGGTGGCGTTCCATGTGTATCATACTAGATGCGCGCATAAAAACCGAACGAGCTGGATCAGAAACGGCGGTCTGAAAGCGTATGATTTAAAACCTCAGCGCAATCCGGCCGTTCACTGCACCCAGTTTTCTGGGTCGCTGGACCCCTCCATGTGGCTATGACGGAAACGAGGAAGAAAGTCGAAAGTGTAAGACTCTCAAAACCACCGAAAAGCACCGAGCCAAAAGGAACAGGAACCCGGTGTGCCAAAGGCCCAATAAATGAAAGAAGACCGAAGTTCGCCATCGCCGTCCACCGGGGGTAGGAACTCCTGCCTGACAGAACAAGTGACAGAAGGAGAAACGCGCCCAGGTAAGCAGGTCCATCCTCCAGATAATGGGCCAGATTAAGATAACTGCGCAAAGCGTCGAAAAGTTCCACTGCTGCCCCGGGGTGGGCGTCTGAATAGCGGTGCGCAAGACGAAGGGGAACCAAAAGCTCGTGAACCACGCTCACAGCGACTATCGCCGCGCCCAACGCAAACAACACTACACGACCAAGATACGGACTACGTCCTATGAGGTTTTGGCGCACGTGCCAGAATCCCAGCAGACACAAACAACCCGCAATTGGCCCCGCCAAATCTCCTATAAAGAGCCGTACCTGAGTACTCTCCCGTAGCATCCTGAGCGAGCCCTCGCACACGTCGCTTCCCGCCCCCCAGTGGCCAACCAAAATCATATCGCCAACGAAGAACAAGAGCGCTCCAGCGAGTCCCGCAAGGCCGGCCCATCGATTGTTGCCAAGGTCATTTTTCATGGTGGAAGAGGTTTACGGCCCAACGCCTGACCTGAGCGATGTGGGCGTCAGCCCGCATTCGCTCAAGGGAAATGGCAGCCATCAGGTGCTCTCCCGTCTTTGGTCCGCAAGGGACCGCCGGTCCATCGACCGCGGACATTTCGCCTCTCTCGAAGGCCTCCAATCGACGATCTGCCTCGCGCCCCCAGCGCTCCATTCGATCGGAAGCCTCCAGCCCCAAGGTCCGGATCAACCGGTCGGCCACCGTGAGCCCGCGCGCCTCTCTCAATCGTGGCAACATCCATCGTGAGAAGACGCTACCCGGCGCCCGTTGTACCCGCAATCCGCATCAGGCGAACCCGAAGGTCAGCGACGGGAGTCAGCCGCCGATTGCGTCGCATCCGCCTGTGAGCGAATTGGCTGGCTCCTGTTCCCAGGACCGTCTGGCTCGACAATCCTACGTGGTTTCAGGATTACCAATTGCCCGACCAAAAGACGGGCCTGGTCCAGCTCCAGTGCCGCGTGATAGCGCCGCATGTACCCACCATCCACTCCGCGGGTCGCTTCGTCGCAGTGGAAACCAGATTCGTCCCGACGCACAGGCCCCGGGCGCGCGACTAAATGCTGATCACCACGGCAGAAATTCATCGCTCTCCCCGCGAAGGGACTGGGCTACGCCACCTCGTCCACGAGAACGAAGGCTCTCGGGTTCATTGCCGAATCGAGAGCCTTCAATGCAACTAACTCGATGGCCACGATCCCGTCTGGGCCCGGCATCCTGAAGGCTGGGAGCGATCAACCCGGGAATCCGGGTAAGTTGACGGTAGAACCTCAGGCCGGTTTCAGAACCAGACGCGCCCTGCCCGTTTGTGCCGCGGGCAATCGGCAACCTCTTCCGAGGCCGGCATTCCTTTGCTCGACTACACAGGGCTGATGCTCGCATTTCCTAGCGATATCAGACTTCTTCTCGGATCCGTCCAATCGCCAAATGAATCGGGCGGCTCATCGCCGCCCGTGATCCACGCCTGTCCTCGCCCGATCTATTCCGCTCAGGTGTTCGGCGATCTCATGCTCCAGTACGCCCCTTCCATCGCCGTGGTTGCCTGCTGCCGTGCATGACCGCGATGACGGAGATGAAATCCGGGGTGATGCGGTAGATCACGAGGTAAGGAAATCGCCGGACCAATGCCATCCGCGCCTGCCGGTGAACTACCTCGAATATCCGGGGATTCCGCCCGATAAGCGACAGGCACACATCCAAACAACGAACGAACTCACCGCCGAGCCCAGGTGACTGCCTTTCGTCCCATACCACCGCCTCCCGGATGTCATCCAAGGCAGCCTCACGAACAATGACGGGCAAGTTCAAGGCTTCCGCAGCATCGCGCACCGAACCTGATCCCAAGGCACGCCGTCAGCCGCGCTCGCGTCGAAATCGGCCAAACGGCGGTCGAGCTCGCCGCGCTGTTCCTCCGTCAAGCGGAGGCTCGCCGAATCCTCGGCGATCGAATCCCAGGGGTCCTCAACCAGCTGAATCCGCTCCGCAACCGGCAGCGAAGGCAATTCCGCAATCGCTATCACCCAAACACCGTACAATTCGAGGCATCCGAAGGCAAGGAGTGGGCCAAGGCATCTGCCCCCGAACGATCAAGGTCAGCCACTCGTGGCTGGAGGCCACGCGTTGGCTGGACCGACGTGTTGAACGAAGCCGCTACGCGGGGGGGTTCACCGTAGTGGACGACAGGCTCGTCCCGGAGCACATGCTCCGGGTGAATGAAACATACAACGCCACTACGGCAAAAATTCATCGATCACCTCACCCTTCGCCAACTCGCCGCGCGCACGGTCCAGTTCGATACCGACTGGATCATCCATCTCGGGCGGTTCCATCAGCTCTCTCCCGGTACCCTCGGGCATCCGACACTACGGAATCCTCGGGAACAACCGCCGCAAACGCACCGAGTAGCCCACGCCCGATCTGCTCAAGTTCACCCGGAACGGGCCAAGGCTCACACTTTTTCGATAGCAAAATCCCATTGCCGAAACTGCTTCATTGTTGGCTACGTGCGGTGTCTTGACTGTTTCTGACCGCCCTGACCAATGGAAAATTTCGACTCTTCGATGAAGTTCTCCAGCAGAACCACGTACTTCTGGACCATGCCGCGTTCTGCCGCTCCACATCGCGCATCACACGCGCACACGTTGTTTCCGATGAGTTGGATTTGACGCAGCATGGCCCGCGCGGTTTCTGTTCCGTGACAAGCATCATGCTGAACTGCCGCGTTGAAGAAATTTGGATTCTGCGTGGATGTTTCTGCCCATCGTGCGGGTTGAAGAACGCCAGCAGATACGAGGTGTCGGCCTAGGCGGTCATCGACGGCGCTTGCGCTCTTCGAGGATGTGGACTCGGGAAAGGGGTCAGTTCTTGATAATGGCTACTCCTTGTGGGACTTCCCCGATTTTTGGCGTGCCGCGGGTATGGTTGAACCACCCACCTCTGCCTCATGTATCATTATCAAGAACTGACCCCTTTACCAAAATCCAACGCGATGACCTCGCGGTATCCAACGCGCATCCGACTCAGCTTGTCCAAATCCCAAATCACCGACTGGACGGTTTCCACTCCGGGGAATTGCTCCGGTTCAAGTCCGAGGGACTTTGCCACGTCATCTTTGTCGAGGGACGGCACGACCCCATCCGTAAGAAAGAACAGGCGCACCGTGGTCAGCGAATCTTTCGCCTCGTGGAGTTGCCGCATGACCTGAAACGCGGGAGATGATTCCTCGACCTTCTTGTGAAATTCGTCCAGCGAACGGCGCAGGAACCCGCGCGGCAGTTTGAACTGGCGGCGCGTTTCCGGCAGACTCACTTCTTTCACGTCGCCCGTGCCGTGATACAGCGTCACAAACAAATCCGCCGTCGCGCCATCGCCCGACAGCGACCAGGCGTTCAGCTTCGCGGCGGGCATCGATCCAACGCTGACCGCCTCGTGATACGCCAGTTCCACTCCGTCCGCCTCGTTGTGATCAGCCAGGAGGCTGATCACGTATTCGGTGAACGCTTCCTCGCGGAGCGGTTGATTCTTCGCGCCCGCTCTCTCGGCATCAATGCCGGCTTTGGCGAGCACTTCCTGGTGCAAGTCGATGGCGAATTGTTCGAGGCGGGGATTCGGCATGGTGTTGGTCAAGTGCTTGGTGAATTTGGTCGAACGTCCACCCTCTCCCCCGGGAGAGGGAGAGCGTGGGCACGTCGCTGGACGAGTCGGAAATCGCGGTTGCATTCGCCACTCCTGCTCCCTTCGACTGCAAAGACGCACGACAACCCAGGAGCCTCGCCTCGCGAAAACGTGGCGAATGTTGCTCCCTCTCCTTGGGGGAGAGGGCCGGGGTGAGGGCGAGCGTAAATCCAACTTGACAGTCGTTTGATTTTGCGCCGTTGCCCACGGCGTCCCTGCGTGGTAGCCTTTCGCGCATGAAAGCAATGTCCTATTGCGTGTATCGGGAAGATGAATTTTTCGTCACCCAATGCCTCAACGTGGACGTCTCCAGCTTCGGTTCCACGCGCGAAGAGGCGGTCGCCAATTTGAAGGAGGCGGTGGAACTTTACTTCGAGGGCGAAACATCTCCGCCGTTCACCGCTGTCTCGGACGCCAGCATCGGCCAGGAGATGGTGGATGCCTAAGCGGCTCGGTTCCTCGGAAGTCATTCGCGTGCTCCAGCAGCACGGTTTCCACTTCGCCACCCAGAAGGGCAGCCACGCCAAATACAAGAACGCCGCGGGGCGCATCGCCATCGTGCCCCATCCGAAGAAGGAACTGCCCATTGGCACCACGCGGTCCATCATCCGGCAGGCCGGGCTGACGCCGCAGGATTTTGGGTTTTGACCTCCCTCTCCTTGGGGCTGCGGACGCAGTCTCGGGGAACAAAGAAAGCACATCTGGCCGGGGTGAGGGCGAGCATCTTCCTGATTCACGGACGGTTCCTCCTTTGTTTCTTTCCGTCTCCGACACTTCCAGTCCAACTTCCCCAACTCCTCTCGCACCAACCGTTCCGTCTTGGCCTCCCCGCTCTCCTGCCGTTCCGCCCCGTAATGCTGCGCTCCC
>JBDNHZ010000536.1:0-1605 GCA_041688515.1 Verrucomicrobiota bacterium
ATCGAGACGAAATCCGGCGGCCGGATCCCGCAGTTTCACCAGGGCGGCACTGACATCCTGCGACGTGGCGGGATCGTGGCCCGCCATGTTCTGGATGCCGGCGATCGGGATCCAGACCACCCGGTCGGCCGGTGTGTTGGACGCTTCCAGCACTCCGACGACCACGTACACCTCGTCGTGCTGGACGTTGTCCCGGGCGTTCGAGGCGTAGTTCAATCCGTGGTAGGGCTTGAACTCGGTTCCCACCTTGAACCCGAGCTTCTCCGCCGCAAACGCCCCGATCAATGCCTCGCGATATCCGTCCTCGAACAGTCGCCCTTCCCGGACGCGGAACTTTCGACCCTCGGCGAATTCGTGGTCGGTAAAGTGGTTGGTGGACGTACCGACGATTCTGAAACCCTGGTAGTTGTCGCCCATCGCCAGCGGAACGACGGTCTTGACCACCGGCGACGCGGCCAACGCGGCCAGGTCGGCGGGACGAATGTTCCCCGGAGAAGCTTCCAGGTGGAACACGGCGTTCAGCACCAACTGGAGTTTTGAACTCCGTGCCCCGAGCACCGCGTCCCAGCCGCCATCCATCCGCTCGAACGTCTGGCGAGCCTGGGTCTTCAGCGACCACACCGTCATCAGGAGTCCGCCCGCCAGTGACAACGAGAGCGCGGTGACGATGGTGGAGAGCAGATGCTGGCGCAGGCTGCGCCGGACAAGAAGGGGAAGGGTCATGCGCGGAGGGATTGAGAGCGGGCGGCCCGGTTGATGTCGGCCAACGACGGGACCTCATCGAACGCCTTCAGGATGTCGCGATCGTGGGAAACCAGCAGCAGTGCGGAACCGTTCTCAGCGCAAGATTCCCGGATCAAGGCGAGGGATTCCCGGGCATTCGCCGGGTCCAGATTGCCGGTGGGTTCATCCGCCAGAACCAGCTTCGGCTTGCCCGCCATGGCCCGCGCGACGGCGACCCGTTGCTGTTGTCCGGTGGAAAGCTGACGCGGGAAATGGTGGAGGCGATCGGCCAGCCCGACCCGCCGGAGCAGCGCCTCGGCCCGGGGACGGTCGATCCCACCGCCGAAGCTCATTCCCAACAGGACATTCTCCAGGCAGGTGAAGCCCTGAAGCAGATTGAAGGATTGGAAGATGTACCCGATGGCCGTCGCACGGAGTCGGTCCCGGTGGTGTTCGTCCATGCCCACCAACTCCTCACCATCGATCCGGATGCTCCCCGAGTCTGGCGTGAGGATGCCGGCGATCAGATGGAGGAAGGTTGTCTTGCCGGACCCACTGGGGCCGGCGAGCGCGACCGCCTGGCCGGCCGCCAGGGAAAACTCCGGGATATCGATCACCGCCTGACGCTGACCGTCGGGTGACCGATAGCCCTTCTGGAGCGCGCGGATTTCGAGCAAGGACATGTGTCGATCAGGCTAGAAGGAATTCGCATCCCGGGGAAGCCGCGTTCCGGTTCCGCGTCGATCGAAAGTGGGGGCGGCGGTCGGGCGGAGGGCGTTCGAATGGAAGTCAGAGTCTCCTGACGTCGTCGCCTACGGGGTAGGTGCCGAGGTGACCAGGCGCACTTTCGGCCGGATGGGGGCCGTCACGGACTCGCGGAGC
>JBDNHZ010000068.1:0-2114 GCA_041688515.1 Verrucomicrobiota bacterium
CGGGGTGATCTCCGAAGTTCATCCGCAGACCCGCGGATGGAGCGTCGGCGAGGCGGTGGTCCCCGCCAATTCCGCGCCCTGCGGACAGTGCCCGCGCTGCCGGGGAGGCCAGGCCAACCTGTGCGACGACCTTCTCTTCCTGAACGGGGCCTACGCCGAATCCATCGTCATCCCCGCCCGGATCGTCGCCTCGAACCTCCTTCGGCTTCCCGCCGGAATGGACTTCCCCGACGCCGCCCTGACCGAACCCCTGGCTTGCGTCGTTCAGGGGCTTCGGGATCTGCGTATCCAACCCGGCGAACGGATGCTGGTCCTCGGTGCGGGCCCGATCGGCCTGATGGCGGTCGCCCTCGCCCGTCATGCCGGCGCGGAGGTTTCGGTGGTGGGACGCGGCGGCCCTCGTCTGGAGCGGGCCCGGGCGCTGGGGGCGGTGCGGACCTGGGAGAATGCCGTTTCCGAAGGCGTGGATTGTCCCGGTCTGGAGGCCGAACCGCCGGACCTCGTGTTTGAGGCAGTGGGCAAGCCCTCGATGTGGCAGGCGGCCATCCGGGTGGTGCGCAAGGGCGGCCGCGTGAATCTTTTCGGGGGCTGTCCCTCGGGATCTCAGGTCCAACTCGACACCACCCGGGTGCACTACTCGGCGCTGACGTTGCTCGCCTCGTTTCATCATACCCCCGAGACCATCCGGATGGCGCTGTCCCAGATTCACGCCGGGGTGATCCGGGCCTCCCAGTTCGTCGATGCCACGGTTCCCCTGTCTGGATTGCCTCCCCTTTTTCAGCAGATGGCCGCCGGCAATCGGGCGGTGAAGACCCTCGTCGAGGTCGATCGTTGACCGGGGTGCGAGGACGGGCGGCTCCCATGGGCAGGTGCCGAGGTCACGAGGCGCAGGGTCCGTCTGCGCCCTTTCCCACCTTCTGCGGAGCCGGGCTTTGCCTCCCGCCATGGGATCGTCTAGCCTTGCCGCCCTGTGCCCAGTCCGGACAGTCCAATGACCGTTCCCGCGCCCGTCGTGACGCCGCGGGAAGAAACGCGCCAGGCGCGCTCGCCCGGCTTCCTGGTGATCTGCTGGGATGATCCGGTGAACCTGATGAACTATGTCACCCACGTGTTCCAGGTGGTGTTCGGCTGGGATCGGCAACGGGCCGAACGTCACATGCGGGAAGTGCACGAAAAAGGGCGATCGGTGCTGGCGCGGGAATCCTTCGAGGAAGCGGAGGCCCACGTGCATCAACTGCATGCCTACTCGCTCCAGGCGACCGTCGAAAGGGATGACTCGTGAAGCTTCTCGTCCGTGAGCCCGGCCGGTTGGTCTTTCAGTTGCGCGCCCGCGACCGCAACAGCCTCCGGGCGCTTCTCCGGCTGGGGGCCGAGTGCCGCGTGCACCCCCCTCACTTCACTCGGGGACCCATGGGGTTCGTGCCTGCCGACTCCGATCAAATGCTCCGGGACGCCGTTCAACAACACCGGGTGCAGAGCCGGGAGTCGGCGCTGGGCTGGCTGGAGGATCCTGCGCGTTGCGTTGCCGGGCGGGGTGGTTTCGGGCTGACCTTGACCGAGGCCGAAGCTGAAACCCTCCTGCAAGCGCTGAACGGAGCCAAACTCGGATTCTGGGAGGCGCTGGGCCGGCCGGATCCGGAAGATCCCCCCATCTCCCCGGGGACGGCACACACCGACGCACTGGTCTACGCCTCGGAGTTGGCCAACGCCTACATCGCCTGTCTGGTGGACTGTCTTGCCAGCGGCGACACCAATGGTTGAAGCCCGTGGCTGAACCCTTCGTTCCCATTCTGGGTCCGGACCTGACCTTTCCCCCGGCGGAGAAAGCGCCGTGGCAAGGATTGGTCGCCATCGGAGGGGACCTCTCCCCCGCACGCCTGTTGAGTGCTTATCGGGCCGGGATCTTTCCGTGGAGCGTGGCTCCGATCACGTGGTGGTCGCCGGAACCCCGAGCCATTTTCGAGTTCGAAAACATTCACATCCCTCGAAGCCTCCAGCGAACCCTTCGCCGGGGACGTTTCCAGGTGACGTTGAACCGGAGTTTCGGGCAGGTCATCCGGGCCTGCGCCTCGGTTCCACGTGAAGACGGCGGAACGTGGATTACGCCCTCGATC
>JBDNHZ010000537.1:0-2819 GCA_041688515.1 Verrucomicrobiota bacterium
CCTCGTCGCCTACCCGTAGGAGACGACGTCAGGAGACTCTGACTTCCATTCGGACGTCCCCCGGCCTTCGCACGTTCCCCGCCCGATTGAAGTGAGCCTCGTCACCTCGTCGTACCCGTAGGAGACGACGTGGGGTTCAGTTGGCGGGCGGTCTCCGAACTGAGTTCGACAATCTGGGTCTCGAGGAGGATTTGCTGCGGAGCACGGTTGAGACTGCTGACGATGACTTCCACCCGTTGAAGCTCGGACTCCGTTGAACGGACGAACAGGAGCCGGGTTCGGTCATCGAAGAAC
Organism: Verrucomicrobiota bacterium; assembly: GCA_041688515.1. Lineage (GTDB taxonomy): Bacteria > Verrucomicrobiota > Verrucomicrobiia > Limisphaerales > UBA9464 > UBA6176. The sequence continues at coordinate 295 of JBDNHZ010000537.1, forward strand.
ATGGCCTTCTGTTCCAGGGATGGCGTGAAGGGGACCGTAGGATCCGTGGAAGGTTCCATCATGGGAAACCTGACCCCGCGATCCGCCAGGAACGCCTTGATCCGGGTCTGGATCCCGAGCTTGTCCGTCCGGTCGATCGGGTTGCCGGACTCGACCTCGAGGTTTTTCAGGAAGGTTTCGGGATCGACCCGGAACCTGCGCGTCTGAAGCGGCTCAGTTTCGGTGAGGACGTTCTGGCTGAGCGCTTCCTGCGGAGCGAGGGCCGCGCCGCCCGGCTTCGTTTGAATGGACAATCGGGTGATGCCGCTCTGCTTCGCCGCTTCGATCGCCGCGGCAATGCTGCCGAAGGTGCTGTCGCGTGGGGAGCGGATCTCCACAGAGAGGTTGGGGTTCCGGGTGGCCTCCAACTGGAACTCAATCTTCAACTGCTCCAGATCGACGGTCCGGGTGCCCAGCAGGAAGGCGTTGGTGCCAACGACGTCGACGCGGAGCATCCCCGGCCTGGCCGTTGTTTCACGAGCTGGTGCGGCCACGCCCAGGTTCCACCACCAGATCACCTGGGCCAGCACCTGAAGGGCGTTGAGCCAGAGGTCACGTCGACGGAGATGCACCAACTCGTGAAGCAGCACGCCCCGCAGCACGGACGGTTCCGAGGCTTCGACCAGCGATCGCGGAAGCAGGATGGTGGGACGGAATCCGCCACAGACCGCCGGACTGTGATTCTCCGAGGTCAATCGGAGGGTTGGGAGTCGGACGAGATTCACCTCACGCGCGGCCGCTTCCAGGGCTTCGAGGATCGCGGGGGTTGGATCGGAAGACGAGCGAAGGAGTCGGGTAATCCCGCGTTGACGGAGGACGATGACCGCAGCCAGTGCGCCAGTACCGGCGATCCAGAGCAGGAAGAGGAGGTTGATCGGCTCAAAGGAATTCGAGATGCCGTATGACGGTGGCAATCCAAGGCGCGGCGCAGGATCCAGCTGCCAGTGCGCGGCCCGGCCCTCCGGCAGACCGGTGACAACCCACAGTTGCGTGGGTTCAAGGCTCCAGCGGCCGACCCAATAGGCGGCACTGGTGGGGAGCTCCAGCGTGGGCGGCAGGAGGAGCTTCACCACCACCAACGACCAGAGCGCATGCCGAAGGCTCGCTCGGAGGCGTCGGCCCAGCGTGACATCAATCAGTCCGATCAGCACCGCCAAGGCGGCAGCCTGAATCAATCCGGACAGGGCGTAAGGCAGCACGATCCGGCCGGCCTCGTTCAAGAGGGTCAACATGTTGGCGGGAGGTTCAGCGTTTGGACTTCGAGGGACGGCCGCGCCCCCAGGATTTGCCCGGCACGGCCCTGCAATCCACTTCTCGCATTGGGGGCAACATCAAGATGCGCCCGCGGGGCTGTGCTCTGCATCTTTCACCTTTCAACTTGGGGCCTGGCCGGGAAGGTTTGGGCCTTCCACATGAGCACGCTCAACATCGCCATCATCGGAACCGGTGGCATTGCCTTACAGAATCATCTGCCCGGGCTGGCCCTGTGCCGGGATGTCCGGGTGCACGCCCTGTGCGATGCGAACCCGGCGACTCTGGAAGCGGCCCGGGTGACGACGGGAGCGCCGGTGGTCTCGACCAACTGGGAGGACATCGTGAAGCGCGACGACGTTCACGCGGTGATCATCGCCACGCCCAACTTCCTGCATCCCGCCATTGCCATCGCGGCGGCGCGGACGGGGAAACACATCCTGTGCGAGAAGCCGATCGCCTTGAACGCCACCGAGGCGCGGGCGATGGCGACGGAGGCGGACCGTGCGGGGGTCCGGCACATGACGGCGTTCACCTATCAGTTCGTGCCGGCGATGCGGTACCTGCGGCATCTGATCGCGCAGGGCGACCTCGGGCGGCCCTATCATTACCGGTCGTGCCGGTTGCAGGACTGGGGGACGCGCAACCTCGGGTGGCGGCAGCAGAAGCGACTGGCAGGAACGGGAGAACTCGGGGACATGCTGTCGCACCGGATTGATTTCGCGCATCAGTTGATCGGGCCGATGCGACGGTTGGTGGCGAATGTCATGAACCTGACGCCGATGCGGGACGGTGCACCGAATGACACCGAGGATTGGGTGGCGATCCGGGCCGAGTTCGAGGGCGGCGCGAGCGGCGTGCTGGAAAGTTCGAAGCTCGCCTCGGGCCGCAATGAATCGTGGCGCTCGCTCGACTACGTGGAGATCAACGGGAGCGAGGCGACTTTCGAGTTCACCACCGGACGCTGGAACGAACTGCTCCATGGCAAGAAGGGTGGACCGGGTCTGGAGAAGTTGGCGGTGCCTCCCGAATTCTGGGTGTGGCCGGGTTCGCCCCGCGATCCGGGCGTCGGCGATCCGCTGGTGTCGTTCCGATACGATCAGGCGGTGGAGTTCATCAATGCCATCCGCGAACAGCGTTCGTGTTCGGTGACCTTCCACGATGGGGCGCGGACGCAGGCGGTGATGGACGCCGCGTTGCGCTCGGCCGAGACGCGTGAGTGGGTCCAGCTTTCC
>JBDNHZ010000538.1:0-2737 GCA_041688515.1 Verrucomicrobiota bacterium
ATCTACTGGTCGGGCGACATTGGCAAAGAAATCTCGGATGCGCTGTGCGAACGGGCCCGTGCCGGCGTGAAGGTTCATGTGCTGCTCGACGCGGTGGGAACGGGGAAGATTGAGAAGGGGTTTCTCAACGATTTGAAGGCCGCCGGAGTGGAAGTGGAGCGCTATCATCCACTGCGCTGGTATAGTATCGCCCGGATCAACAACCGCACGCATCGGAAGCTGCTGGTCGTGGACGGTCGCGTCGGCTTCACGGGCGGCGTGGGCATCGCCGATCTATGGACTGGGCGTGCACAGTCCAAAGACCATTGGCGCGATTCCCATTATGAAATCGAGGGCCCGGCGGTTGCGCAGATGCAGGCGGTCTTTACGGACAACTGGATCAAGACCCGCGCCAAAGTGTTGTTCGGACCGGAATATTTTCCAGAACTGAAGCCCGCCGGCAATTCGTTGGCGCAAGTCTTCAAGAGTTCGCGCAGCGAAGGCAGCGAAAGTGTGCGCCTCATGTATTTGCTCTCAATCGCTTCGGCCACGAACACGATTCGACTTCAAGCGGCTTACTTCGTACCGGACGGCCTGGCCATTGAGACCTTTCTGGCCGCGCGCAGACGCGGGGTGCGCATTGAGATCATCGTGCCGGGGCCTGTCTCCGATGCGAAGATCGTCCAGAGCGCGAGCCGCTCGCGTTGGGGCGATTTGCTGGATGCCGGCGTTGAAATCTACGAATACCAGCCCACGATGTATCACTGCAAAGTCATCATCGTGGACGACATGTGGGTTTCGGTCGGTTCGACCAACTTTGACGACCGTTCCTTCCGGCTGAATGACGAGGCCAATCTGAACATTTACGACGGCCCGTTCGCCGCTGAGCAGGTCAAGGTGTTCGAGGCTGATAAGCAGAAGTCCCGTTTGATGACGCGCGCGGAGTTCAAGAACCGATCGATCATTGGAAAGTTCTTCGACGAACTGGCGGGCACGTTCCGTCGGCAACTGTGACCCGTAACCGTCCGGCGAAAGGATTGGTGGTCGACGTCGAAGGGCGTTGAATTCAGGGGAAGGTGTGCCGGATCCAGGCTGACGTGCGCCCGTTGGGGGGACGGTCGGCCGGGACTCTGTTGCTCGGCAGATGGGCGGGAGGTTCACTTTCAGTCTGGATGGCCGCCGTGGGCCGGGAGTTCCGCCATCCGCGAGGTCTCAGTTCCCAGACGTTCTTCTGAGGGTGACTCGAGTTCCGCGGCAGGATGTCGGTTCCCAGAACAGGATCTCGTGTTGGGAGCGACGCGGACGTCGTGGAGACCGCGTGGGCGCTCAAAGGTTGGACCGCATTCAACCATCCTGCCGGATCCTGTTGCCCGGCGCAGGACGGATCCGCTGGACGGTGACGTTTCAGCCATTAGCCCCGGGGTGTCGCTTCGCTGACCCCGTGCTGGCTCATCGCTGAAACGCCTCCGCCGTAGAGGCGATGGCTTCGGGCACCCGGCCAATTAGGACGAGTTCTACAAGTCCCCTTGACGGGCTTCCGGAGTTTCGGACTCGCGGAGCGCGTCCCTTGTTCCAGATTCGGTTCTCCAGAACTCAGCTCGGGGCGGACGATGACGCCCGCGGTTCCGGGAGGGGAGCGTCAAGCTGCGCCACACACTACCCCGGCTAATCGAACTCCCGGATGATCCTGAGCACCAGGGCGAGAACGATCATCAAGGAGGCAAGGGTGCCGGCGATGCTTAGGACCAGGGCAACCCAGACCTTTCGACGGGCGGGGTTGTGGAACTGTTTCTGGAGTCGCAGGCAGAGGATCGCGTTGATCCAGGCGGCCATGGCGAAGGGCAATCCAAGGATCGGGACCAGTCCGATCCAGGCGCAGGTGCGAGCCCGAAGGCTTCGCCGAAGGAGTTCCACCCGCACGAGGTTCATGGGGCTGCGATGGCGGCGGGCCCTTGGGTCGTGAAGGGGACATGAGCCGGGGCGGGAGTGACGACTTCCATTCCTCGCTGACGCCACTGGCGTCGTTGGCGTGCGTCGAGAAGGTCCGCCTCGCGCCGGGCCCGTTTCACCGTGGAGGTATTGACGAAGGTGAGCGCGGCCAGAAGCGCGATGATGACCACGACGAGCAGTGTGGCGGCCATGCCATCCCGGTTTCCGGCCCAGCCCGGCGGGCGTGAGAGGTTCATCGGGAAAGCGGCGTCAAAGTGTTGGGAACGGCAAGGAAGCTGAAGACGGGTGCCTGACGTGCCTGGAGGGAGCGCGGTCGCAGGATCAGGTCGTAGCGCAGGGCCTTCACGTGTTCCCGGGGATCCTCGTCGAAGCGGCAGACCTCCACCCGGGCGGACCCACAGGGCCGCGGGTCGATCAGCGACCTGACGCCAGAGGGCACCCATTCCGTGGCTCCAGACGATGGATCCCTCGGGCCCCGGGAGCCGGGCGTCGCCAAAGCCGGGAAGGCGCGCTCCGAGCCAGCGGCGAAGCCATGGGATCGCCAGGGTGCACAAGCCGAGGACAAGCAGGGCGAGGATCGCCGTGTTGACGCCGCGGGCGATGCTGATGCCACTGGGGGGATTGGCTCCCAGATCCTGGAGGGAGTGTTGCGTCCAGTCGTTCAGCCAACGCGCCATCGCGCTGATCCCGATTCCCACAACGAGGACGAGGGCCGGATAGAAGAGGGCGGACTGCACCCGGCGGTGCAGTCGTGCGGTCTCTTCGAAGGGGTCCGCGGCAGGCGACGACGTTCGATGGCTTCCACGAA
>JBDNHZ010000539.1:0-12427 GCA_041688515.1 Verrucomicrobiota bacterium
CGGCACTCAAGTTCGAATGTAAAACCATCACCCGAGCGACAGCTTCATGAACAAATTCGCAGCCAAAGATCGTGCTACCGAGATTGCATTACGGCAATGGCTCTGGACTGAAGAATGGCACACCCATCCATCCCCGGTTATTGGGAACGAGCCGTGGGGTTGGATCGCGGAAAACCATCGGATGAACTTTGACCTCTGGCACGAGGAGGATATCGCCAGGCGAGACGACCTCCCGACCGACCGGATCCGTGCGGCCAAACGTGCGATTGATCGGTTCAACCAAGCGAGGAACGACGCCGTGGAGAAGATTGATATCTGGATCCTTCAAGACCTGCCCGAGGCCAACACCCAAATCCCCCTCCATTCAGAGACACCTGGAATGATCATCGACCGTCTCTCGATTCTCGCCCTGAAACTCTACCACATGGAGATTGAGGCGAAACGGGCAAGCGCTCCTCCGGAACAACAGGCGAAATGTCTGGCGAAGTCCCGAATGCTGACAGAGCAAAGGTCCGATCTCATCGCCTGTTTCAATCAACTTCTGCCGGATCTCAAGGCGGGGCGGCGGCAGTTTCGCCTCTATCGGCAGTTCAAGATGTACAACGATCCAGCTCTGAATCCGCAGCTTTACCAAGAATGCCCTTAGCAGACTCGGTGCGGTCAACCCACATTCCGGCGACACACCGATTCGGCACCACTCCGGGAACATCACAGATCAGCGTCTGGCCCAGAGCCATCCCCCGCGGCCATTTGTGCGGTCTGGCCACAGTTGTCCATTGGGCAAGACTCCGAGCAGCAGCGCATGCGGTGAGAAAGACTCGTGCGGCCGGCAGGGCCTACCCTGTGACGCCTTCATCTGGCTGCCGGCAAGTCGCCGAGAGAGACACGCCATCTGGATGCCGAGCAATCGCGGCCAACGCGATCGCCACGTCACCGGATTCCAGGCGGACGTCAGACACCTGCAGACGTTGTTTGCTGATGCACGTGAATCTGGGAGCCGATCGCTTTGCGTCAAGCCGGAGCAGCAAGCGCCGCCATGGACGACGGACATTCTCAATGATCTTCTTGAAAATCCACCACCGCCCCCCGGTCCAGCGATAAACGTTTCGGAAGCTTCGATCCACCAACCAATCCGCCTCGGACAGCGACAGCCCAGCGGATTGAGATACCAGTGCAGCCATCTCTGACCGATAGTGGGTATAATCTATTGGAAATGCCGTGTGGTCTTTCACACATGGAGTTAACCTGCTATCGTTGCCGGCGTGCATCTGATACACAATCGACACTCCCTCGATCATCCGCTGGCGTCCCAGCAATAGCGCCATTTGGCCCATCAAAATCTCAGGGATGATCCGGCACCGCTCGTAGCACGATGCAACGACCCCAACTCGAAGCATCTCCATAAGAACGGGCGTCCGATAGACAGCATAAAAGCTGGAATAGAAGTTTTCGGACCACCGCAGGATTCGCTCGGAGGTCGACGACTCCCCGCGGGATGGGAAGGTCTCCAGCAATATGTCCGTGCAATCTTCATTGCGACGAACCGCCATGAACTGGCCCATGCATGAAACGTAATCCGAATGATCCTCCAAATATTCCAGGCAGGAGATCAGGCCCCTGGGCAGTTGAAAATCATCATCTGCCCATAGGCAGCAACAAGGGGTGGTCACCCCTTTTACACTGCAAAACAGTTTCTCCATTAAACCGCATGTGAAGTGCAGGTGCTCAACATGCAAATGCGGACTGCAGGCTGCAATCCGGGCGATATTCTGTCTGAGCTCATCTCCATCGCTCGAGTCTGCCACCAGAATCTTGAACGGAAAGCGCACCGTCTCCGCATAGTCCAACAGCCGGCGCAAAAACCGGGGGCGTCGGTAGGTGGGGACAATGACGGTCAGTTGCGCTGCCGGATCCTGCTTCATGCGCGGGGTTACACCTGGGTTACAAGAGGTCCCCTGTGGCGCTCCCGATTCTCAGCCAATTGGAAGCAGCCTTCCACCTTGTTCCGATCGTCTGCCTCTACTTGTACCGAATGGATCTGGGTGCACATTACAATTATCAGTTCTCTTTGCCCGCGCCCGGGAGTTCCGGTCAATACCCCAAAGGGGGACTGATGCGCAAGCCATTGATCCAGCCATTCGAAAGGGTGCGTCTCGCCAGCCCTGACTCACCAGGGTCTGGGCAGGGAGTTGGAGCCGGTCACCAAAATACTCATTATTGATGCGCCCAAAATATTTGTACTCTGGGTGCTTCATTTTCCTTCGGGACTGTCACCCGGGAGCGTTGCTGCTGAACAGTCGTCACAGGAATCGAAGCACCGTTCGCAAGAAAACCTGCCCAACTGATCCCCAATCGCCAGATTCTCACAGAGATCGCAATTCCCTTTTCAGCGCTGCAGTCTGCCGATGCCTGCAAGGCCGCCTCGCTGCTTGGGCCACGAGGGCCGGAAGTTGGCTTGGGTGTATTCTCAGTGCTTCTCAAGTTCGTGGGCCGCGGTGCTCAGAAAGCAGAGGCTGGCCAGGATTCCTGCTGTTTCCCTAAAAGCATTGACAATGGCCCCATGCCTGATGCCGTCTATTCGAGAATGGATGCCATGGAAAGTGCTCTGATAGAGGCCAATAAGATTGGCGGCTATTTGTCCGATCGTGAGGCCCGGGGCCTTTTTGTGCTGGCGGTGAATCCGACGTGTCCGGGTCGAGTAGTGGAAATTGGGACCTTTAAGGGGAAATCTGCCGTGCTATTGGCGAAGGCAGTGTCGGCGATTGGAGAGGGAGCCATTGTGGCTGTTGATCCACATGAGGCTGCTTCAGTTGAAGTGGATCTCAGTCATTATGGGAAGGAATCCGTGCATGCAGAGTGCATGGCCAATTTCAGCCAATCTGGAGTTGAAAACATGGTCGAATTCCATCAGTTGCGGTCTACGTGTTTTGCGAAATCTTGGCCCGTTTCACAACGAATTCGCCTTCTGTGGATTGACGGAGATCATACCTACAGTGGCGCCAAAGGCGACCTTGAAGCATTTGCTCCTTACCTGGCTGATGGTGCAATTGTGGCGATGCACGACGTATTGCACGAGCACGGTGGGCCGACCCGTGCATTTGCTGAAGGGATACTCCTTTCAAAGGATTTTTCAGCATTTGGCTTTTTCGGCTCAGTAGGATGGGCTCAGTTTGATCGCGCCAGGTTTTCGGCGTGGCAAAAGCGGAAGCTGGCTGCTTACAAGAAACTTTCCAGATTGATCGCCTTGACAGGATTGGATCAACCACTCGATCGAACGCAGGGGTTAAGGTTTCGAATTGCTCGGGCGCTTGTGCCTCATGGCAACTTGCAGGCTCGTTGGTTCCGGGAGACGGTAAATTTTTCTGATCCCTGTCTTCCGAGGCTTTGAAAAGGGCTAACTAATATTCCCATGCTGCTTGGCGGAGTTACTTATAATCTCAAGCGGCATGAGAATTCTCCAGGTTGCTGACTGTCATTCCCCTCGAAGCTCACAGTGCAACGGCGCCTTGCCGCGAACTTCCCTTGTTTACTCCGAGGGCCGAGCCGAGAGCACACCCACGGCATGCAGTGGAATTGGAGGTACACTCACCCTATGACAGAGTGAGTTGCTTGGAGTCAGATTTGTTGTGCTGTTGTCTGCCATGAAGAGCTCGCTGATACCTCAGGAAAGTGTAGAAGGCGGTCATCCAGGCAATTTCAAACCCAGGCCACCCATCGAGGAAGCCTCGCTTGACTACGTAACTCCGCAGGAACCTCCATGGCGGACGGACTACGAGTTCCCAGCCTCGAACCCTGCGGCCTCGTTGACGACAATCCGCTTGAAAATCTTCTGCATACCGAAATGCCTTTAGTACGTAGTGTTCGATGCTTTCAAAGCTATAATGCTCTAAATCCGCAGCTAGTCTGCCCACCGATCCTGCAACCGCGAGTTTCGCGTGTGGTTCGGTTCCGCCCCATCGGGCCGTTCCGCGTTTCCAGAGGCGCGTTTGACGGTCCGGGTACCAGTCTCCGTGGACAATCCATCGGTTGTTGAACCATGTCTTTCTTGGAAAGGAAAAGGCGGCATATTTGCGGGAAAACGTTGGGTCTTCGACTGCGTGCAGAATCTGGTCCTTGAGTTCCGGTGAAACCAATTCGTCGCAATCCAACCCAAGGATCCAAGGATGCGTGGTCTTCTCCATCGCTGAGTTCTTCTGCCCCACGAATCCCTTCCATGGCTCCCGGAACACGCGTGCCCCTGATTGGAGCGCAATTGCCTCTGTTCGGTCGGTCACGTCGTGATTGAGAACCACAACGATTTCTGAGGTCCATCCAACAACGGAGTTCAGGGTGTTCGCAATTCGGGATTCTTCGGCGCCTGCAATGAGGCTGACGGAAATTGGGGCTTTTCTCATATGCGGGTTTTTCCTTGGTCAGGGAGGAGGAGGCAGGCCAACGCCCTGACGGCGCGCCATGTCGGCAAACCTTCCGCCCTGTCGTAGCAGTTCTTCGAAACTGCCGTCCTCAATGATCCGGCCAGCCGACAGCACGATGATCCGATCCATGTTGCGCAGGGTCGACAGGCGGTGGGCGACGCAGATGACCGTCCGGTTCTCCTCCAGGCGTTCAATTGCCACCTGAACCTCCGCCTCGGACTGTGCATCCAGCGCGGCGGTGGCCTCGTCGAGAACCAGAATGGGCGCATTGCGAACGAAGGCCCGGGCGATCGCCAGACGCTGACGCTGGCCACCCGACAGGTTCAATCCACGCTCTGCCACCCGGGTTTCGTAGCCCTGTGGCAGGCGCAGGATGAAATCATGGGCGAATGCGGCGCGGGCAGCAGCCTCGATCTCTTCGCGGGTCGCCCCGGGTCGGCCGCACCCGATGTTCTCCGCCACCGACATGTCAAACAGTACGACCTCCTGGCTGACCAACGCCATCCGCTCGCGCAGTTCATGAAGGGCCAGCGTCCGCAGGTCATGACCATCGATCTGGATCGAGCCGGCGGTGGGGTCGTAGAACCGGAAGAGAAGGTTCACCAGGGTGCTCTTTCCGGAACCACTCTCACCGGCGATGCCGAGTCTGGTTCCCCGCGGAAGCCGGATCGAGAAATCGCTCAGGATGGCTTCGTGCCCGTACGAGAATCCGAGTCGATCGATGACAATGGACGATTCGAAACTCCCGAGGCGCTCGGGAATGGCGGCTTCCCGGACCGTGGGTTCCTCCCGCAGGACCTGCATCAGACGTTCGACACCCCCATGGGTCTGCTGGATGAGGTTGTGGACCCCCGCCAACTTCTTAACGGGGGTGTAAATGAAGGCAACTCCCGTCAACAGGGTGACCATGTCCTCGACCTTGACCTGACGCATCACGATCACCACCACCAGAAGGCCGAATCCCAACGTGCCAATCGATTCGATGATGGGATTGGTCAGTGCCTTGGCCCGGGTGGTCCGCATGGCATGGGTGACCAGATCCTTCGACATGCAGCGGAACCGGTCCACCTGCTGGCCTTCGAGGTTGAACGCTTTCACCACCCGGATCCCCGAAAGCACCTCCACGATCAAGCTCGCCTGGGTGATAGTGGTCTTCAGTCCGGCCTTGGCGGAACGCCTGACCTTTTTCCCCAGGATGACAATCGGGACAATGACCAGCGGGAAGAACACGACCGTGATCAGAGTCAACCGCCAGTCGATCAGGAAAAGGCCGATTACAATCCCCAGGATCGTCACCGGTTCCTTGATCGTGTCCGAGATCCCGGCGTTCAGGCAGTGCTGCAGCATCGCCGTGTCACCGTTGACCCGGGTGATCAGATCGCCCGTGGTGGCCTTGTTGAAATAGTCGAGGGAGAGCGACGTGAGCTTGCGCAGGACAGCCACCCGCAGGTCGTTGACCACCCGCTCGCTCACCCACGCCAGGCAGTAGCTGCTGCCGTATCCAAGAAACCCCCGCAACGCCGCCAGCAGTGGGAACAACAGCAATCCACCCACCACCTGCCGCCAGTCCGCCAACCGGCCCGATCGCGGGAGCCAGGCATCCAGAGCTCGTTCGGTCACCGATTGGAGTGCCGCCTTCCATACACCCAGCGTGCCGTGGGCAACTGCCGCCCCCCCGGGAATCATCGTCGTTGCGGTCGCGGATTCGGGCGACATCCGCATCAGGATGGTGTTGATCGCCCACAGGAGAATGGCGTTGGTGAGGCCGAACAGGACCGCCAGTATCACCCCGGCACAGAAGCGTCCCAGGTACCGCCGAAGGTACGGCCACCCGAAACGCAGCACTTTCGCAAGGTTTTGCATCTGTAACCCCGCCAGTCTTCGGGGGAATCAGGGCCGGAGGGAAGATTTCAGTTGGCCCGGCTGGCATCGAACGGGGACGGCCGCGGAAAAGCGGAGAAGCGAAGCCGTTCCTGCCGTGCGGAACTCCGCGGTGCCTGCGTCACCTGAGGTGATTCCATCTTCAGCGTGGTGAACCTCGCCAACAGTACCCCGGGCGAAGAAAGCTCGGTGGAAGGGCTGGGCGTCGATCTGAATAACGCCGTCGACGCGAGCCTTGACCCAGGACGAAAGCAAAAGAGGAACGGATCCAGCCCCGCTTCTCCGCTTCTCCGCGGCCATCCCGATTCCCGCCGTTCAGCGTCCCGTCTTCAGCGCTGCCTTGACCATCACGAATTCGCCCACGTTCTCAGGGGTGACCAGTCCCAACAGGACGCCGCCCTCGACCACCGGAATCGTCAGCACAGACCCCTCCTTCGTCTGCGCCCGACGGAGCACCGTCTCGATGGCTTCCTTCGGTTCTGCCAGGGAGAAGTCCCGGCGCATGACGTCCTTCACCAGCGTGTCCGGTCCGCTGGCAGCCAAGGCGCGGAGGAAATCCTCGCGGGGAAGAATCCCGACGACCTCGCCCTGCGCGACGACGGGGAAGTCCTGTTGATAACCGGCCAGGAGCCATTCCGAGATTTCGCGCAGGGAGTGGAACGGTTCGGCGACGCGAAACTCGGTCATCATGGTGTCCCGGACGCTGACGCCCTGAAGGATCGAGGTGGTGGCCACGGCTTCCGCCTCCTGCGAGGCGCCGATCCAGACAAAGAGCGCAATGAACAGCAGGAAGGGTTGATGGATGGGCAGCAACCCCGCCATCCCCAGCAGCACGACAATGCCGAAAAGCAGGGCGATCCCCTTGCCGATGGAGGCCGCGATGCGCGTGGCTCGGACCCGATCCCCCCGCCACGACAGGAGGGCGCGCAGGACGCGTCCGCCATCCATGGGGAAAGCCGGGATCAGGTTGAAGCCCACCAGGAACAAATTGACCACCAGCAGGGCAAGCGGCAGCGGGGCGTTCAGGGCGGCGATGTCGAATTCCGGGGTGCGGGTGGGCACCAGCAGCAGCCACACGAAGGCCAACCCGGCGATGACGACGTTCACCGCCGGCCCCGCCAGGGCGATCAGGAGCTCCTGACGCGGCGTCTCGCCGGTGGAATCCATCCGTGCCACCCCGCCAATGGGGAGCAGCGTGACGTCGCGAGTGCGGATCCCGAAGCGTCGGGCCATGAGCTCATGACCGAACTCATGGAGCAGCACGCAGCCGAAGATCAACGACTGGAAGAGCACGCTGGAAAGCGCTCCCTGGGCCGTCCCCGATGCCGTCCATCCGCGCCATCCGAAGAAGGCGAGCAACAGGAGGAAGGTCAGGTGCAGGCGGACCTCAACCCCGAACGGGCGACCGATGAGAATGGACCATTTCACGGCTGCCACCTTGACCCATCTCCAGCAGCGCAGCAATGGGAGCAAGTTCCCAGGCGGGAGTCGCAACCCGGCGGCGACGCACGATCACGCCTGCCCTCCTCCGTCGCTGCCGACGTGAGGAGGCGGATTCTTCGACACCTCCTCGATCCTCGCTCCTTGATCCGCCTCGTCACCTCGCCAGCGACCCGCGGTTGCAACCTCTGCCAGCTTGGACATGGTACGGCTGTGAAGCTCGATCTGCCGCGACGCGTGGCGCTCTTTGCCTCGGCGATCCTCGTGGTCTCCGTCGCTCTGGGCTGGCGGGCCTGGGTGGCGTGGCAGGAGACCGGGCACCTCGCCTCGCTGGGGCCGACGCTGGAAGCCGCGCAGGAACTGGCCGAGCACTACAAGGCCGAGGTGCTGGAAATGAACCACGCCCTGGCCCGCTACGGAGTGACCGGGATCGAGGATGAACGTGAGCGGTTCGCCGCCACCCGTTCCCGCCTCCGTCATTGGCTGGAAGCCCAGTCCCGCAAACCGACGACCGAATCGGATCCGTCCGTGCTCAACCGCATTCAGGTCGCGTTCGTCGCGTTTGAAACTCACGCCGACCGGTTGCTGGCCGCGCGGACGTCGGGGGATGCGGGGGTGGAACCGGCGCAGTTGATCGACCAACTCGAGCGCGATTCGCGTGCCTTGCTGGCCTTGGCCAATGAACTCGACCAACTCCACCGCGCCAAGCTCACCCGTTACCTCGCCAGTGCCGAGGACGCAGCCTCGACCCTGCACAATTTCACCCTCGGCTCCCTGGTCACCCTGCTCGGGCTGATGGCGTGCCTAGGGTTCTTCGTCTGGCGTGACCTCATCGCGCCGCTCCAGACCCGGCTCCACCAGTCCCGGCTGGCGTTGGAACAGCGGGAAAAGCTCGCTTCGCTCGGCGTCCTTGCCGCCGGCGTCGCCCATGAAATCCGCAATCCGCTCACCAGCATCAAGGCGCGCGCCTTCACCCTTTCCCGACTGCTTCCCCACAACAGCGATGAACGCGGGGACGCCCTGGTCATCGGGTCCGAGATCACCCGATTGGAACGGATCGTCGATGACTTCCTGCGGTTCTCGCGGCCCGCGTCGCCCTGCCCGAGTCTGGTTCATGCTGGGGCCACTTTTCGCGAACTGGCCGGCCTCCTCGCACCGGATCTGGAGCGCCTCCAACTCCGGCTCGAAGTGACCCCGGTCGATGACACTCCGTTCCCGGCAGACCCTGGCCAACTCCGGCAGGTCTTGCTCAACCTGATCCGCAACGCCATGGACGCCTGCCGTCCCGGAGGAGTGATCACGCTTTCCTCGACGCGTTCCCAGGTCCGCATCGAACGGGAGCCGACGCCCGTCATGAGCCTTTCCGTGAGCGACGCAGGCATCGGGATCGCGCCGGAAGTCCAGCGTCGGCTTTTCGATCCGTTCTTCACCACCAAACCCAACGGCACCGGCCTGGGTCTGAGCATCAGCGCCCGGATCATCGAGGGTCACAACGGAATCCTCAGCTACCAGACGGCACCCGGCCGAGGGACGGTGTTCACGGTCCACCTGCCCCTGGTCGCCCGGGCGGGTGAGGGCCGCATCGGCTCCACCTTCGAAGAAACCCCTTCCGCCGCCCACGCCGCCTGATCATGCATCCCATTCCCCGACTCCTCCTCATCGAGGATGATCCCGGCGCCGCCGCCTCGCTCAAACGCCTGCTCGCAGCCGAGGGTTACGCCGTGGACATCGCCGCCGACGGAACCACCGGCCTCGCCGCCGCAAAGGAGGGGATTCACGACGTGGTGCTCACCGACTGGCGGCTCCCCGGCGCTTCCGGCATCGAGATCATCCAGTCGCTCCATCGTTCCCACCCGCGACTCCCGATCCTCCTCATCACCGCCCACGGATCCACCGAGACCGCCATCGAAGCCACCAAGCACGGGGCCTTCGAGTACCTCCTCAAGCCTCTCGACATGGAGGAACTCCTCGCCGTCACCGCCCGCGCCGTGGCCTCGCACCGCATCATGGTCGAACCCGTCGGCCTCGGCGAAGGCACCCCCACCCAGGACACCCTGATCGGACACAGCCGCGCCATGCGCGACATCTACAAGGAGATCGGAAGGGTCGCAGCCCAACCGGTGGATGTCCTCATCCGGGGGGAAACCGGGACCGGCAAGGAACTGGTGGCACGAGCCCTCTACCAGCACAGCCACCGGGCCACCGGACCCTTCATCGCCGTCAATTGCGCGGCCATCCCCGAGTCGCTTCTGGAATCCGAACTCTTCGGACACGAACGCGGTGCCTTCACCGGCGCGGTGAGCCGGAGGGTCGGACGATTCGAACAGGCTTCGAGCGGAACGGTCTTCCTCGACGAGATCGGCGATCTCTCTCTCCCGACCCAGGCCAAGCTGCTGCGCGTCCTTCAGGAACGTTCCCTCTCCCGGGTCGGCGGCAATGAATTGATCCCGGTGGACATCCGCATCCTCGCCGCCACCCATCGCGACCTCGAAGCGATGATCACCGAACGGCTCTTCCGCGAAGACCTGTTCTATCGCATCAGCCAGTTCACCATCGCCCTGCCCCCGCTCCGGCAACGTCCCGAGGATGTCCCCGACCTCGTCCGACATCTCGGCCGCCGGTTCGGTCGCGACCTCGGCATCTCCAATCCCGCGTTCACCCCGGAGGCCATCCAATTGCTCCAGGCCCAACCCTGGCCCGGCAATGTCCGGCAACTGGGCAATCTCCTCCGCCAACTCCTGGTCGTCGCCCGGGGGCCGGTCGGGGCGGATCACGTCCGGACCGCCACCGCCAAGGGGGATCGCCCCGCTGGCGGTCCCGAGACCAATCTGGACGCCCTCGCCCGTCAGATCCTGACCCAGGCCCGAGACAGCGGATCCGACGATGCCCATGCCCGGCTCATCGCCGCCGCCGAACGCGCCCTCTTTCAGGTCGCCATGGAACAGGCCGCCGGCAACAAGACCCTCGCGGCCCGCTGGCTGGGCATTACCCGTTTCACCCTGCGCGAGCGGTTGATCGAACTGGGCTTGAAAGAACCGACTCCGGGAGAGTCGTCGTAGGCGTCGACGTCAGGAGACTCTGTTCCCATTCTGCCCGCGTTCATGTCACGTCGTATCCTGATCGTTCCGGACAAGTTCAAGGGCACGCTCACTGCCCGACAAGCGGCAGTCGCCATCGCCGCCGGATGGAGCTCCGTCCATCCTGGCGACACCCTCCATTGCATCCCGATGAGCGACGGGGGCGATGGTTTTGGAAGCGTGCTGGAGGGCGCGCTGGAGGCCATCCATCAGACGACGGCTACCCTCGACTCGGCCGGGCGGCCGAGGATCTCCGATTGGTGGTGGGCTCCGGGCCGTTCGGTGGCCGTGATCGAGACCGCCCAGACGATTGGCTTGGCGCTGCTTCCCCACGGACAGTTCCATCCGTTCCAGCTCGACACCTTCGGGATCGGCGCGGTCCTGCGCGACGCGGTGGCCTCCGGTGCCCGGGATTGCTGGGTGGGGATTGGTGGAAGTTCGACCAACGACGCCGGGTTCGGTCTCGCCCGTTCCCTCGGCTGGCGATTCCTCGATTCCCAGGGGAACGAGATCCGGCGATGGACGAAGCTGACCCGACTGATCCGCGTGCTGCCTCCGACGGAACCGCTCCAGGCGAAGTGTCGGTTCACGGTCGCCGTCGACGTCGACAATCCGTTGCTTGGTCCGACGGGGTGTTCCCGCATCTACGGGCCGCAGAAAGGGCTCCGACCGGAGGACATGATCGAAGCCGAGGCGGCGCTGGAAGCTCTGGCGAAGGTCCTGCGGGAACATCTCGGGCGCGACATCGCCCTCATTCCCGGCAGTGGCGCCGCGGGCGGGTTGGGCTTTGGTTTGCAGGCATTCCTCGATGCCCGGGTCGAGTCCGGGTTCGAGATCTTCGCCCGGGCCTCCGATCTCGATCGTCATATGGCCTGGGCAGATCTCGTGTTGACCGGGGAAGGTTCGCTGGACCGCCAATCGCTGATGGGCAAGGGAACCGGACGCGTCGCCGCGCGTGCCCGACAGCATGGGCGTCCCTGCTACGGGCTGGCTGGGATGGTCGAACCACTGGCATCGGGAGAGACTTCCCTGTTCACCCTGAGCCGCGCGATCGTCCCCGACCTCGCCCCGGTGGAAGCTGCCAAGGCCGAAGCAGCCCACTGGCTGGAGGAACTCGCCCGACAAGTGGCGCCGATGGCCCCAACTGGGGGGGCCTGCGGGGGCGTCCAGGGCGGGGCGTGACCGGAATCACAGGCTCAGGATGCGCCCCGGCCTGAGGGCGCAACCCCGCGTGACGGGGCCGCCTCGCAAAGAGTTCTGCGAGTCCCCATCGTCGCCCCGATCGCGATCACACTTTGCAAAGTGTGATCCGGAATCCCGCATCACCTGACGCCGCGGGAGAAGGGTCCAAATGCGCTCTGTTCCCGGCCGCCCCGGATCCCGGATCGAGGCGGGCGAGGACGCCCGAGGTCCCAGGACGTGGGCCCTCATCCCGGAGGGATGGCGGCGATGAGCCCGGGGTCAGCGCTGAAACGCCTCCGGCGTAGAGCGACCTGGGGAGGCATTGCCTCGAATCGCAGGGCAAGCATGGGGAGCGGGCCGACCGTCCATTCCCGCGTTCAACGTCGCCCCGATCGCGATCACACTTTGCAAAGTGTGATCCGGAATCCCGCA
>JBDNHZ010000069.1:0-11554 GCA_041688515.1 Verrucomicrobiota bacterium
CCGAATCGACCGGATAGACCTGGATCACGTTGGATTCGTCACTGGCGGCGGCGAACCAGTGGTCGTCGGGCATCACCACGGCGGAGGCATTGGCCATGCCGGGATGAACCACGCTCTCCGGTGCCGCCGTGAGCACGCAACCCCCGCCTAGTCCAATCAGAAATGCGGGCATGAAGAATCGGGTGAAACCTGCGGGTGTGATCATCGTCATGACTTTCGTCACCCATTCCGCTCCCGTCAAAGACCGTTCGCAGCCTTGGCGGATCGGTTTTCAATTCTTACGCTGTATCCCATGCCAGAGAAGTCGGCCAACGAACTCCGGGCCAATGTCCGGGAGAGCTATGACAAGGGCGTCGCCGCCCTGCAGAAGAACAACCTCGATTACGCCATCGAACTGTTCATGCAGGTGGTCCGGCAGGAACCCTCGTGTTACGACGCCCGCCAGGCCCTGCGCGCCACCCAGCACAAACGTTCCGGAACCCGCTCCGGAGGTCTCTTCAAGAAATTCCTCGGCGCCACCAACACCATGACCAAGGGCCGCCTCGCCCTCCGGTCCGATCCCCTCGAAGCCATCCTGATCGCCGAAGAGGCCCTGAACGATGATCCGACCCATGCCGGTGCCCATCAGCTTCTCGCCGATGCAGCCATTGCCGCCGGGTTTCCAAAGACTGCAATCCTCAGTCTGGAAGTCGCCTTCAAGTTCAATCCGTCCGACCGGAAGCTCGCCGAGAAACTCTCCGACACCTGTTCCCGTGCCGGACAACGCGCGCGGGCAGAGAAGATCCTTCGCGACCTGCTCGCCACCGATCCCCACGACCCCGGCCTGAATGAGAAGCTGAAGAACATCCTCGCCAACCGGACTCTTTCCGAGGGGGGCTACGAGGCACTGTCCGACGGCACCGGTTCCTACCGCGACATCCTCCGGGACAAGGACCAGGCCGTGCTGCTGGAACAGGAGCAGCGCACCGTCAAGGACGAGGACGTCGCCGCCCGGCTCATTGTCGATTACGAGGCCCGGCTCGCCTCGGAGGGCAACAATCTCAAGCTCCTCCGCGATATCGCCAGTCTCTACGAGAAACGCCACCTGTACGATCGTGCGATCGAGTACTACCAGCGCATTCTGGACGCCGGCGGGGTGGCGGATCCCGTCATCCTGAAGTCCATCCAGGACGCCCGGGTTGCCAAGTTCGATCTGCGACTGGAGCAGGTGGACCCCGCCGCACCCGATCAGGAAACGCAGTCGGCCGCCATCCGACTCGAACGCGAAACCTTCCTCCTCGAAGACGCCAAACGCCGGGCGGACGCCAACCCCTCCGATCTCCATGTGCGGTTCGACCTCGGCGAGCTCTATCTCCGCGCCGGCCGGATCACCGAGGCGATTGGCGAATTGCAGCGCGCCCAGAACAATCCCAACAAACGGATCCCCGCCATGCTGCTGCTTGCCCAGTGCTTTGCGAAGCGCAACATGAACGATCTCGCCGCGCGCAAACTGCGGGAAACCCTCAGGGAAAAGATCGTCTTCGACGACGAGAAGAAGGAGATCCATTACCAACTGGGGGCCATCCTCGAGAAGATGGGCAAACGCGAGGAAGCAATCGACCAGTTCAAGATCATCTACGAAACTGACATCGGCTTCCGTGACGTCGCTGAAAAGGTGGACTCGTATTATGCCAGCCAAGGCTGATGGAGTACCATCTGCGCATGAAGAAAACTGAATGGGACGATGGTTTCCGCCAACTCTGGGACCGGGCGACGGGCCGCTACCGCACCGGTCGTCGTACGGTGGACACCGTCACCAATCCTCCCGAGCAGGCCTTCCTCGCCGGCATCGGTTGCAGTGCTCAGGAGTTCTTTGATTTCATCGAGGACCACTGTCGGGACGGGGATCCAGATCTAGAGGCAGCACTCGCCGTCCAACGAATCCGCCATCGCTACCTCATCGACGTTCCCGCCGGAGCTCCCGGGGTCCCACCCATCGATGCCCGTCTGCTCCCGGCAAAATCCGCTGCCGTGGATGGCATCGCCTGGCTTCCGCGACTCATTGCCAAGGCCCGGATGAAGCTGCGCGGCGAACTTCCGGCCGAGTTCATGTACGGCTGTGGGGGAGATCGCCCCTTCCTCCGCCGGGCAGGAATGACGCTTCCCGGGTTTCTCCAATTGACTTGGGACAGCGGCGACAATGATCGCCCCATCATCGACGCCGTCCGCCGGGGACTCGGACGCTGAGTGTCCCTTCGCTGAGCGTGCGTGGCGTCCGCCACCGCTGGGTCGCCGGGCCCCCGAATCCGGGGGTGAGCCCACGGTCAAAGGGATGACCCGATGGGCTCCCACCTACTGCTTCAACGAGTCGAACCACGCTTTCGTCGCCAGCAAGGCCGGCTGGACACAGTCCGTGTGACTCGCCCCGCTTTGCGGATCCAGTACCTGCACTTGGTTCGCCCCAGCCGCCACGAACCGATCCCGCGCCACCGTGGTGTTCGCCGGCAAAACATCCTGGTCCCCACTACAGTGATACAGCCGCAACGGTGCCTTCGGCACAAAGCCAGTCACATCGTTTTCGCGAAGCGCCCGTCGCACCGGATGCCCCGGATCCGCTCGTAGCGCCCGCAAAAACTCCGGGTTCAACGCCTGATGCGGCACATCCGGCAGTGCCTGATTCACCAAGTCACCCCACCCCTGCTGGGTCATCAATGGCGGGATCGTCGCCGAATACGGCGCACGCAGGAGGCTGCCCAGGTTCGGCGCCACCTGATACAGATCCACCAGCGTCTGCAACAGATAGGCAAAGTAGTAGCCGTTCGGTGGTTGCCGGTCCGACAGCGCATCGTCCAACGCCACCCCCGACAGGTCGTACGCCCCCGCCATTGCCGAACACGCCGTCACCGTAAATTCCCCCTCGTGCCGTGCCTCCAACTCCTGCAAGACCGCCAGGGTTGCGTGTCCCCCCTGCGAATACCCTGCCAAGAACACCTGGTCGCTCAACGGCACTCCGTTCGTCCCACACCACTTCCGTCCGACCCGCATCGCATCCACCACCGCGGTCGCCGTCGAGGCCGCATGATGATACGGATGATTTCCTCCGGATTCCCCAAACCCCAACAGATCGGCCAAGACCGCCACGTAACCGTTCGAAGCCAGCACCACCCCGATCAGACCCTCGGTGCTCGCCGCCGCCGATGGCGCCTCTGAGTCCGCCGTGATGGTCCCATGCTGATACGCCAGCAGCGGCCAGATCCGGCCAGCCCGCCGGGGCACCGCCAGTGACGCAGAGGCGCGGGTCGGCAATCCCCACGGATCCACGGTCTGATAAACCACCCGGTAAACCTCCACCTCGTGTTGGGGTGTCACCGGTACCCCGCCAAAGGCAAACAGGAAGGTCAGCGTCGCAATGTTGTACGTCGCCGTCCGCTCCGCCGAGATCAACGCCCCGCGATTCACCACGGGGGTCTCCGACACCACCCGGAAAATCCGCGACGCCCCATCCGCCATCCGGCCATCCAACCAGTTCCTCGAAAGTCCCGTCGCGCCGCCCGGTGCCAACGCCCACGGCATCCCCGGTTCATCTGCTTCCTCCACCCGGAACGTCCAACCCTCCCCCGGCACCTCCCAACCCAGCGACACCTGTCCCGACTGCAACGTCGGCGGCATTACCTTCAACCGCGACGGCAGGCCCTCGCCCAGAACCCCGGTTCCGAGCCCACCCGTCCAGGCCATCGCCAAACCAACCCACCACCGCCATCCGCCCGTTGAACTCAATGCCATCCGCTGAGGCTATCCATGCCCTCGAATCAGGCAATGGTGGTCAGTAGTCCTCGAGTTGGACCTTCTGCAACTGCTGCCAGTCGAGGCTGCCCGGGTCGATGGGGGTCTGCGACCCGAGGAACAGTTCGGGGTTCTGACGACTTCGGTACACATGATTGAAACCGTCGGTCACCTTCACCCGATCCCCAGTCGCCGGGTCGGAGTACTTCGATTCGCCTCGGATGGTGTCGACCCGGATGCGCTGGTCGCGATCGCCCTGCACCATGCGCTCGTTGAATCGGGCGGTGTTCGCGTCACCGAGGGCCCGGATGGCATCCATCCGCTGATCGTGCGCCCGGGTCATCGCGGCGGTGTTGGCCCGGATGTTCGCCATCGTCGCCTCGTGCTGCTGCTGGTTCGCCTCGCGGTTCATAGCCGCACCCTGCGCCTGGGCTTCCTGCTCAAGCTTCACCCACGCCGGATTCATGACGATGGAGTCCTGGGCGATCCGCGTATGGGCATGGATCGTTTCGAGATCGCCCCCCGTCTGGGTGACCGAGGCGAGGGCTGTCCACGAATGCCACAGGTCGCTGCCGAGCTGCCGCGACACCCGTGCGATGCGCACCTCGACCCGCGCCCGGATCCCCCCGGGCAGGGTGCCGTCGATGGAGCCTCGTCGTTCGGTTGCCCCGTTCGGTTTCGACGTCATCGGTGCGGTCTGTTCGTTCCCCAGATCCGTCAGAACCACGCCGTGCGGACCCAGTTTGGGCAGAAAGACCGATCGCAGGAACTCAACGGGGGCCATCGGGGCGAGTTCGTTCGGGTTCGTGGAAACCGGCAGGCCGAGGGAACGCTTCTGGGCGCGAAGACCCTCCACCATCGGTCCCTCGGAAAACAGGTACTGCGTGGTGGGGAAGTAGACGATCTGGGAGCGGTGATCCGGGGATTGCAGGGTGACAAAAATCTGCGGCAGCCCGATGGCCCCGTCCCACACCCGGTGAAACGACTGCTGGCCCCGCCAGTCGCTCGGAATCTTGAAGGCAAAGGCCACCCGCTTCTCCCGGTCCGGATCGAGGATGGCGTACAATCGGTAGGGCTTCACCGGGGCGTTGGTGGGGGGGAGCGCTTCCCTCTTCAGTGGGTCGCGGGCAGGCTTTTCCTCGTCGGCCTCCGACACGGGCTGGACGACCAGGAGGAGTCCGCAGCCCAGGAGCAGGACGAACATTCGGGAGGGATTCATGGCCGGGACCCTATCACGCCCGGCGACCGTGGCCAGATCGGCCTTGGGGGGCTGCGTTGTGGGCAGCGCATCCGGACACTGCCCCCGATCAGGTGCGCGTTCTCCTGACTGACTTGGCACCTCCCGTTTTCCGGGAAGGCTCGCACCGTAAACGGCTCCTGATCCTTCGTGGCTTCGTGGATTCGTGTGAGTCAAAACCCAGCAAGTACCGGTCGGGCGGCGACGAAGGCGACCGGTCCGCAACCACCAGGAGGACCTCGGGTCAAAACTCACACGAAGGCACGAAGACACGAAAAGCAGAGAAGTCAGAGTCCCCTGACGTCGCCTCCTACCCGTAGGAGGCGAGGTCACGAGGCTCATTCCAATCGGGCAGGGCCGCGTCAAGATGCGCCCCAACGGATCCAATGTTACCGATCCTACTCCGTCGTCGCCCATTTCAGATTCATCTTCCCCAGCTCCGCCAACACCCGCTCCGGGGGGATGCCTCGGAGGCATTGGAGATTGGCGGGGCACTCGCGCAGGAAGCACGGCGAACAGGCAACCTCGTGGCGAAGGAAACGATGCCGGGGATCTCCCGGCAGACCAGGACCGGTCAATTCAGGCGAGGTACTTCCAAACAGCACCAGCACCGGCGTGCCCACCGCCGCCGCGAGGTGCATCGGGCCGGTGTCGTTGGTGACCACCACGGCACAACACTTCAGCCCAGCAGCCAACTGCGGCAGCGTGGTCTTGCCGGCCAGGACCCGGACCTGTCTCGGGTCCGAAGGAACCAACGACTCCGCCAACGCGACATCGGCCGGTCCGCCGAAAAGCAGGATGCCGAGATCAGGCCGCCGGACCCACTGGGCCACCAACGCCCGGAACGATTCCGCTGGCCATCGCTTGGCCGCGCCGTACTCCGCGCCGGCATTGATTCCAATCCATCCCCGGCTCGGATCGATCTCGAACCGGGCCCGCGTCTCCGACAGGACCCTCGGATTGACCCCGATGGAGGGTGGCAACGGATCGACGCATCCGCCCAGCGGACGGAGCAATCGCAGGTATTGATGGATATGATGGGCCGCGGGTCCGGGAAGCGGTTCTCCCCAGTGAGCCGGGGACTTCGGACGCGACAGCACCGCCGCAATCTCGGCGGGATCGCGCCGGCGCATGGCCACGGCCCCGGGATGCGCCTCGACCACGTCGGTGAGCATCCAGTTCCGCCACGGCCAACGTCCTCCGACCCGACGCGGGATGCGCGCAAAGAAGGCTTCCATGGCGGATCGCGGGGAGTTGGGAAGGATGACTGCCAGATCGAAGCGAAGCGACCGGAGGCGTCGGGCCACCGCCCACACACCTTCGCCGGGTTGGAACGAAATCACTTCATCGATCGCCGGATGATCCGCCCACAGTCCCGCCAGCTTGCCCTGGGTGAGGAGGGCGATCCGGGCCGAGGGGAACCGTTCACGCAGGCGGAGCACCGCGGGCGTGGACATGACGGCGTCCCCCAGCCAATTGACACCCCGGACGAGGATGCGGTCGGGATCGGAGGTGGGAACCGCGTCCATGGTGGGTGTCGGGGATGCGAGGGGCGAATCGGGCGCAAGCCCGCCGGCGCGACTACTCCGATCGTCGGACTGCGACCAACACTCCGCAGTGGACCCGGGTGGGAAGGCACTGGGTCACGCTGAAGCCAGTGGCTTCGAGCATGCGCCGGTACTCGGCCACGCTGTAGGCCCGGCCCTCGGTCACGCTGAACAGCGCCGCCGAATAGAGCGCGGTCGGTAATGGCCCGCCGAGATCGTCGTCGAGAAAGACGTCGTGCAGGAGGATCCGTCCCCCCGCCGGCAATGCTTCGGCGCATCGACGGAGCAAGGCGAGGCACTCGGGTTCGTCCCAGTCGTGGAGGATGTTCGAAAGCAGGACGACATCGGCATCGCCGGGAAACGGATCGCGGAACATGTCGCCCGAGCGGAGTTCGAGGCGATCGTCCACTCCGCTGGCTCCGGCGAATTCCGCGGCGACGCGCAGCACCTCTGGACGATCCCAGACGACGGCGTGCAGACCCGGGTTCGCGCGCAGAAGGGCGATCGAATAGACGCCCGTGCCGCCCCCAACATCCACCAACCGAAGGGCACCGGCGAGAGGAAGCTGGAGGGCGAGAACCGGGGCGACATTCCGTGCGCGTCCCGAGAGGGCGAGCGTGAAGAAGCGGGCGCTGTCCTCGGCTTCCATGGCCGAGACCATGCCCTCGCGATAGATGAAGGCCACGCCGCCGCCGTCATTCCCCGCCGGACGATTGGTCCGCAACCGTTCGACCATCGCCAGGACCCCGGGAGAACCCGCGGCGAGACCAAAATAATCACCGACGTAATGGGGACTGGACGAAACTAGATGACTGGAAGCCATCGGAGTCAGGACGAGAAGGCCGGTGTCGTCCACGACCAGCGTGCCCATGGCCCGGAGGGCCGTGATGAGCACCTGGAAGGGGCGGACTTCCAGGGCGAGTTCTGCCCGCAAGGTCTCGGGGGACATCGGGCCGCGGGCCAGGATCCGGAAGACACCGAGATGAGCGGTGGCGGCCACCAGCAATTCGGTGGCGAAACTGCCACGGAACAACTCGAACAAGGGGGCCGGATCCAAGGGCGACGGCTCGACAGGCACCGTGGGGGTCATAGGGGAATTGAAGCGGGACAACCACCGGGCACCCGTTCGCAGGGATCGGAACGGCTCAGGCGCCGATCTGGACGCGGTAGGCCTCGGGCGTGAGCAGGCCTTCGGTGCCACCCGCCAGGCGGAGCTTGTAGAACCATCCGCCGGAATAGGGCTCCGAATTGACGAGCGCGGGCACACCGCCCAGGGCGGGATTGATCTCGGTGACGGTTCCGCCCACCGGCGAGTAGATGTCGCTGGCGGTCTTGACCGATTCCACCACGGCGCAGGCCTCGCCCGCCTTCACGGTGCGTCCGACCGCGGGCAGTTCGACAAAGACGACGTCGGTCAACTCATGCTGGGCATGGTCAGTGATGCCCACCGTGGCGATGTCGCCCTCGATGCGAACCCACTCGTGGGACTTGGCGTACTTCAGATCGGCCGGAACTTGCGAACTCATGTGGGGGAAGTTTGAAGTTCAGGAATCCAAGTTGGAAGTTTGAAGTTCCAACGGTCGCAAAAGCGGTCGCCGTGGGACGATCCCATGCCCCCGCCAGCAAGGATTCCTCACGCCAAAGCGCGAAGCCGCGAAGAGGGACGCCCAGTCCGGGCAACGACACGGCGACCGGGTGTGGACGGGACCCCACCGTTTCGAAGGCAAGAGGCGGAAGTGAGGACGTGCGCCGCGCGCCGGATGCCGTGGAGGCGATCAAACTCCCGCAGAGACGCGGAGGACGCAGAGCCATCGTCCCGGACCTGCTCCGCGGAACTCTGCGGCCCCTGCGATCTCTGCGGTGAACCCCGTTCCCTTCCCCCAATACCGGCAGGCCGAAGCCCATTGGCCGAAAGAAACGCAGAATCAAAAGAAGGGGACCGGAGCCACCGCATCGTCCCAACGCCTGGAACCGGACCCATCCGGCGTCCCATTCTTTCGTCTCCTTTCGTTCCTTTCGGCTAGTTCCCCCGGGTTTCGGCCCAGCAGTTTTACCGCAGAGACGCGGGATCGTCAGCCCGCTTGCCGAAGCAACACGAAGGCGGAAAGCCGACGGAAATATCCACCGATTACACGGATTACACCGATTTCAGGGGCTTTCAGGGTGGCGGATTGGGCTGTCCCGCGCGGAGCGTCCTGGAGTGCGCGTGGCGTCAGCCACCGCTTTGGTCGCGGGATCCGCGTATGCCTGGGACGTCTCCGGGCACCCGTCCGAAAGGATTCCTCACGCGAAGCCCCGAAGGCGCGAAGCGACCGAAGGGATCAGTCTCCCGCAGAGACGCAGAGAACCAACCCGCTTCTTCTCCGCGCCTCCGCGTCTCCGCGGGATCCTCTGCACCAGGACCCTGGGTTCGGTCGGGTCTCCGACCCGGCCGGACCCATCAGTGTCATTCCGGAATTCCACGGATCCTGCCGGTTTGAAATCCGTCACGGGACTGACCCGCATGCCCCTCCCCAGCTCGGGATCAGAATGACCTAGTGCTCTGCAAGGGGCGATTCATGGTATTGACCACTCAATTCCCTGGGGGGAAAGCTTAGAGTCATGAGCCTTGGAGTGCGCGTCGGATATCTCAGGGCGCTTGATCACGATTTGAACCGGGGAAATCGCCAGCAGGTGAGCTTCCGGCACACCAAGAACCGGGGGCGCTTAAAGGCAAATTCCCAGCAGCTCAGCGTGAAACCGACCGAGCGCCCTCATGCGACCTCCGGCACAATGCCAAGACTATTCCTCCTCACCGGACTCGCAGGGCTCCTCCTCGGATTTTCGACGGCTTGGGCGCAGGGCTTCAGCCTGACGCCGTTCAAGGTTCAACCGGACCCGGATGTCTCCTACGTCGAGGTGGGAAATTTTTCCTCCCAGCCGCCGGGGAAAAACCAATTCGTTTCGCCTGCACACGACCGGGGTGAGATACGGGGACAAGATTAGACTCCGGACCGTCGGCACCTTCGGGGTACGCCATCCTGGCGAGCCGGTGTTTGGATCAGAGGAAACCCAGCCCTTTCTCGGTTTTCTTACGGGCGGGATCAACCATCCCAATTTTTACTATATCGCAGCGCCTCCCGTGGACCCCCATCTGCCGAGTTACGTGACTCCCCCGATTGAGGCCAATGGCAAAGTCATACCGACGGACAGTCCCCGCGATTTCCTGATCACGCCCGAGGGAGTGACGTTGTGTGTCCCCGTGGACAGCAATCTTCTGGGCATGCTCAATCCCGATCCGCGGGTGAGGACCAGGGATGCTGACAATGACTTCCGGATCGAGGTGATCCCGTTGGAAGGAGCCCGGGTCGGGATCACGGCCACGCTGAATTTCACCAACGTCATAGTTGGAGATACCGTAAAGCTGACCCTTTCGCTCACGAACTCCGGCAATGTGCCCGCCGTCGGCATCGCCATGTACATCGATGAAGGCCTTCGCAGGCAGGGCTATTCTGAAATGGAGTTCGATACCAATCTTCTCCAGATAGCTTCCGGGCCAACACCACGGAACATTTCCAGCATCCCCCCGGGGGGATCGGCCACCATCGAATACACCTTCCGCGCCATCGCCCCCGGGACGAATAACTTCTACGCGCGAGTCGGACAGACCGTGTGCGGCGATCAATTCTGGCAGGCACTATCGCGATTTTTTGGACCGCTCGTCATCAGCCCGATCATCGACGCCACACCTCGGCAGCCGACTGCGGCTGTTTACTCGGAGGACAGCCTGCACGCGGGCCGGCAGGATACGGAGGCGCCCCTGCTTTTCTCCGTGGATGAAGCGGCACTCGGCGCCGCGACGGAGTTCCCGGGACGCGGGCTGATTGCGGATGGCATCACGCCGCTCCTGCTGCGACTCGAGATCGCGCCCGACAAACTGGATCGGTATGTGGGCGAGGCGATCTTTCGCGTCGAGGCGAGGCTCATATCCGGAGAACTCGATGGCGTGGCGATCGGCGATCGCATCGAAACCCTGACCGACGGCGTTTGGTCCACGGGCGGCGAACTGAAGCTGAGCCAAGAGAAGCCCGTGGGTCACGTGGCCTTGAAAGCCTTCCTGCCGGATGAATTGCGAATTTCCGAGTCGGCGTACGGGATCGTGGTCCGGGTCGACCTGCGGGATCAGACAGACCTGATTGTCGGAAGGCTCCATATCTCCATCCGCCGTCCGCCAATCGCGCTGATCCACGGCTACAATACCAATGGTGATTGGGGTGGGGAGTTCATCAAGGAGTTGGCCACCACCCGGTCGGCCCCGTTCGTTCGAATCGCGCGTTATGGGCAGGTGGAAATCGACAGCCCCACCACCGGGCACCAGGCGGCGATCAATACCTTGTGGCCCTTGGACAACCTCGCACCCCTCGCCGAGAGGGCCATCGCGGAAGCGATGGAGTCAGTGCGTGCGGAATGGCTCTTCACCCGCCACGACGTGGTGGCGCACAGCCAGGGCGGATTGCTGACGCGCATGCTGTGCTCGCAAAACGGCAACAACCATGTGCCGCTGCCTTATCGAAACGAGGAGAATTTTTTCCGCGGACGCTTTCACCGCGTGGTGACGATCGGGTCCCCGCACAATGGGACCCGACTGTTGCGCTACCTGCTGACCCTGAACAATAACAAGCAGGATGCCCTTCCGAGCTGGGTCGGCTACGCGATGGTTGAGAGCAACACCGCGCAGGCCAAATTCGACCCATGGGGGGACCAGATCCGCGAGTTGAATGACCAGGGCCCGGCCTCGATATGGGCACCGGACCCGGCGGCAATGTTCCACCTCGTGGGCACACACATTCTGGGCGGCGCGAATTTCACACCCGGATACTCGGAATGTCCCGCGATGTGGGCGCTCGGGATCGACTCTCCCGAGGCAGGACAGATCGTCGCGGAGGAGGGATCCGACGGGGTGGTGGATTACGCGAGCATGCATGCCCGCGCGCCTGGAGGCACAACCCCGGCCAACGCCTACTCCGTC
>JBDNHZ010000540.1:0-3506 GCA_041688515.1 Verrucomicrobiota bacterium
GCGAATGGAAGTCAGAGTCTCCTGACGTCGTCTCCTACCCGTAGGCGACGAGGTGACGAGGCTCATTTCAATCGGGCGGGGCACACGCGTGGGCCGGGGGACGGCCGGATGGAAGTCAGAGTCTCCTGACGTCGTCTCCTACGCGTAGGCGACGAGGTCACGAGGCTCACTTCAATCGGGCGGGGCACACGCGTGGGCCGGGGGACGTGCGGAGGGAAGTCAGAGTCTCCTGACGTCGTCTCCTACGCGTAGGCGACGAGGTGACGAGGCTCACTTCAATCGGGCGGGGAACGTTCATGGACTCGCGGAGCTCGTCTCTCCAGAACTCGTCCGTCCGGATTTCTCGCCTACTTCGCCGGTTCGATCTCGAAGCGCAGTTCGCTGTGGCCATCGATCTCGAAGTGTTCCACCACGATCTCCACGGGTCCGGCGGACTCCCGCTCCAGCACCGCTTCGTTTGCCTCCGGACCGTGCCAGTTCCAGTTCTCGATCAACGGACGTCCATCCACCAGGACCCGCACGCCGTCGTCGCTGCGCGTCCTCACCCGCCAGCGTCCCGTCGGGAGCGGCAGGGTCGTCCGGGCGATCATCCCGAAGCGTTCCCCGCCCGGACCGCGGCGCGTGACTTCCTCCGACAGGGCCAGGTCCTTCGGGCCGCGCCCGCCGTAGTTGAATCCGAGCGAATCGAGCCGGACCTTCACCGCTTCCGCCTGGGAAGCCAGGGCGCGCCACCCGACCAGATTCGTCCGCGGATCCGGACCGGACCGCCAGGAGAAGAAGGTGACGTCCCAGGGAGTGCGCAGGATCTGTCCCTGGAGCGTGCGATCGATGCCACTTCCACGGAGGGCCAGATGATAGGGAGTGACGCCGGCCCCGGCACGGATGCGCAGGATCTCGGACTGTCCGCCGGGGCCGGGTTCGCGAACCAGCGTGGCACCGGAAGCCGTCAGCTCGGCCGAGATTCCCGAGGCGTGGAAGATCTCCCAGGCCGGCGTCCCGCGATCCGAGCCGATGGGACGCAGGAACGGTCCCTGACGATCCCACGGACCCCATTCATCGAGAAGGATCTGGTGTCGTCCGCGCAGGGATTTCCGGGCGCCCACCGGATGATTCTTCCCGAGCACGGTATATTTCGGCAACCGCCAGTCGGGCACCTTGCCGGTGCGGCCGGGTTCACCGCCCGGCTTGACGGCGAACTCGACGCCGTTGGAGGCGGTGATGCGGACCTGGTTGGCGAGGTAAAGGTTGTGGTGGAGATGATTGGTTCCGTCGTCGCGGAGTTGCAGGACGAGGAGTCGGTCCTTGGGATTGAGCGGGCCGAACGGATGCCGGTCATCCAGGAGGAAGGAGTTTCCCGCGATCACATTGCCTGAGATGCCGCGGAGATTTCCGGACACACCGGGAAGCCGGAACAGCGCACCGTCGTTGTCCCACCACAGGTGGACCCCGGCCTTGTTGTTGTGAAAGGTGTTTCCAAGGATCCGATTGTTCGAGGCGTGCTCCATGTTGATCGCCCCACGTTCGAGTCCGTAGGCGAGTCCGCCGTTTCCGGTGAACTCGTTCCCGGCGATCAGGGTGTCGGAGGAGTAGCCGCCCCACACGCCGCAGATGGCGTTCTCCACCAGTCGATTCTTCGCAAACACATTGCCTTCACTGAAGGTCATCTCGATCCCGTGCGCGGGTGAATAGGATAAGTCATTTCCAATGAGGAGATTCCGGTTGCAGCCGCGGGCACTGAAATCTCGGACCACGTCCTCCGGCACCTGGATCAGCGCATCGACCTCCTGCTGTCCGGTCTCCCGGCGGAGCCGCGTGCGCTCCCGTTCCATCCAGCCCTCGCCGAGGGCTTCGCGGCCGGCGAACCCGAAGAAGCAGTCGCCGCCGTGGGTGGCGGAGTTTTCGGCGAAGACGTTTTCATTGCACTGTTCGAAGCAGAGGATGCCGGCGGAATCCTGGCCGCGATTGTAGATCCCTTCGGAGTGGCCCCGGACGCAGAAGTCGAAGGCATTTCTCGTGATGATGTTCCGACTGCTGCGCCAGAGGGCCAGGCCCCAGCCCGAGAGAAAGGACGCGTCGTTGTCGTAGATCCGGGAGTGGTCGACGCGATCAAGGATGATTCCGTTCTGACCCCGGCGCACGGTCAGGTTGCGGAGGGTGATCTGGGAGGATTGTTCGACACACACCGCGCCGCCGTGTTGGTCCCGCCATTTCACCTCGTCGTTGTTGTGGGGGAAGAGCCAGTCCGCGCCGTCCTCGGCCTGCGGGGTCGAACGGAGTCGCTGGCGGTAGTTGTCCGAGAAATCGCCGCCCTCGACGACCAGGCCATCCGCGTGGGAAGCGACCAGGCCGTTGAAAAAGCCCCGGACCCGCGCGCCCTTGAGCGTCACGCCCCGGTGACCCTCGATCCGGATGCCGATTCCGCGGAGGGCATCGCCATCGGTGCCCGGCGCAGCACCCCGCAACTCGCTGCCCGGGGCGAATTCGACGATGAGGTTGTCGGCGGCAATCTGGATCACGCCGTTGGTGTTCGCGTCGGAGAGGATCGTACCTGCGGGAATCACGATCCTGCAGGAGTGCCGGATCACCGTGTCGTCCTGGGTCACCCGGACCTCGGGGAGACGTGCGGCCGAGGTGGAGCGCGCGAGCAGGGGAAGCAGGAGCAAGATCAGACAGGACCGCATGCGGAGAAGTCTGGGGCAATCCGTTCGGGTCTGCGAGCAGCCAGGCAATCCTGCCTCAGAAAACTGCCTTTGCCCCAAGGCTCGGCCTCGTCAATTCGCCGGCCCGGGTTATCGAGAGACTCGCTGATGTTGCCCACGGGATCGCTGAGTTCGACCCGTGTCGCTTCCCAGCCGTCCTCGGGTGGTTCTGTGGACTTCAGTGAGAATCGTGGGACGAAACGAAACCGGAGATCCGGGATGGGATACGTTTCACTCGGGGGAATCGTGACGGCTTCAATCGAATCGAGGCGGACCTGTACCGGACCAGCGATGTGGGTGGCTGGGAGCGGAGCGGCAACCCAGTGAGCGTTGGTGATCGGGTACGGATTCGGAACACGGAATGAGGCGATCACCTGACGCGAGTCTCCGACCCAGCCGCTTGCGCCCCAGCTGCGAACGCGGTCCGGGACGAGCGGGTGCAGCAGAAAACGTCTCCACCCGCCGGCGAGGGAGAGGTAGTGGGTCCCGTTGGTGGTCGCCGTGACCTGTTGGATGCCCACCCAGCGACCGTCCGGGAATCGATGAACCAAGACCCCGCGCTGGCGGAACGCCCACCAGCAAGCCAGCACGATCCGAATCACTCCGCCTGCTTAAAGGGATCGTTGTTTCATGGGCTTACGGGAGGTGCTCTTTCTCGCTGGCCGTGACCCGGATGGGAAGCCGAATTCCCGAGGGGGAGGTTTGTCTGGCTCATTCTGACAGTGGTCCTTCTGGGTGCGCGGGCCTTCCCCACCCGCCTACCGGTAGGCGACGACGTAACGAGGCTCATTCTGGTCGGGCGGGGAA
>JBDNHZ010000541.1:0-16294 GCA_041688515.1 Verrucomicrobiota bacterium
CACCTGCAGGTCCGTTCTGGCGAGGTCATTGCGCTCGTCGGACCGACGGGGGCGGGCAAGACGACGCTGGTCAGCCTGATTCCCCGATTCAACGAGGTGACCGCCGGACGCATCCTTCTGGATGGCCGGGATCTTAGGGAGATGGATCTGGCGGACCTCCGCCGACAGATCGCGGTCGTCAGCCAGGAGCCGTTCCTTTTCAACGGAAGCCTGCGGGAAAACCTCATGTACGGAAGGTTGGAGGCGACTGCCGGGGAATTGCAGGCAGCAGTGGAGGCGGCTGAATGCGATGGGTTCATCCAGCGGCTGCCGGAAGGTCTCGATACCCAGGTCGGGGAGCGCGGCGTCCGACTGAGTGTTGGGGAGAAGCAGCGCGTGAGCATCGCCCGGGCGCTATTGAAGGATGCTCCCGTGCTGATCCTCGACGAAGCGACGGCCAGCGTGGACACCGCTACCGAGCGGGCGATCCAGGCTGCCTTGGATCGATTAATGGCCCACCGTACGAGCTTTGTCATCGCGCACCGACTGAGCACGGTGCGGGCGGCACATCAGATTCTGGTCCTCGCCGGAGGAAAGATTGAGGAACGAGGTTGCCACCGCGAGTTGATCCGTCAGGATGGGCGTTATTCGAGGTTGATCCGGGCTCAAAGAGCTGCGGAGGCCTTGGAAGTAGCTTGATTCCCGAGACATGGAATGGACTCGGGGTGGCTTGGAAGAATTTTATTGTGAAGGATTTGGGTTTGACAGTATCCGGGTGGGTACATACAAAACTCAAACAATCCATTCTCTGGATCGACCAGCCTGAAGAAGTAACCGCGATTCTCGTATGAAGAAGCTCATCAAGGCAGCCGGCCTCATGACGGCAGGAGCCGTAATCTCGACCGCCGCCGTCCTCGCCGTAGAGGGTGGATCAAAGATCTACACCCTGAGTGCCGGCTTGCGCGGTTTCTATGACGACAATATTTTTACCGGCAACAACAAGGTCGATATCGACAATGCTGACGGTGACAACAACCTGACCACTGGCATCGACAATCGAAAGATGTCGAGCTTCGGTTTTGAAGTGACGCCGGGAGTCCGTTTCATCATCCCCCTCGAGAACACCACCATCACCGCGGGATACACCTACGGCCTTCGCTATTACGAAGACCGCCCGGGCAAGTCCTACGATCAGTTCCATCTGGCGGATGCTCAGGTGAACCACACGTTCAACGAGCGATACAAGGTCAGCATTTTCGATAACCTGGCGATCGCTCAGGAGCCCGAGCAGGTCGGCAATTCGCCTAGCACGCCGAACAGTCAGTTGTTGCGCGCTGAAGGAAACAACCTCCGCAACACCGCCGGCCTCGATTTCACCGCCGCTCTCGCGCCTCAGTGGAGTGCCGTGGTGGGTTACCGGAACAGCTATTTCGACTACGACGCTCCCCAGTTCGCGGACTTCCTGAACCGCACGGAGCATCTGCCCTCGTTGGGTTTGCGCTACCAGCTTAGCCCGAAGACGGTGACCTCCCTGAACTACCAGTTCGGGCTCAACGACTACCGCACGGCCAACGAGCGTGACTCGACCTCGCACTACCTCTTCGCAGGAGTGGATCACTCCTTCACGGCCCGCCTCGTCGGCTCAGTCCGTTTGGGTGCCCAGTACATCGAATGGGAAAATGCGGGCGGCGGCCAGCGCGCCGACGCAACGAACCCCTATGCGGATGCCAATCTGACGTACTCTTACACGGACGGCAGTAACGTCCAATTGGGTGTCCGCCACGGACGTAACGCCACGGACTTGGTGGGCGTGCTCGACCAGCAGTCCACGTTGGTCTACGGCTCGATCAACCACCAGATCACCGCTTTGCTCCGTGCGACTCTGATCGGTCAGTACCAGAACGCGGAATTGTGGGTGTCTCCAAGGGAGTGGGTGCCGATGGCAGCTCTGAGGATTACATGTCGATCGGTTTGACGTTGAACTACCAGATCAACGCTTATCTGTCGGCTGAAGCGGCCTACTACTACGATCGGCTCAGCTCGAAGATCGACCTCCGCGACTACGATCGTAATCGCGTGTTCGTCGGGGTTCGCGCCACGTACTGAAGTTTCTTAATGGCTCTCGACGGGAGGCTGGAATTTTTTCAGCCTCCCTTTTTTGTGACGAATGGAAGCGACGCATAACCTCGCCCCGGCGGCTTCGGTGACGGACTCCAAGCTGCATTTTCTCGACTACTGGCGCATCATCCGGCTGCGAAAGGCGATCATTCTGACCGTCCTTTTCCTGGTGATGGCGACCGTGACGGTCGTGACCTATTTCCTCACGCCGATGTATGTCAGCACTGCTGGCATGAAGGTGGAGAAGGATACGCCGGATGTGGGGGTGTTTGGCGGCATCGGACTTCCTTCTCAGTCATTTGATCCGTACTTCTTCAACACCGAGTTCGAGGTGTTGAAGTCTCATGCGATCCTCGATCGGGTGATCAAGCGTCTCAAGCTGAACGTCACCTACGCCCAGCGGCTAAAGGTTCCCGAGGTAACTGTCCAGCAGGCCTATGAGGTCCTCTCCAGGAATGTGGAGATCAAGCAGCGCAAAAACACCTCGATCATCGAGGTCAGCGCCTACGACCAGGACAAGGAACTGGCCCGCGACATTTCGAACATGGTGGCGGTGGAGTATGATAAATATCGGAGTGAGTTCCGGAATGAGCGTCTTACGCGCGGTCTGACGACCCTTTCCAATCGGCTCGGTGAACTCGAGAATCAGGTTGGGGATGCGTTGAAGAAGGTGGATGAACTTCGGAGTGCGGGTATTGGCATGGCCGATCTCGCCTCGGACGGGCCCCAGATGGTCAGCCTGCTGACGCAGACCATGGCTCGCTTGGACGCCGCCCGCACCCAACTCCGGACTGAAGTCTCCGCTCAGGAGCAAATTGTTGCCACGGTCCAGGGGATTCAGCAGAAGGAGCCGACCCGGCTCCGGTATTTTCTGGCCTCTTCCTCGGCATTGGCGACGCCAGAACTGACGACGTTGATCGGCAACTTAAACCAGGCAGAACAGAGGCAGGATTCGCTTCTGACCCAACTGGGGCTGGAACATCCGGACGTCAAGAACGTCCAGACCATCCTGAGTCGGATCAATGAACAGTTGGACCGGGAAGTTGCCGGCATCACCACCAGTTTGGATGCAAAGCTGCAGGGCAACCGGCGTGCGGTGTTGGATCTGGAAAAGCAGATTACCGAGGCCAAATCCGAGCACGCGGCTGATATTGCCAAGGCCGCTCCCTATAGCCGGGCCAAACAGGATCTGGAGAACAAGCAACGCCTGCGGACCGGCATGCAGATGGAGTTCGGCCAGCAGATGATCAATGGCGAGGTCTCTCGCGAGTCTTCCGTTCAGATCATCGACAGGGCCTTGGTCGGGCTGAATCCGGTGAAGCCCAACAAACCGGTCTATATCGCCGCCGGGGGTGTTGCAGGCCTCTTGCTGGGATTCCTGTTGGCGTTCTTCATCGAGTATCTGGATACCAGCGTAAAGACGATTGACGACGTGGAACAGGCCTTGGGTGCGCCGGTTCTCGGAGTGATTCCTCAGAACGTCGGTGCCTTGATTGAGGAGGGGCCGGACAGCCCGCATGCCGAAGCCTATCGCGTATTGCGAACCAACATCTTGTTTTCGCGGAAGGACCCGAATCAGCGGACCATGACCGTGGTCTCCGGCGGCGCAGGCGAAGGAAAGTCGACCACCATCTTCAATCTGGCGACGATCTTCGCCCAGCAGGGAAGCCGGGTCTTGATTGTCGATTCGGATCTCCGGCGCCCGAGCCTGCACAAGATTCTGGATGTCTCGAATGCAATTGGTCTGACGAATTACCTGCTTCGCCAGATGAAACTGGATGAGGTGGTGCAGACCACTCCCCAGCCGGGATTGGACTTTCTCCCCTCCGGCAAGCTTCCGAGCAGTTCGATCGGGCTGCTGAACTCGCAGCAGATGAAGGAGTTCATCGACGAGGTGAAGAGCCGGTACGACTTCGTCTTTTTCGATTCGCCCCCGATCATGGGTGTCTCGGATGCCTCCATCCTGGCGAGTGAGGTCGATATGGCCATTCTGGTCGTCCAATACCGGAAGTATCCGCAGCAAATGACGCTGAGGGCGAAGCAGATGGTCGAGAAGATTGGTGGTCCGGGCTGTTTGCTGGGCGTGGTGTTGAACAACATCAACATTTCCCAGGACAGCTATTACTACTACTACAGCGGCTACTACTACGACTACTACTCCAAGAACGATGAGTCGAAGCCGGACGATGAGAAGAAGAAGAGTCGCAAGAAGAAGAAGTCAGGGGATCCCTCGGGGGAAACCGACACGGTCGAGGTAAAGCCCAAGTATTGAACGGGTACTCACAACAGCAGACTATTACACCATGAGAGTTTTCTTGCAGACCGGCCGTCTTGCCTGGTTGTTTGCCCTCTTCCTCTTTGCGTTGGGGTGTGCCTCAGGCACCGGACGATCCTTGGCTGAGGACAAGCCATCGGCGAAGGCTTCGACCAAGTCGGAGCTCAGCAACGACATTCTGAATGTCGGGGACAAGGTTCGGGTGGTGTTTGATATTCCGGCCACAGCGACACCCCCCGCAACGACCGAGATGCAGATTCCGGAGAATGGGGAGCTGACCCTGCATCTGGGCCACAAGTTCAACTTCAAGGGCAAGCGTCGCGATGTTCTCGAGCAGGAGATCCGTGATTTCTACATCGACAAGGGGTTATACCGCATCATCAACGTGACGATCGAGGTCCTTCCACGGCCAATCACGGTGGGGGGTGAAGTCCGCAATCCGAACACGTTTGCGCACCAGGGGCAGATGACGGTCCTGAAGGCGATCGACACCGCTGGCGGCTTCACGGAGTTCGCCAACCGGCGCAAGGTGAAGGTCATCCGTGGAGGCAAGACGATCATGGTGAATTGCAAGAAGGCCTTGGACGATCCAGCCAAGTACGACATCGCCATCTTCCCCGGCGACAGCATCAACGTTGTTCGCGGTTGGTAGGATCTGACATGGTCGAACTGGTGGTACTGACGGGGCCCCAGAGCGGGAGTCAACTGGCAGTTCCCCGGCTCCCGGCCCGGGTCGGAAGAAGTCGTGAAGCGGACGTGCAGTTGAGCGGTCCCGGCGTCTGGGATCGCCACTTTGATCTGGTGGCAACCCCGGAAGGAAGGGTGGCGATCCGGACCCTGGGAGAAGCCAGGGTGGTGATCGATTCGGTCTCCGTGGCCGAGCAGACGTTGCGAAATGGAGAGCTTCTGGAGGTGGGCGGCATTCAGGTTCGCTTCCTGATCGTTGAGAGTCGCCAGCGCCCGCTCACTGCGCGCGAGACTTTCGTCTGGAGCCTCGCTGCGATCGTCGTGTGTCTCCAAGGCTACTTGGTCTGGTGGACGGGGCGCTGATCCCAGATCAGTCGAGTGGGGCTTTCTCGATTTCGGTCAGGACTTCATTCATCTCACCAAGCCAACTGCGACTGAGCACTTCGTAGGAGCAGGTAGCGGCCGCGATCGCGGGAAGGGTCCGGCGGAGCTCGCGACTTTCTGGGTGAACGACCCATTCGCGGATCCTTTCTGCAAGGCGTCGCGGGTACGCGAGGTCCACTTCTCCCTCAAACGGGATCAGCATTTCGTCTGGCAGGAGGAGTTCCGCTTCCCCAACCCGACTGGCGAGAATGTGGCAGCCAGCAGCCATGTATTCGGGGATCTTGCCGGTCGTACGCACCTGTCCGGGCAGGTTGTTGGTCTGGGTGGAGAGGGCGACATCCAGCAACCGCATGTACGCGGGGACCTCGCTGTACGGAATCCGGCCGGTAAAGATGAGCCGATCCTGAACTCCGAGATGGCGAGCCTCCTTTTCCAGCCACGGCCGACCATTCCCGTCCCCGATGATGACCGCAGCCAAGGGGAGATCCCGGAGATCGGCCAGCGCGCGGATCAAATCCCATCCATAACAGATTTGCAGGCGTGGGCTCCAGACGAGGGAACCCATGAGGCCGACGACGAATCTGCCGTCGAGCTGCCATTGCGCCCGCAGCGCCTGGATTCGCTCCGGCGAGACCTCCTGTTGCTCAGCGTAGCCGTCCCGGATCAACGTCGCGGCGAGTCCGCGAGCGCGCAGGTAATCGCGATGCCGGGTGCCGCGAACCACGATCCGGTTGGCCTGCCGCCAGGCGGATTGTTCGATGATCCCGAGCAGTGGCAGGCGCCAACCCGCGCCGATGCCTGAGCGGCGGGCCATTTCCTCGATGACATCCCCGGTGTCGAGGACGTAGGGGATCCCGGAGATGACCCGCTTCCAGATCGCCAGGGGAACGCCAGGGAGGGCGGTGTTCAGGACATAGAGCAAGTCCGGCGGATCCCGGCGGAGCTCCCGAACCCAGGCCCGTAGGGTGGAGGCCCGACTGTTCTCCCGGAACAGGAAGCGGACTGTCTCCGGAGGAGCGCGCCGGGCGAGACCGTGTGCACGGACCGCCTCGATGCTCCCGGGGCCGCCGTGGACCAAGAAGGTGATCCGGGGCGACTTCA
Source organism: Verrucomicrobiota bacterium (assembly GCA_041688515.1). GTDB lineage: Bacteria > Verrucomicrobiota > Verrucomicrobiia > Limisphaerales > UBA9464 > UBA6176. The sequence continues at coordinate 6,545 of JBDNHZ010000541.1, forward strand.
TACGCGGCCTTGGTTGCGAGTCGCCACCTGGCAGTAGATCCGAAAGACCTCCTCTGCATTGTGATCCCAGGAAGTCTCGACGACCGTTTCGCGGCCGGCTTTGCCAATGCGAGCCGCCAGCCCCGGACCGTTCCGCAACCTCCGCAACCGGTCCCCGATCGTATCGGGATTCTCCGGATCGCACAGCAGTCCGTTGACGCCGTCCTGGACGAGTTCAGCAACCCCGATGCTCTTCCCGAGGATGACTGGAATTCCTGAAGCCATCGCCTCCGAGCCGACCATGCCGAAGGGATCGTAGTCGCTGGGGTAGACGAAGACGTCGACCGCCCTGAAGGCGAGTTCGGATCGGGGCTCGTAGCCCCAGAAGGACACCCGGTCGAAAACCCCGAGCGACTGGGCGAGGGCGGCGTAGTTGGGCGAGTCGGAACGGGAAATCACCAACAGGTGCGCGTCGGGAAACTGGGGCAATTGTTCGATGACGAGTCGGAGTCCCTTGACCGCTTCCCCCATGAAGAGCCAGTGCCATCGGCCATCGGGCAGACGGAACAGTTTCCTGAGGGCCTCGCGCTCCCATCCATCTACCGGGGGCCGGAACTGCTCCGTGTTGGTGCCGTGGTGGAGGACGTGGATCCCTTTGTTCCATCCGTACTCCTGCTGGATCTCAGAGGAGAGGCCTTTCGAAATGGCGATCAGCTCGGTGGCGCGCTTCTGACGGTAGAAGGCGCGTTCGAAGGGCGTGACGATCTGGATGAACCAACGGGCGCGATTGCGTTGGGTTGCGAGCGTCCGTGCACGGGCGGCATTGCAGATATGTCCGGTGATCACATCGGCACTCCAACCGGTCAACCCCTGGGCATGGATCACGTCGGGTCGATCGCGCCGGAGCAGGCGCTCGGCAGCCGGGAGGAATGTGAAAACGGTGGTGATGACATTCCATCGCAAGGCGGGAACCTTGACCCAGCGTACGTTCGAAAGCCCCGGGGCGTTGAAGGTGTTGGCGTAAACGACGAACTCGCACTTCGAGGACAGTCGCCGGGCCAGTTCGACGGCGTATCGACCTTGCCCAAAAGTGGCGTCAAAATCGTGGACAACGAACGCAACCTTCATGGCGCGGCAAAAAGACCCGGGAGTGTGCAACGGCGCATCGGTCATCATGCTGGTCCGGGAAAGGACCGGGACGCAATCCCGGGGATGGAGGCACTGGAACGAGCTCCGTGACGCCGTGACGGGGATTCGTGGAACTCGTCCCTCCGACAACGTGACGGGGACTCGTGGAACTCGTCCCTCCGACTCGTCCCTCCGACAAGTCGTCCGACAAGTCGTGGCTGCGGACTGCCACGGCCGCATGGATGGATGCTGGCCGGGCTTGAGTGGTTATCCGGCCTCGCGTACAAAACCCGGGAACCACTCATCTATGTCGCCCAACCGTTCATCCTATCTGGCTCAGCAGACCCTCGGCATCATCATGGGCGGAGGTCAGGGGACCCGCTTGTTTCCGCTCACGCGGGAGCGATCGAAGCCGGCAACGCCGCTCGCGGGCAAATTTCGGCTGGTGGATATCCCGATCTCCAACTGCATCCATTCCGGGATCACCCGGATGTACCTGTTGACGCAGTTCAACTCGGCATCCCTGCACCGGCACATCTCGCAGAGTTTCAAGTTCGATCATTTCAACGGGGGTTTCGTTGAGATCCTGGCCGCCGAGCAGTCGTTCTCGAACACTTCTTGGTACCAGGGAACGGCCGATGCCGTCCGGAAGAATCTGGTTCACTTCCAGAACAACGACTTTGCTTACGCTCTGATCCTGTCCGGCGACCAGCTCTATCAGATGGATTTCAGCGACATCGTTCGCGCGCATGTGGAAAAATCCGCGGATCTGACCGTCGCCACGCTTCCCGTGCCTGCGAAAGAGGCGAGCTCCCTTGGGATCCTTCAGATGAACGGGGAGAATCGGATTACCCGTTTCATGGAAAAGCCCAAGGAGCAGGCCGTTCTGGACTCCCTCCGGGTGGATCGCGAGCAGTATGGGCCGCTGGGAATTGCCAGCCAGGAGGACCTCTATCTGGCTTCCATGGGCATTTACGTCTTCAACCGGGAGGTGCTGTTCGAGTTGCTGAACAACAATCTGACGGACTTCGGCAAGCACATCATCCCGGGGGCGATCAACAGCCATCGCGTCTTCTCCTACGTGTTTCAGGGTTACTGGGAAGACATCGGCACGATCCGGAGCTTTTTCGAAGCCAACCTCGATCAGGCCGCGGAGATGCCGAAGTTCAATTTTTTCACTCCGCCCGTCTTCACCCGTCCCCGGTTCCTGCCCGCGTCCAAGCTCAACGGAGCGGCCATTGACCACGCGGTGATTGCCGATGGTTGCATCATCAACAACGCCCGGATCCAGCACTCGGTCATTGGCATCCGTTCGATGCTCCAGGAAGGGTGCTTCCTCAATCGGGTGGTCATGATGGGCGCGGACTACTTTGATACCTCGGCTCGCCTGACGCGTCCGGAGAGTCTGGGGATCCCCATCGGTGTGGGTCGGGGGACACGGATCGACAATGCCATCATCGACAAGAATGCCCGGATCGGGAACGACTGTGTCCTCTCGCCGGAGGGCAAGCCGGAGAACTTGGATCATCCGCTGTACTACATCCGCGACGGCATTCTCATCATTCCCAAGAACGGCGTGATCCCCTCGGGAACCGTCATCTGACGGTGCCGATTTCCAGCTGTCCTTTTCGGGCGTTGGCCGCTTCCATCCCAGGGTCTGATGCATGCATTTACATCGTCCCGAGGTGGTAGGAGCCGGAATGGTCGAGGCAGTGCCCTGTTCGGGGTGGCAGCCCTGCTGACGGGGTTGCCGCTGGCCGCGCAGCCGGTCATTACGAGCCAACCGTTGGGGGTGGCCGCCTACGAGAGTCAGTCCGCCACCTTCTCGGTCGGGGCGACGGGCGGTGCTCCGCTTCGCTACCAGTGGCGTTTCGCTGGCAATGCTCTGGATTCGGCCACGAACTCGACCCTGGTGCTGACGAATCTCGCGGTGTCTCAGACCGGGATCTACGCCGTGCAGGTGACTGATACGGCGGGGACCACGGGCAGCTCCGGTGTCGTGCTGAGTGTGTTGCCCCGCCCGTTTCCGGCCTTTGGCTTTGGCACATTTCAACCCGGTGTTTCCCCCGAGGTTCCGATTCAGTTTCTGGCCTACGGTGGGGAGACCCGGGTGCAGGTCTCGGTTGCCTACGCCACCAATGCGCTGTCGAATCCCCGCTATATTTCTTCCCTGACCAATTTCCCAACCGTCGCCCCGGGGCGAACGGCTCGGCTCCTCCTGGAAGGAGATGAAGCCGGGACCTCCTCCGCGGTCATCCGTACGGATTCGACCCTCCCCGGCTTCTTCGGAATCGAGATCGTCCTTCCAACCGGGCGCACGTTGGCGACGGGGGTGAATCCCTTGGGACGCCTCCTGTTCGATGCCCGGGAAGGAGCCGGGCCTTATCAGGCGGCGCTTGTCTTCACCAACAAACCGTTCGCGGTGGAAGTGGGGCCGGTGGGTGGCACCAACGTCACGGCTTCCCTCGGGACGATGGGTCCTGTGGTCCAGATCCGTTCGGCGCCGGTGCTGGATGCCCAATCCGGTCTTTTCCTTCAGCAGATCGACATCGGCAATCCCGGGGTCATCACCCAGAGTCAGGTGATGATCACCGTGTCCGGGTTGACCAACGATTCCCTGGGCGTTCCGATCCGGCTCTACAATTCCCTGGGCACGAATTCCAATGGCGGGGCGTTGGTGTTCTCTTCGGATCTGCCCCCCGGTACGGCGCGGGTGCTTCGGTTGGAATACTACGTGGCCGATCTGACCACCGTCCCGGTCCCCACCCTGCTCTCGGAGCAGTCTTCATCGATCCTCAGCCCCGCGCCCAGCTCCCGGACCCTCTCGGTCGATCGAGCCCTGTACTTCACCAACGGGATGTTCCCCTCGGGTGCCTTCCTGATCGAGTTTCCCACCCAGGCCGGACGAAACTATTTCGTCCAGTACGCGCCTACGCCGGAGGCCTTCGCGCAAGGGTCTGGGTTGATCCGCACCGCCCGTCCGGCCATCCCTGGAACGGGTTCCCGGGTGCAGTGGATCGATCATGGTCCCCCGAAGACCGAGTCTGCGCCGGGCGTGACCAATCGGTTTTATCGGGTGATCCTGGGCCTCTGAGGTGCGGAGATCGTTGGCTTTCGATTCAAGAATTTTGCGGTCAAGTATTGTGATCCACATGAAGAATTTCGTCGGTCAGGGGACGCTGGCCGTGTTGGCCATCGCGGGGGCGGCAACCACGGTCATGGGGCAGGAACTCAGGCCGGCTCCCGGCTTCTGGGTTCGTGCGGGTGGAGTGGTCCGATCCGGGTACAAGGTGAGCTTTTCCGACACCTTGGATCCGCTGCCCACCGGGGCGGGGAATTACGCCGATGGATTTGTCCGGAGTTCGATCAGTACCAACTCTCCCTATACCTGGAACTGGGGCTACTCCGATCCGGTGCAGATCCAGGGCAACACCCTCCAGCTCTCCCGATTCGATGCCGCACCCCGGGTGGGTGCGGTGGACGGCGGGAGCCAGTCGGCATTCGGTGGCGAAATCCGGGCGGGATTCGAGGCGCTGCGCTTTGAGTTGTTTGATCGCGATATCCGGTTTGGATTGGAGGCGGGCTATTCGTTCTCGTCGCTCTCCGCCTCCGGTTCCGGAAGCGTGACCCGCTCCAGCAGCTATTCCACGGCCACCTATTCGCTCGTGGGCCCAGGCGGGCAACCCATCATTCCGGCCGACGGCCCCTACAGCGGGACCTTCAACGGTCCCGGCCCCCTGATCCCGCTGGTACCGCTCAACCAGAACACCTTGGTGGGCGATGGAACGTCGGTGGTCGAAATGGGACTGGATGCCGACCTGCATACCCTGAAGTTCGGGCCGTACTTCGAACTGCCGTTGTCCAGTCGGTGGGTCGTCGGATTGAGTTTTGGGTACTGCACCGTGTTGCCGGATGCCCAGTTCCAGATCAGCGAAAGCACGCGTTTTCCGGGGACGGACATCCCGGGTTCGTCGCTGGAGCGGACCCTCCGGCGGTCCGACTGGCAGCCGGGTGGCTATGCGGAGATCCGGGTGAATTTCGAGCTGACCCGCAACATTGGCCTCTATCTGGCCGGGGAATTCCAACACAACGAAGATCTGCAGTTCGGCGGTTTTGGCCGGGAAGCCCAGGTCAAGCTGGGGGCGATCTACGGAGTTTCAGCCGGTGTCCGACTGGCCTTCTAAGCCTGTGAACCTGCGTCGCCCACGGGAGCGATCCCGCTTAGCGGGGTGGGGCTGGTTGGCCGGACTTCTGTTGGGACTTCTGGCCGGGTGCACTGCGTCCAACCGCCCCTCCGGCGCGTTCACGTCCGGCGATGCCGAGACGATCCGCCCATTGGATGGAGCCGTTGGCCAGATCGCGCGGGTACATGCCCAGCTGCGTTTTGTGGTGGTGGACTTCCGCCTCAACACACCGCCTGAACCCGAGCAGCATCTGGCCGTCTACCGGGACGGACAGCGGGTGGCGGAACTGAAGGCAGGGTACATCCGCCGCGATACCACGGTTTCGGCGGACATCCTCTCCGGCGAACCCCGCGAAGCCGACGAAGTACGGGTGGAAAACCTGCTCCCGGCGGTCCGCTGACCGCGGGCAGATCAACTGAGGTTGGCGAGTGGGCCGGTGCTGTCGGCGAACTTCTTCACGTCGACTCCCGCTCGCTGCAACAGAGCCAGGTGGAGGTTGGCCATCGGGGTGCGCACATCGTACTTCAGATGGCGTCCTGGCGAGAGGGATCCGCCGGCGCGTCCGGCAAGCAGCAGAGGGAGGTTCTCTGGATTGTGGGAGTTGCCGTCGCGCATGCCCGCACCGCAGAGGATCATGGAGTGATCCAGCAGACTGCCTTCGCCTTCGCGGATCGATTTCAGGCGGTCGAGGAAGTAGGCGAATTGCTCCTGATGCCATCGGTTGATCCGACGGTACATCTCGAGTTTGTCGGCCTTCCCCTCGTGATGGCTGTTTTCGTGAAAGCCACCTTTGACGCCGTCGAGGAACGTGAAGTCCTTTCCGGAGACCGCATTCCCGAACATGAACGTGCTGACGCGGGTTGAGTCGGTCCAGAAGGCCAGAGCCATGATGTCGAGCATCAGGCGCACCTGCTCGGTGTGACGGATGCCACGTTCAGACGCCTTGCCCGGGTCGCGGAAGGGGTCGAAGGCATCGACCCGTTGACCCAGTCGTTCGATCTCCTTCCGCGCGAGCGGATCGACGAGGACCTCCTCCCGTTGGCGTCGGGTCTCGAACTCGATGCGTTTCTCGACCGCGCGCACGGATTCGAGGTACTCGTTCAACTTCTGGCGATCGGCACCGCCCAGTTCCCGCTGGAGGCGCCGGGCATCCTCGGAAACGAGGTCGAGAACGCTTTCGTCATGCCCCAGACCGCCTTTGCGCTGGGAACGGCCTGAGCGGAACAGTCGGTCGAAGGCGAGCTTCGGGTTGACCTCCTTTGGAAGCGGCGTGGTCGGTGTCGCCCAGGAGATATGAGCCCCGTAGAGCTGGGTGAACCCGACGTTGGTATCGACGCCGGTCGCGGGAGGTTCGATGCCGAGTTCCAGGGAGGGAAGGGGAGTGAAGTTGCCGTGTCTCTGGGCGATAAGCTGGTCCATCGACGTGTTGCCCGCGCAGAGGTTGCTGCCGGTGGTCCGGGTGATGGTCGTGCTGGTCAGCCAACCGCCGGTCTTCACGTAGTGGCCATCCCCGGTATTGGACGCCGCATTCCAGAGGTTGGTGAGGATCAGCAGATCCTTCTTGTGCGCCGCCAAGGGTTCCAGGATCGAAGTCAGCTCGAAATCCTCGCCTTCGGTCGCGGGCGTCCAATGTCCCGCGTTGACCCCATTTGGCATGTAGAGCGCGGCGAAGCGCGTGGGATGCGTGCCTGCCTTGGAGGTTGCTGCTCCGGATTCCCCGGCAGCCAGGGCGCGGATCGGACCCATGGCCTCCAGCAGCGGCAGGCTCATGAGGACCCCGGTTCCCTGAAGCATTCTTCGGCGCGACAATCGACCTTCGAACATGCCCAACCACTAGCATGGCGGCCTTCAATGCGCCAAGGCTGGATCTGGCTGTTTCCAAGGAAATGTCCGCATCTCGCCCGCTGCCTTCCACCACAAGCCCGAGGGGTCCCGCCATGCGGGGGCCGCGTCCCCAGGCTTCACACGGGAAGGAAGGTCGTGGGAATGGACTCACCGCCAAGAACGCAGGGGACGCAGAGTTCCGCGGAGCGGGACCGGTTGCCCAGCATGGCTCTGCGCTCTCCGCGTCCCTGCGGTCGACTCCCTCGGACACATCGAACGTCGCTGGGAACAGTAGCGAAGTTCAGGGAAGTTGGTCCCGTCGGATGGAAGCGCAGGGGGGACGGTCAGACCCGTCGTAGGACACGAGCCGCCAGGACGGGCGATTCCGTTCGGGATGCACCGATCTCCGAATGCAACCCGCGTTTGAGATCCTTGGTTTCGACCTTGTCGGTCGGATGCAGCGCAGGGGAGTCTTCGCCCCATGCGCACGGTGGAGGTTTCGTTGGCGGAACGGTCGTATCGGATCCGGGTGGGCGGTTCGCTTCTTCCCCGGTTGGGATCGGAGTGTTCCCAGCTCAAGCTCGGGCGGCGATGTGCCGTGGTGACCGACGAGCGGGTCGGCCCGCTCCACTCCGCGACGGCCCTGCAGTCGCTCGCCGCCGCCGGCTTCGATCCCGTGTTGGTGACGGTCCCTTCCGGGGAGAAGACCAAGTCCCTCAAGGGGGTTGCCGCCTGTTACGACCAGTTCGCTGCGGCCCGGCTGGAACGGAAATCCTTCGTGGTGGCGTTGGGAGGCGGGGTCGTCGGGGATCTGGCCGGGTTTGTGGCGGCGACCTACCTGCGCGGCCTGCCGTTTGTGCAGGTGCCGACGACGCTTCTGGCGCAAGTGGACAGTTCGGTTGGAGGCAAAGTGGGCGTGAACCTGCCGGCGGGAAAGAATCTCGTGGGAGCCTTTCACCAACCTCGGTTGGTGCTGTGCGATCTCGACACGCTGAAGACACTCCCGGATCGGGAGTTTCGCTCGGGCATCGCCGAGGTGATCAAGTACGGCATCATCTACGACGCCGCCTTCTTCCGTCGGCTGGAACGTTCACTCGACCGGATGCTGGCCCGTGACCCGTCCGAACTGGCTGCTGTGGTTGCGCGCTGCTGCGCCATCAAGGCCGAGGTCGTTGGGCAAGACGAGACGGAGTCCGGGCTGCGGGCCATCCTGAACTACGGCCACACGATTGGGCATGGCCTCGAAACCATTTCATCCTATGGCAAATACCTCCATGGCGAGGCCATCAGTATTGGGCAGGTCGCGGCATCGCATCTGAGTGCAGCCCGATTGGGAATGCCTCTCCAGGAGGTGGCGCGGGTGCAGGGACTGTTCGAGCGTGCCGGCCTTCCGGTGTCCGTTCGTCTGAGCGCCGCCCAGCGTCGGCAGTTGTTCGACGCCATGCGCCTCGACAAAAAGGTCAGCGCTGGGGAGATCAAGTTCGTCCTCGCCCGCGGAATCGGGCACGTCGAGTTTGGACTCGCAGTCCCGGAAGTGGACGTCAACCGGGCGTTGGAACTGGTGCAGGGCTGACGCGGCCCGCCAGATCAGGCTGTTGCAGTCCGTGTGGTCGGTGTTTGAACTTCCGTTTCCATCCTGCCCGGGTGACGCCCGTGAGCGCGGTTGCGGCCAAGGGGGACCGCGCATCCTCGGAGGTCATCCGACCGAGCTGAGTCGATCGACAACGCACGGACGTCATGCCGGAGTCCGTCATCCGCGCCTATTCGCGCGATCCGCGGTTCATCGTCTTCCTGCCTTTCCCGAAATTTGACCGCGGATCACGCGGATGAACGCGGATAAGACAACGGCGGAAACCCACCGCTCGGATCTTGCACTTCCATCTGTGTCATCGGTGCAATCGGTGGATAAACCGACCGCAGACACGCAGAGAACGCTGAGCCATCCGAGTCATCGGTGGATGACCCTCCGACCCAAGGGCTTCGCGGTCCATCCCATTCCCGGGCGTCCCATCCGGGCCGGGATGGAGTCCGACCTTCCCACCTTGTCCACTGAGCTCGTCACTCTCGAGGGTGGCGGTGGACAAGGAATCCGGGTCTCTTGGCCCACGGGTTGGCCGCGTATGATTCTGGAGTACGCCTCTGAGCTGGCCCAACCCACCGAGTGGCAGGCCGTGGTGGGGGTGGAAGGAAGCCAAGCGACGGTGGAGTTGCCGGAGGAGGGTCAGGTTTTCTTCCGTCTTCGTTATGTCCCGTAGCTCCTTTCCTGCGGTGAGGCCCGGTCGGGGGCGATCGTCCCCGGCCGGTTTCACCTTGATTGAGCTCTTGGTGGTGGTCGCCATCATCGGGATTGGGTGTTGTTGGAGGAATCGCCGTGGACGATCGACGACGGCCGGTTCGAGGTGATGTGGCCGGCGAGTCCGGGGGCGGAGGTCTGGACGGGATATCCGGCGACGCGGCACGGGAAGGCGGGTCCGGTGGGATTCGCAGATGGCCACGTGGAGATCCGGAAATGGGTGGAGCCAACGAGCATCCCGAACGTGGCCCAGTTGACGATGCACTGGAGCTTTCCGGTGCCCGGCAGCCGGGATTTCCGATGGCTGCACGATCGGACGCGGACGTACGGGACGACCCGGTA
>JBDNHZ010000070.1:0-6161 GCA_041688515.1 Verrucomicrobiota bacterium
AACGAAAGGCGACGAAAGAAGGGGAAGCCGAATGGGTGCGGTTGCAGGCGTTGGGACGATGCGGTCGCTGCCGTCCTCTTCTTTTGATTCTGCGCATCTTTCGGCCAACCGGCTTCCGTGACGTCGTCGCCATGCCGTCGTCTTTGTGGCGAGCTGCGCGAGAATTCAGTTGCCTGAACCCGGCTCTTATGTTGGAAACCTATAGCACTCGAACACCCTGCCCATGAACACGTCCCATCGTCCTCGATTGCCCCACTGGATTCTCGTGCTGTGCGCCAGTCTGGGAGTTCAGGCTCAGGACCTGAACGTGAAAGCAGTCGGGGAAACAACCCTCCGGACCACCGCTCGCTCCGCCCACGATCGCCTCCTGGAAATCGTCTCGTCCCAGACCGCCGCCGACGGTTCCATCTCCACCACCAACTCGATCATCGAACTCGCCACCGGCCTGCATTATCGGGACGAACGCGGCGAGTGGCAGGAGTCGGAGGAGGCCTTCGAACTGGTTCCCGGTGCTGCCCGAGCCTGGAAGGGGAACCATCGCGTCACCCTCGCTTCCAATCCCAATACCCCGGCCGCCATCCAACATCGCCTTCCCGACGGCCGGCTTCTCTCCAGTCATGTCTACGGCATCGGTTGGTATGACACCGCCACCGGCCAATCCGTCCTTCTCGCCGAGTTGAGCGACACGACCGGCCTGTTGACCGAAAAGAATGTCGTCGTTTACCCGGACGCCCTCCGGGGATCTGTCACCGCCTCGCTCCGCTACACCTATACCCGCTCTGGCTTCGAACAGGATGTGATCATCCGTGAAGCTCCGCCGGCCCCGGAGGAGTTCGGTCTGGCGTCCAAGACTTCCCGTCTGGAGGTCTGGACCGAGTTCGATGAATCCTTCGAACCCGCGGTGAAATCCCTGGAACGGATCGAGTCATCAGCCCAGGCGCGCTCCGAGCCAGACGTCGAACTCGACTTCGGGTCCCTGCACATCGGCAGCGGTCGGTTCTTCCGATTGGATCAACAGGAAGAAAGCCTTGGGTTGATGGTCAAGGAATGGGTGCGGGAACTGGACGGACGCCGTTTCCTGGTTGAAGCCGTCCCATTGCACCGGGTTGAAGGCGCGTTGAATGCCCTGCCACCTGGCAAAGGCGGGGCCTCCGTCGGCCCTCGTCAATCCCGGCGGACGTTGTGGGCCAGCACCCCGCGTCCGAAGCCGATCGGCCCACAGACCGCGCTCATGCGACGGATACATCCCACCCGCGACACGGCGCTGGTCCAGCACCTGGGTCGGCCCGGGTTGGTGCTCGATTACCTGGCCGTGATCAACGGCACCACCAATCAGGTGTTCCGCAGTGACGTGATGTATTGGGTGAGCGGCAACACCTTGCTTCATGGCACCACCACCTTCGAACCGGGCGCGGTGATCAAGTTCGATCCCAGTACGTCCGCGGGCATCGAGATCCGCGACAGCCTCGTCTGGCTGGCCAACCCACTCATGCCGGTCACGCTGACCGCCCGCGACGATTCCGGGTTCGGCGAAACCGCTCCCGGACAAACCACCCCGCTCACGCACGCCGGCTATGGCGGATCCGGCCTGCGTTTCAATGGTCCGACCACCACCTTGATCAATGGCCTTCGGGTCCGGAACCTGCGTCGGGGTGTGGAATACGCCACCGGCACCGGCCACATCCTGCGCCACGCCCAGTTCGTCGATGTGGGCGAAGCGATCCGGTTGACCGGTGGAACGACCGTCGCCGCCCAGAATCTCCTGGTTAGCCGCGCGTCCACGGGAGTGTTCGGCGGCACTGGCAACGCCACCGCCGTGGTCGAGCACGCCACGGTGAACGGGGCCCATCGGTTGGCGGTCTCCGGAGTGTTCGCCAACAGCGGGGCGATCACGCTGCGCAATTCGATCCTCAATCGGGTCACCAACGGATTGTCCGGCAGCTATACCGGGGGAAGTCACACGGTGGAAACGTCGCTGGGCACCGGTCTGTTCCAGACGTTGCGCGGCGGTGCCCACTATCTTCCGTTGGAGAGCGTTCATCGGGACACCGGCACGGCGACCGTGGATTCGGGCCTGACGACCGACCTGCGGGCGATGACGACGGAGGCACCGCGGGAATTGACCGGTGAAATCCTCTTCAACACGGTGCTGCGTCCCATCGCTGCCGTCGATACCGGCATCCTTGACCGCGGATACCATTACCCGCGCATCGATTATGCCGCCTCTGGAGTCACGCTGACCAACGCCGTCCTGACCCTGACCAACGGGGTGCGGTTGGCTACCTACGGCAGCGCGGGAATCAACCTGCGCAACGGGGCGGTCTTGCGAAGCGGCGGAAGCCCGAACCAACTGAACTGGTTGACCCGTCTGGCCCTGGTTCAGGAGGAGACGACCGCGGATCCCGCCAGCGCGACGGTGCTGGCCTCCATGGGTGGGAGCCCGGTTCCGCGAGTGGAGATGCGGTTCACCGGGTTCGCAGCGGCGGCGGAGACCTCAACGCGAAGGCAGTTGCTGACCGCGGCCGGCAGCGTGGTGGTCTGGACGATGAAGGACTGCCCCTTGTGGAACGTGCGATTCAACTCCTACGCCTATTCCAGCGGACAGTCGTTCAGTTGGGAGAACAACCGATGGCATCGGGGATTCGTGGAACTCTACCACCCGAACATCGGAGGCTACAGCGGCTTCACGCTTAATGCCTTCAACAACCTGTGGCAGGGCGGGACCAACAAGCTGGACTCAAGCCTGCCGGGTTGGGGTTGGTGGACCCTGCGGGACAACCTCTTTGACGGCACCGCCCATCAACTGGGGACGGGCACCTCCTGGACGGCGTCGAACAACGGATATCGCAGCGCCACGAGTCTGGGAGGTTCCAACAATCGCACCCTCACCGCGACCGACTATCAGTCCGGGCCGTTGGGAACGAACTATTACCCGACCAGCAGTGGGCACCTGACCAACCTGCTGGCGGTGGGTTGGCGGACCGGCACGACCGCCGGCCTGTTCCATCACACCATCGGAACCAACCTGACCGCCGTGGGGACGAACTTCGTGAGCATTGGCTTCCATTATCTCCGCACCACCACCGCCGGCGTCCCTCTGGATACCGACGGCGACGGCATCCCCGACTGGATGGAAGATGTGAATGGGGATGGGAGCTTTCAGGCTGCAAGTGAGACCGATTGGCTGACATCCGGCGGTGCCGGATCCGGTGCGGTGCGGTTGGTTGTCTTCAGGAATCCGTGATTCACGCGTTGATCTAAACCCAGAACCGCCATTTCCCATGCGTAACCCGTGCATTCAGTCCGCATTGATCCTACTCCTGATGATTCAGGGGATGTTGCCAAACCGAGTTCTGACGGCAGGCGGTTGCCTACCGATACCAATTCTACTGGAAGGCCGATCGGCCAACGGAACCAAGACCAAGGTGGGCTTTGCTTCGCCGTTAGCTGGCCAGAGCCACCGATACTTTCTGCGCAGAGACACGGCCCTGTCGTATGTGATCCAAGGCTACCAGGACTCGGGAGCGAACACCTCCGGATCCCTTGATTCCACGCAACTATCCAGCTCGACCTATGATCGGTTTTCAACCTCCTCAACCGATTTAGCGATTCGGGCTGATATCGACGTGGCCTTCACCGATTCACAAAACGGCCTACGGACAGCGAGTTACCACGAAAGCTGTTCGCCCACTGGCAATCAGCCGGCCGGATTAACCAGTGCCCTAGCTCTCGGCGACGAACTGAGCTCGGCCTTCGGCGCTTCCTACTTCGCCAACCTATCGACTTCTTCGGTGTCGCCCGTCTCGACTCCCGTCACGCTGACCCAGTTTCTGCACGTCGTGGTGACGACGGTGCTGGGAGGTAGCGGTGTCGCTGGGACATCCACCCAGGATCCCCAGTATGCTCTGGTGACACTCTCGCAGGAGTACACCACGGACTTGTTGATCGGTGACGCCAAGGCTCTCGCCGCCTCCGCGCTACCTTCCTCTTGGAGCCCGCTTGCCTCCTCGGCTGTGCCAACCTTTCAGTCCAGCCTGAGCCTGTCCAACGACGATATTGAGGCTGGAGTGACTTTGGGCGAATGGAAGGCGACGCTGGCCAGTTCAGAAGCCGATCAGGCGTACGAGTTGCGCTGGGAGGAATCGTTCAGGCCACAGGGCGCTTCGTCACCAGGCCCCTGGACTCCGCGGAGTCGTCGCATCAGCGGCACGGGTGAGCCCATCAGTCACTCCGAACAGGTCCCGATTCCCTCCCAGCCCGGCACGATTACCGTCAAGGTCCTGGGTGCATTCCCGGTCGGGACCACGGCAGGGGATCCCGGTGCCGGGTCCCCGGCTGGTCTGGGTGCAGGCTGTCTCAGTTGCGGATCCGGTGGCGCGACGGATCCCTTCGGTGCCGGCTTCGACATGGGACTGGGCGTAGCTGGGGATAGACTGGGAGCAGGATCCATTGCCTTCGCATCCGCCGCAACGACGGGCGAAACGACGGCATGGCGAAACCTTCGCTGGAATGGCTCTCCCCGGACGGGCGATGGAATCGAGGCCTTTGTCCGATTTGACGGAGGATTAAGACAGATCTTGACCAAGCAGACTTTCGTAGATGTTTCAGCACTGCCTTATGGCTTGGAGGTCCGCTTCTTTCCCCTCTCAGCCCGTGGCGCACTGATCAACTCATCCGAGGGCTATGCCGTAGTGTCAGGCTCGACGCCCTTCCGTACATTCCGGATCGAGAACCCAGACGGCGCTTCCGCCATCGACCGAGTGCGGATCACTCAGGATCCCGGACCCGCCGAACGGCGATGGGAGTATCAGAGCAATGCGAACGGGATGTCCTGGAAGCTCAGCTTCCCTGGGTCCCTCTCCACGGCGGCACGCGTGCAGCAGGAGGATTTGGTCAGCGGGAATGTTCGGACCAAAACCGAGTCCCTGTTCGCCCTGTCCAACGGCGGTACCACCGAGACCCTTCAACAGCGTTCCCGACGGATCTTCACGAAGTTCCCGATCACGAACGGTGGCGATCCGATCTGAGAGTCACTGACACAGAGCGTACAAGGCGAAGGCACCAGTGCGCGCACGACGACCTACATCTACTACACGCCCAATGAGACGACCGATTGGTTTCAGCCAACTGCTGGCCGGGAACCCTTGAAAGAGGTGCTGCACCCGGATGGTTCTTGGCAGCGGTACCGCTACTTCACCGCTACAAGCCGATTGAAGGAGCAACTCTCAGGCTTTGGTTCGCAGACATCCACCGACGTCAGCAGCCTGGTCGAGACCACCGCCTACGACTACTCCAACTCCCATCTCTCGGACGATCCCACGATGGATCCGGAATCACCACGGCGCGTAGAGCAGTATCGCTTGGGAACGCGCACCGGGCGCACTTGGTACGGGTATTGGCCACTCCGCACGGAAGAAGTCCGGGCGGTGAACGACTCAGCGACTCCGACGACCGTCGGCAACCTGAAGACGGTCACGTATTACCAGACCGTGGGTGGATTCCGCCGGATCATCCGTGTCGTGCACCCGGACGGGCTTGAAACCCTCTATTCGCGCACCAGCGGAGCCTTCGGCCGAACCGAGACCGTCGATCAGGGTGTGGCCTCCGGAGGCGTGTTGACCGATGGCACCCGGTCCATCACCGAGTGGGATGCAACCGGCCGGTTGTTCCGCATCACCCGTAAGGATGTGAAGCCCGGCCCGGTCGAGATCACACTGGCTGTCGTCACTCACACAGTCTTCGACGCCCAAGGCCGGCCGATCACCACGACCTTCCTCGGCGGCGACCAGGTCACTCGCACCTACGCCTGTTGCGGGTTGGAAACGGAGACCGATCGCGATGGCGTCACCACCGCCTACGGCTACGACGATGCGGGCAGGAGGGTTTCCCAGACCCGGCTCGGCATTACGCATCTGGACGATCTCGATGCCGCCGGTCGGGTTTGGCGGCGTCGGCGAGTCGGGACGGACAGTTCGGAGATGGTATTGGAAACGGCCACCTATGACACCGCCGGGCGGACACTGAGCCGGCTGGTGGCCGGTCAAGGCGCAGCGACCACGTATGGATGGTCGATGCCTGGAAGCGTCGAGATGACCACCGAGACCGCGCCCGACGGCGGCAAGACATTCGAGGAACGGGATCGGCGCGGTCAGGCGGTCCGC
>JBDNHZ010000542.1:0-10626 GCA_041688515.1 Verrucomicrobiota bacterium
GGCAGGCACCAGCCCGGCGGCACTTGGGGATCCACAAGGACTGGGCGCAGTCGCTCGGGAGGACGGGACTCAGTCGGGACGCAGCCCTCAGGCCTGGGTGGGGGGGCCGCGCTCCGGGGGACGAAGGGCTCCGGTCACTCGCGTGGGAAGAGTCCGACCCGATCGAATCCAGGCGATCGCCTCCGGGGAAATCAGGGCGGGCGGGACAACAGATTCCGGTGCCGGACAACCGGCAAGAAAGAGGCACAGGCCGCAGGATCCATCCGGGGAGTCTGCCGTCGATCGGGTGGGAAGCCCGTGATCCGCATCGCCGTCCGGGTGAGGGGGGTGATGCTGGCAGGAGTGCGGATGTGAGTGTCCCGGGTGGGAATGGAAGCGGGTGCTGACCGAGGCGAAGGAGACCAGGACCAAGGCAAGAACGACGAGCACCGCGGCGACGCGGCGTTTGAGGGAAATGCGAGGTTCCAGACTCATCTGCAAATGCGTTGCAAATAAGCCTCGCTGACGTTGATGGCGCAAGTCTGTTCTTCGAACGGATGGAGTTTTCTGATGGCGTGTCCTACGGGTAGGTGCCGAGGGGACGCGGCGCACTCTGGCCTGGCGGGGGACGTTCGCGGACTCGTTCTGGGACGAGTTCCGCGAGTCCGAAACCCCGGAGAACAGAGTCTTCCGACGTCGACGTCCACGGGGTGGGTACCGGGCGCCTCACTCTTCGAAGCCGAAGCGGCCGTCGTGTCGAATCTCGGCGCGGCGGGAGGGTTGGGGTTCACGCAATGGTGCCGTCGAGCGCCAACCGTCCGCGGTCACGCGGACCTCCAATCCGGGAAATGAATTGGTGACGCCGAGTTCGGCCAGACTCCGGCCGTATCGCTTCTGCTTCGCGTGGAAGGCGCGTTGGGCGTAATAGACTTCCTGAAGGACATCGCGGACTTCCTCGAAGGGACCGGGCGTCACTTTGCGGGTCGCCTTGGCGTCGGTGGTAAACTCCACCAATCCCCATTTTTCCGGGCGGTGCATGTCCACGATGCCGGTGGGCGACCAGACCCAGTTGTTCTCGGGGGTCTTGGGAATCTTGCGGTAGCCGCCGGCGGTCTCGATCTGCCATTCGACGCGGGAGAAGTTCACCCGCCACCGATCCCCCTGCTTCGGCGGGCAGGCTTGCTTGGAGAACTCGGCGAGGGCTGCCCAGGCAAAGGCGATCGCCAGGGTCCACGCACGGTCGGTGTCGCTGGGATCGTTGAGGGTTCCATCGACATGAACGGCAGTTTTGAGTCCCTGGATGTTCCATTCGTTGAGGGCAGGACCCCCGTCCTTGTAGGCCTTGACGAGGCGAAGGTCCCAGACGGTGTTGAGGGCGTTCATCTCAAACTCATAGTACTGGTGGCTGTCGGCGTCCGGATCGATGAACACCTCGAAATCGGGATCCTGGAAGATGACGGCATCGCGTTCCTTGATGGTGCCCCACACGTGGGGTTCGACCATCTCGGCGGCGATGTAGAAGTACTGGTCGTCCCACAGCATCTTGGCCCGGGTGCGGAACCGGGGCTTGGGTTTAGAGGGCCCTTCGATGTCGGCGAAATCCTCGGTCCAGACGGCCTGTTGCCAGGCGGGATCATCCAATCGGCCGTCCACGCTGGGCGCAGCGACGGCCTTGGGACACAGGTAACCTCGCGGAACCATGGGTCGCATCCGTTCCCATTCGTTGGGGGATTGAGCGAGGACGGGAAGGGCGAGCAGCAAGCCCGCAAGGCAGGACAGGGAGAGAAGCCGCATCATTCGGACGCGAGCATCCCCTGCGGCGCTGCGGTTTCAAAACGGAAAGATTCTTCCTAAGGTTTTCACATTCCCCACCGTTGTGCCCGTAGCAGCGCCGAGAAAACACATGAGTCCGCCGGAAACCACGACCCGTGGTGAATGGGTCCGCGAAGCCCTTGAGCGGCATGAAACCTCCCTTTTGAGGTATGCCGAATCGTTGACCCGGGATCCGGATCTCGCCCGTGACGTGGTGCAGGACACCTTCCTGCGCCTGTGCGAACAGGACCCGGAGGAACTCACCGATCGATTGGCCCCGTGGTTGTTCACGGTGTGTCGGAACCGGGTGCTCGACGTGCTGAGAAAGGAGCGACGCATGAGTCCGTTGACGGAAATGGATCTGGAGACACGGGAATCGGCGGGACCAAGTCCGGCCGCGGCCGCGGCGAGTTCGGATGTGGCCTTGGCGGTGCTGGGGTTGATGGAGGGATTGCCGGTGAATCAGCGGGAGGTGGTCCGGCTGAAGTTCCAGGGGCAGATGAGCTATGAGGAGATTGCCGCGGTCACGTCGTTGAGCGTTGGGAACGTCGGGTTCCTGCTGCACACGGCGATCAAGACCTTGCGGGTACAGTTAGAGGCATTGGAGCGCCCGGGGAGGCGCGGTTTTGGTTCAAAAACGGCGTGAAAACGGAGGTTGATATGACATTGAATCCTGATTCTCCCGAGATGACGGCCTTTGCGCTGGGCGACTTGCCCGCGGACCAGATGGAGGCTGTCGCCGCGGCGGTGGCTGCGGACCCGGTGTTGCAGGCCGAGGTCGAAGCGATCCGTATCTGTGCGGCCCGGCTGATCGAGCAACTGGCCACCGAGCCCGTCTCACTGCTCACCGAGGCCCAGCGAACGGCCGTCGCACAGGCGGCGGAACAACCCGTTGAACCCTCGCCAAAGTCCCATGCGACGGACGTCAGCATCGGGAAGGGTGCCTCATGGCGTTGGCTCCTCCAGCCGGCCTGGGGGCTGAGTCTCGCAGGGGCTGCTGCCCTGTGCCTCGCTCTCGTCATCTGGCCTCGAATTGTGCGCGATGCGGACCGGGACTTCTCCGAGGCCCGCTACGGTCCCATCGCGACCGTCACCAATGCGCCCGCTGCGCCAGGTGTCCCCGTGGCTCCTGTCGCGGTTTCCAGCGCCAAGGTGGTTTCCATTCCGGCGGCCGCAGAGGCGCCGGCTCCCATCCCCGTGGCGGATCCGGCACCCGCACGGAGGGAAACCCAGGCCCGCTCGCCGGTCGCTTCCAGTCCTGCACCCGCGCCCGCACCCGCCCCGATGAAGGCGCCGGTGACCCCTCGCGGCGGAGGAGCACGGGGTGCAGCGCTCAATCCGTCGGTCGCAGCGGGTGGGGCCCCGGTGCGGCGTGGAGTGGATCCAATCGCCCCTGGGGGCTCGGCCCCGGTGGCGGTTGGGGGCGCGGCACGCTCGCCCGATGCCATGGAACCAATCCTGATGAAGCGCTACGGAATGGCGCCGTCTCCCCTGATCAAAAGCCTCCCGCCCGCGGGAGGAGATTTAGCCGGCAGGAGCCCCTTCGGTGGGATGGCACGCACGGGCGGCATGGGCGAACTGGGCCGGGGCGGTTTCAGCGTCCAAGTTCGGGGGGAGACGTACCAGCCCATCCGCGAGAACCCCTTTCGACCGGTGGCGGAGGCGCGCCTGTCCACCTTCGGTATGGATGTGGACACGGCATCCTATTCGAACGTCCGACGGTTCCTGCGCGAAGGTAGCCTTCCTCCGGCGAACGCGGTTCGCGTCGAGGAGATGATCAACTATTTCCGGTACGCCTATCCGCAGGTGAGCGGGGAGCATCCGGTGGCGGCCCAGGTGGAGGTCTCCGAAAGCCCTTGGACTCCTGGCAACCGGTTGGTGCGGGTGGCGCTCAAGGCACGGGACATCCCGCGAAAGGAACGTGCGGCGGCTAATCTGGTTTTCCTGGTGGACGTGAGCGGATCGATGGAACCGGAGAACAAGCTGCCGCTGGTGCAACGGTCGCTACGGTTGCTGACGGAGAAACTCACGGCCCGGGATCACGTCTCGATTGTCACCTATGCCGGGAACGCGGGACTGGCGTTGTCCCCGGCGAACGGGGCCGAGAAGGAGCCGATCCTGGCGGCGATCAATGCCCTCAGGGCGGGCGGTTCCACCCACGGATCTGCCGGGATCCGGCTGGCCTATGAGCTGGCGCGGACCAATCAGATTCGCGACGGGGTCAACCGGGTGATCCTGTGTACGGACGGCGACTTCAACGTGGGAACCACGAGTCGGGAGGATTTGTTGCAGTTGATTGAAGGCGAGGCGAAGTCAGGAATCTTCCTGACGGTGCTGGGCTACGGCGTGGGCAACTACAACGATGGAACGGCCGAGTTGCTGGCCGACCGGGGCAATGGTTCCTATGCCTATATCGATTCCTTCCGCGAAGCGCAGAAGGTGTTGTCCGAAGAGTTGGAGTCCACGCTGGTGACTGTGGCCAAGGACGTGAAGCTCCAGATTGAGTTCAATCCCTCGCAGGTGGTGAGTTGGCGTCTGATTGGATACGAGAATCGGGTGCTGGCGAATCGCGATTTCAATGATGACACCAGAGATGCCGGGGACCTCGGCGCGGGGCATGCGGTGACGGCCCTGTACGAGATCGTCCCGGTGGGGGGCACGGAGCCCGGGGTGGATCCGTTGCGATATGCGGTGCGGACGCCGGAGCCCGAGGCGGCGAGGGTTCGACCGGAGGAAATGCTCTTTCTCAAGGTGCGCTACAAACTTCCTGACTCCGACAAGAGCCGATTGCTGGAGGTGGTGGTGAAGGGAGAGGCCAGGCCGTGGGAACAGGTCGGGGCGGATTTCCGCTTCACGGCGGCGGTGGCGGGCTTCGGCATGCTGCTGAGGGAATCGCCGCACAAGGGCAGCCTGACCTGGGATCGGGTCCTGGAACTGGCTGAGCGCGGGCTGGGGGACGATCGCGAGGGATACCGCGCGGAGTTCGTGGATCTAGTGCGACGCGCGAGGGAGCTGCGGGACAGACCGTGAGCGGGTTCCTCTCGATCCAGGGAAGCGGGGGAAAGCCGTCCGGCAACGCTCAGGGGGATCTGGCCTCTCGCCCTGCGTTCCACCCCTGAAATCCGGCAGTTCACCCCGGCATTCTTTCCTGAAGGAAACGAGGGGATAGGAAACGGGGACGACATGACTCCGGAGCCATCAGGAACCGCGGACCCGACAGGTCCCGCCGCCGCGGGATCGCCGCCGAAGCGCAAGTATGTGCGTGCGGTCGGGCCGCGTTTGCGGCTCGTGCTGAATGTCGTGTGGGGGATGTTGGCGTTGCTGGGGGCCAACTCGGCCTACCTGCTGACGGTGACCTTTCTCGACTGGCTCGAGCGGTCGAAGGGAGTCAGCTACCAGAATTACTTCTATCAGATCCAGTTTCTGGCGCATCTCGTTCTCGGGGTGATCTTCATCGTCCCGTTCATCGCGTTCAACGTGGTCCACATGATGAACACGTGGAATCGCCCGAGCCGGAAGGCGGCCTACGTCGGCTACGCGCTGTTTGCCATGAGCCTGGGGGTGTTGGTGTCGGGGTTCATGCTGGTGCGGATGGAGGGACTGGAGTTCGTTGCGGCAAAGACGGAAGGGAGTCGCGGGCTGGCCTATTGGGCGCACGTCCTCGCGCCGGTTCTTTGTGTCTGGCTGTACATTCTCCATCGCCTCGCCGGCCCCCGAATCCGATGGAAGGTCGGCATCGGCTGGGCGGTGGCCGTCGGAACCGCGGTGGTGGCGATGGTGGCGCTGCACCGGCACGATCCGCGCATCTGGAGTGCCAAGGGGCCTAAGGAGGGCGAGAAGTACTTTTCACCGAGCTCCACCCGCACCTCGAACGGCAAGTGGGTAAAGGCCGAGGCGCTGATGAACAATGAGTACTGCCTCGAATGCCATCCCGACGCCTACAAGTCCTGGGTCCATTCGGCGCACCGCTTCAGTTCGTTCAACAATCCCTTCTACCTTTTCACCATCAAGCAGACCCGGGCGCTCGCGTTGAAGCGGGATGGGAACGTTCAGATGTCCCGTTGGTGCGCTGGATGTCATGATCCCGTGCCGTTTCTCTCCGGAGCCTTCGACGATCCGAACTTCGATTTCGAGCGGCATCCGACGGCCATGGCGGGCATTACCTGCGTTGCCTGCCACTCGATCACGTCGCTCCAGGGGGCGCATCCTGGAAATGTGGGGAATGGCAATTACACGATTGAAGAACCGATCCACTATCCGTTCGCCTATACCGCGACCAATTCGCTGGCGTTCTGGGTGAACAAGCAGTTGGTGAAGGGCAAGCCGCAGTTCCACAAGCAGACGTTCCTGAAGCCGTTCCACAAAACGGCGGAGTTCTGCTCCACCTGCCACAAGGTCGGGATTCCGTACGAGGTGAACAACTACAAGGAATTCCTCCGGGGCCAGAATCATTACGACACCTTTCTGCTCAGCGGCGTTTCGGGGGTGAACGCACGGGCCTTCTATTACCCCGAGGTGGCCAAGGCCAACTGCTCCGAGTGCCACATGCCGCTTCAGAAGTCCGATGACTTCGCCTCCCGCCAGTATGGCACCAACCAGTTCCGGGCAGTGCACGATCATCTCTTTCCCTCCGCCAATACCGGCGTGGCCGCCCGACGCGATGAACCGCCCGCGGTCCGCGCCGAGATCATCCGGCGTCATCAGGAGTTCATGAAGGATTCGGTTCGCATCGATCTGTTCGGACTCCGCGAGGGCGGGGGAATCGACGGCAAACTGATTGCGCCGATCCGGCCCGCGACTCCGGCGGTCCAGCCTGGCCAGACCTATCTGCTGGAGGCGGTCATCCGCACGGTGAAGCTGGGGCATCCGTTGACCCAGGGCACCGTCGATTCGAATGAGCTCTGGGCGGACCTTCAGGTCACCGACGCGGATGGAAAGATGATTGGGCGCACCGGCGGTCTGGGGAGGCACAACGAGGTGGATCCCTGGTCGCACTTCCTGAACGTGTACATGCTCGACCGGGACGGGAACCGGATCGATCACCGTAACGCCCAGGACATCTTCGTGCCGTTGTACAACAACCAGATTCCACCCGGGGCGGCGGCGGTCCTGCATTACCGCCTCACGGTGCCGATCGGGGCCAGGGGCCCTCTGAAGGTCGAGGCGAAGATCAACTATAGGAAATTCGACACCATCTACCTCAACTACGTGTACGGCGGGACGAATTACTCCCGGGGCGCGCCCTTCGTGCTGACGAACGATCTGCCCATCACGGTCATGGCCAGTGACTCGATCCTGCTGCCAATCTCAGGAGGGGCCGTGGCCACCAATGCCCCGTCGGGCATCGTGCCTTGGCAACGATGGAACGACTATGGGATCGGACTTTTCCTCAAGGGCGACAAGGGGAGCGAGAAGGGGGAGTTGATCCAGGCTGCCAGCGCCTTCGAACAGGTGGAGAAGTTGGGCCGCGCCGATGGGCCGCTGAACCTGGCCCGCGTCTATTTCAAGGAGGGTCGCCTTGGCGATGCCGTCGCTGCCCTCCAACGGGCGAATGATACCAATCGGTTCACCCCGGCGGGCAACCGTTGGACGATCGCGTGGCTCAACGGAATGGTGAACAAACAGAATGGGTTCCTCGATCGCGCCATCCAGGAGTTCAGCAGCATCCTTGAGGACCGATATCCCGAACTGGAAAGGCGCGGCTTCAATTTCAGTCGGGATTACGAGGTCATCAACGAGCTCGGACAGACGCTCTTCGAGCGCGCCAAAATGGAACGGGCCAACCCGGCCCGCCAAAAGGAATTGCTCGAAGCGGCTGCGAAGCGATTCCGAGATGCCCTTGGCGTCGATTCCGAGAATGTCACCGCCCACTATAACCTCGCCCTCATCCACGGGCAGTTGGGCGACCGCGAAAAGTCCGCCGAACACCGCCGTCTGCATGAACGGTATCGGCCCGATGACAATGCCCGCGACCGGGCCGTGGCGGTGGCACGCCGGGCCAATCCTGCTGCCGATCACGCCGCCCAGGCGGTCGTGATCTATGACCTGCATCGCCCGGGAACCTTGGGCGCGCAGAGTTCATCTCCTTCGTCCGACAACCTGGTTCGATCCCTTCAACCGTGAGTCAGCAACCTATTCCCCCCGGCCAGCCAGAAGAGTCAGAGGATCTCGTGCAATCCGATGATTCGGTCATCGGCCGTGCCGTGGTGCGATCGCTGCTGGTGATCCTCGCCCTCGGTGTGGTCGGGGGTGGCGGATGGTGGTTGGCAACGCAGCGCAAAGCTCGGAAGGAGGTTCGGGTGACGCAATTGGCGGCACCCACGGTGGCGACCAACAACGCGGCAGCCCAGTTGCCCAAGGTGACCTTTACGGACATCACCGCCACTGCTGGGATCTCGTTTCGCCACGAGACGGGCGCTGACGGCGAGAAGCTGTTGCCCGAGACCATGGGCGGGGGCGTAGGCCTGGCGGACCTCGACGGAGATGGCGATCCGGATCTGGTGTTGGTCAATGGATCGTACTGGCCCTGGGTCAAGCCGTCGGCCGGGGGCACCCCGCCGGCGGGCTTGGTCCTCTATCGCAACGATTCCACCCCGGGTGCAGTGAAGTTCGCCGATGTCACCGCGGCTTCCGGGCTCGGAGCTCCGTTCTATGGCATGGGCATCGCCGTGGGCGATGCCGATGGTGATGGACGTCCGGATCTTCTGGTGACGGGCATTGGCGGGGTCCGCCTGTTCCGCAATCTCGGAGGGTTGCGTTTCGAGGAGGTGTCGGCCACTGCCGGGATCGCAGGCGATCCAGATGACTGGAGCTCCTCCGCGGCATGGATCGACTTCGACCGAGATGGAGACCTCGATCTCTATGTGGCGAATTACGTTCGCTGGTCGAGGGCGGTGGATGCAGAGGTAGGTTACAAGATCGACGGACAGACCCGCGCCTACGGTCCGCCCATGAACTTTCAGGGGTCGCTGCCGCGGTTTTATCGCAACGAAGGCGGCGGCCGATTCTCGGACATTTCAAAGACGGTGGGGGTGCAGGTGAAGAACAGTTCCACCCAGGTCCCCGCCGCAAAAACGCTCGGCGTGGCGGTCGCAGATCTGAACCGGGATGGCTGGCCGGATCTCATCGCGGCCAATGACACGGTCCAGAACTTCGTCTTCATCAATCTCAAGGATGGGACGTTCAAGGAATCGGGTGCCGAGACCGGAGTGGCCTTCGACAGCTATGGGAATCCCCGGGGCGCGATGGGTGTGGACACAGCCTGTTTTACCTCGACCGGGAAGCTGGGAGTGGCCATTGGCAACTTCGCCAACGAAATGACGGCGGTCTATGTGGAGGCGGAGGCGTCGACTCCGGAATCCCCGTTGTTTTCAGACGAAGCCATCTCGTGGGGGGTGGGTGGCCCCAGTCGGGATCCCTTGAAGTTCGGGGTCTTCTTTTTCGACTACGACCTGGACGGCCGTCTGGATCTGCTGACCGTGAATGGGCACCTCGAGGAGGAGATTGCCAAGATCCAACACGGCCAACGCTACCGTCAGTCCGCCCAATTGTTCTGGAACGCAGGCGATGCTGGCTTCGTTCAGGTCGGCCCGGATTCCGCCGGTACCGACCTGTTTCAACTGATTGTCGGTCGCGGAAGTGCCTATGCCGATATCGACGGCGATGGCGATCTGGACTGCATCCTGACGAACCTGGGGGGATCCCCCCTCTTGCTGCGCAATGATCAGAAGACGGGCAACGCGTGGCTGCGGGTGCGGCTCGAAGGCCGTGGCGGCAACCGCGATGGGCTCGGAGCAAGCCTTCGGTTGAAGGCCGGGGGCAGGAATCAATGGCGATCGGTCACGACCACGCGCAGCTATCTCAGTTCGAGCGAGGCGGTGGTGACCTTTGGATTGGGTGGAGCCACGGCGGTGGAGGAATTGGAAGTGACCTGGCCGGATGGATCGACCCAGAAGGTGGAAGGCGCACAGCCGGGCAAGGTGATGGTCGTGCGACAGACGGGGGGGTGATCAGCGCTCTCTCCGCTTCTCCCAAAGGCGGAGGGGCTGATCGTCGGACTCGTCCACGCACCGGTAGCCGGCCGGGATTTCGTCGCACGCACCCCAATAGGTCACCACGCGGGTTCCCTCTGGGGCTCGGGAGAGTTGGTAGGCGACATGGTCGAGGCACCGTTGGTAGAGGCGGACGGAGACCGGCACCGAGTCGTCGATGGCGGGAGCCTCGCCCACATGCACTCCAAAGGGATTGAAAAGGTAGAAGGCGTCGAAGCGGGAGAAATCGAGATTGGCGACGTCGCCTTCGACTACCAGGGCGTTGGAGAGTTGCGCCTGTTCGATCCGCTTTCGGGCAATGCCACACAGGGAACGCCGTTGTTCGATCCCGGTAAAGTGCGCCTGGGTCGTGAGCCCCCCGATGAGGCAGAACTTGCCGGGGCCGCTGCCGATATCGAGCACCCGGGTATTCGGTGTACGCACCAGGAATGCCGTGGCGCGCAGCGCAATCGCGATGGGCGTCCAGTGGATGGCGGACCATCTCCGGACGGACGGTGGGTAGATCTGGTCGAACCGTTCGTCGTCCTGCGTTCGGATGGCCTCGCGGAGGTCACTGGCCAGCGATCGACTGGCGGGTGCGGTTTGCCCGGAGGGATTCCGCATCAGGGGAAGTTCCGGCTCACTTCGCCGGCACCGGGGCCGGGGAAGGCATTCGCAGAAAGTTCTGCAGAAGTTCGCGGCCATGCTCGGACAGGATGCTCTCCGGATGGAACTGGACGCCGTGGATGGGCAGTTGGCGATGGCGCAGCCCCATGACTTCATCCTCGGCGGTCCAGGCGGTGAC
>JBDNHZ010000071.1:0-42133 GCA_041688515.1 Verrucomicrobiota bacterium
CGGGACCTCTGCGCGGAACGCATCGGTGCGCCCCTGCCGATCCTGAGCATGGGAATGAGCGGAGATCTGGAGGTGGCCATCGAGGAGGGCTCCACCCTGGTGCGCATCGGCACCGATCTGTTCGGGACGCGCCCGAGGCCGGCGATCGCGGGCGGATGAATCTGGAAGGCCCAAGGTTCCACCTCTCCGG
Organism: Verrucomicrobiota bacterium; assembly: GCA_041688515.1. Classification (GTDB taxonomy): domain Bacteria; phylum Verrucomicrobiota; class Verrucomicrobiia; order Limisphaerales; family UBA9464; genus UBA6176. Next base: position 191 of record JBDNHZ010000071.1, read on the forward strand.
ACCTCCGGCTGAAACTTCCGCTTCCAAACCCTCCCCTCCGCACCCTACAACCCGCCGTGCCATTCCTGGCCTACCTGTTCACTGCGCTCGGTGCCTACCTGTGCGGCTCCATCCCGACCGGATTCCTGGTCGCGCGGGCGCGCGGCATCGACATCCGGGCCCATGGCTCCGGAAACATCGGGGCGACCAACGTCTTCCGGATCCTGGGCAAGGGCCCGGGGATCTTTGTCCTGCTGACCGATGCATTGAAGGGCGCACTGCCCGTCCTGCTCCTGCCGCGGTGGATCGGTCATGCCACCGGCAGTGAAGCGGTCCCGTACGAGATGATCGCCGCCTTGAGCGCGGTCCTGGGTCACAACTTCAGTTGCTGGTTGAAGTTCAAGGGAGGGAAAGGAGTTGCCACCTCGGCCGGTGTGCTGGCCGCCATGGTGCCCCTGCCCTTCCTGGCCACGCTCACCGGGTTTCTAGTCGTCCTCGGGATCAGCCGCTACGTCTCCCTGGCCAGCATCGTCGGCGCGGCCATCCTCCCCTTCGCCGTCGCCCTGATCCCTCCGGGCGACCGCAGGCTGGTGATCCTGACCGCCGTCCTCTCGGTCCTGGCGATCGTCCGCCACAAGGCCAACATCGGGCGCCTGATGAACGGCACGGAACGACGGATCGGCCAACCCAAGCCCACTGAACCCGCCACGCCATGAACGTCACCGTTGTCGGCGCCGGCGCCTGGGGCACGTCGCTGGCCCTGCTCCTCGACCAGAACCGGCATGCCGTCCGGATCTGGGGGCACAACGCCGAGCACCTGGCCGAAATCGCCCGCGAACGGACCCACGACCGGGCCCTGCCCAATATCCTCCTTCCGCTCAGTCTGACCTTTGAACCCGAGCTTGATCGGGCCCTCGCCGGGGCGGAGGTGGTGGTGATGGCGGTTCCTTCCCGGGCGCTGCGCCCGGTCGCCGGTCGGATGTCGGACTTCCGGGGGCCATTGATCAGCGTCACCAAGGGAATCGAAGCCGAGACCGGGCTGACCATGTGCGGCGTCCTGCAACAGGTGATTCCTGCGGCGATTCCCGCGGCGCTCTCGGGCCCGTCCCTGGCGCTGGAGGTGGCCCGCGGCATCCCCACCGCCGTGGTCGCCGCCGCGGAAGAACCGGAGACCGCCCGGCTTGTCCAGGACCTGTTCCATCGGCCCGCCTTCCGGGTTTACACCAGCACCGACCTGGTCGGGGTCGAACTCGGTGGTGCGCTGAAGAATGTCATGGCGATTGCCGCCGGCGTCTGCGATGGCCTCGGGTTCGGCGACAATTCGAAGGCTGCCCTCATCACCCGCGGCCAGGCCGAAATGCGGCGGATCGGGATCGCCTGCGGCGCGCGGGCGGAGACGTTTTCCGGCCTGAGCGGCCTCGGCGACCTGACCGTCACCTGCTTCTCGCGGTTGAGCCGCAATCGGACCTTCGGGGAACGGGTTGGGCGCGGCGAGCGGGTGGAAACCCTCATCGCCGACACCCACAGCGCCATCGAAGGTTATCCGACGGCGCGATCCGCCCGCGAGTTGACCCAACGGCTGGGCGTGATCGCTCCGATCACGACCGAGGTCCACGCCATGCTCTATGAAGGCAAGGATCCTCGCCGCGCCGTACAGGACCTTCTGAGCCGCGATTCCAAAGCCGAAGATTGACCCCCAGAACCATGACCATCCGCGTCCCCGGCACGACCTCCAACCTCGGCTCCGGCTTCGACACCCTCGGCCTGGCCCTGCGTCTCTACAATGAGGTCACGGTCGAGAAGCGTGCGGCCCGGGGAGTCGAGATCCGGTCACCCATCGCCGACGACGCGCGGGCGGGTGCTACCAGGATGGTTTCAGACGCGGCCCGCTATTTCTTCCGGCGCACCGGGACGACTCCGTTCGGCTTCAACCTGTCGATCACGGGCCAGGTTCCAATCGCCCGGGGTCTGGGTTCCTCCACCACCGTTCAACTGGGCCTGTTGGCCGCGCTGAACTAGATCGCCGGTGCCGGTCTCGACAAGCAGGGCGTGTTCGAACTGGTCAACGTCCTGGAGGGACATCCCGACAACTGTGCCCCGGCGACCTTTGGCGGGTTCACCGTGGCTGGCCCGGTGGGCAAGTCGGTGCGGGTCCTTCGTTTCCCGGTTCCGCGTGAAGCCCGCTTTGTCACCTTGGTCCCTGATTTCGAGGTGAAGACCAGCGACGCCCGACGTCTGCTGCCGGCGGAGTATCCGAAGGCCGACCTGGTCCATAGTCTGAATCGCGTGGCCCTGGTCAGCGCGGCGTTTGCCTCCGGCAATCTCGAAGCCCTGCGCGGGTTGTTCGATGACCGCGTGCATCAACCCTACCGGACGCCGTTGATCCCGCAGTTGCCCAAGGTCATCCAGGCGGGAGTGAAGGCCGGGGCGGTGGGCGGCTGGCTCTCGGGCTCCGGATCGACCGTGATGTGCCTGGCGCTTGAAAACGCCGAAGCCGTTGCCCAAGCGATGTTGCGTCCGCTTCCGGGCAGCCAGATCCACATCCTTGCGGCCGACCCGGCAGGGTATCGGGTGCAGGGATGAGATCGGTGGATGTCCACAGCATCCGGCGGGTGGCACCCGGGAAAAGAGGCAAAAACCGTGTCCCGTTGCGAAAGTCCGGCTAGGTTTCGCCGCTCATGGCTGACTCGAAGCACCCCAGTGCGCGCACCCTGCTGGTGCTCGGTCGGGTCTCGAACCTGCCCACCGTCTGGAGCAACTGCCTGTGCGGCTGGCTGCTCGCCGGTGGAGGTTCGGGTTTCCGCCTGTTCCTCCTGTGTTTTGCCACCTCCCTGCTGTACGTCGGCGGGATGTTCCTGAACGACGCCTTTGACGCCTCGTTCGATCGCCAGCACCGGCGCCAGCGTCCGATCCCGTCCGGAGCCATCAAGGAAGCCTTGGTCTGGCGCATGGGATCCGCCCTGCTGGCCACGGGCACACTGCCCCTGCTCTTCCTCGGTTTCGACACCGCCGTCCTGACCCTCTTCCTGGTCGGCTCGATCCTGCTCTACGACGCCATCCACAAGGCAGTCGCGTTCTCACCGGTGATCATGGCCGTTTGCCGGTTCTTCCTCCTGCTGGTGGCGGCATCGGTCGGGAACGATGGCATCACCGGGCTGGCCGTCTGGTCTGCCATTGCGCTGGCGGGATGGGTTGTCGGGCTGTCCTACGTGGCCCGGCGCGAGAGCATCGTCGGGCCCCTCGCCGTGTGGCCCGTGCTCGCCCTGGCGGTGCCGGTCCTGCTCGCCTTGCTCGTCAACAACGGTGCCTACCGGCTCCGCGGAATCTGGTTCTCCGCCGTGTTGATCGTCTGGGCCACGCTGTGCCTGCGCCACACCTTCACGACGGTGCAGCGCAATCTGGGACGCACGGTTTCCGGACTGCTCGCCGGCATCTGCCTGGTCGATCTCCTCGCTGCGCCTCCCTCGCCCCTGGGCACTGCAATGTTCATCACGTGTTTCGGCGCGGCGCTGTTGTTCCAACGCTTCATTCCCGCCACCTGACGGCAACCCGCCCGGATGCGCCCTTCCCTCCGGCGCTCCACCGCGTTAACAACGTCCCATGTCTGACCCGTGTCCCCATCGCAACATCGCCCTGATCGGTTTCATGGGCGCGGGGAAGACCACGGTCGGATCGCTCCTTTCGCAGCTTCTCCACTTCGAGTTCCTCGACACCGACAAGTTCATCGAGCAACGACAGGGCCGGAAGATCGCCGACATCTTCGCCCACGACGGGGAGCCGTTTTTCCGGCGGCTCGAATCCGAGTTGTGCACCGAACTTGCGTCCGCCTCCGGCAGGGTCATCGCCACCGGCGGCGGTCTGGCGGTGAACCCCGACAACGTTGCCTCGCTCCGCCAGCACTCCCTGATCGTCTGCCTCTGGGCCAGTCCCGAAACCATCTACGCCCGCGTCCGGCATCAGACGCATCGACCCCTGCTCCAGGGACCGGACCCGCTGGGACGAATCCGCGACCTGCTCGCCGTGCGCACCCCGGCCTACCGGAACGCCGATATGATCGTTGGGGTGGATTTTCGTTCCCCGGCCGAGACGGCCCGGCATGTGGCGGCCGCGTTCCGTCTGACCACGCCGGCGGCGGGATCCTGACATGGCCGCCCTCGTTGATCGCCTGCGGGCCCGGGCCCAGGAACTCGGGTTCGATGCCTGTCGGATCACTTCCGCAGAGCCGCCCGCCTCCGCACCCCGCTTCCTGGAGGCCTTGGACGAAGGGCGCCACGCTGGAATGGATTGGCTCGCGCGGAATGCGTCCAAGCGCTGCGACCCCCAACGGGTCCTGCCCGGAGTCCGTTCGCTGATCGTGCTGGCGATCAGTTACACTCCCGCCTCTCAAACGCCCCCTTCCCCGGCCGTCGATCCTCCTCACCGGCAGCCGACCGGGGTCGTTGCCCGCTATGCGCGGCACACCGACTATCACGACGTCCTGGCCGCGCCCCTCTCCGAGCTCACACGCTGGCTCGACGCCGAAGCCCAACCGGCCCATCGCTCGCTGGCCTACGTCGATACCGGTCCCATCCTCGAACGTGATCTGGCGCAGCGCGCCGGACTGGGATTCGTCGGACGCCACACCAACCTGATCTCGCGCGAACTCGGCAACTGGTTCCTCATCGCCGAAATCCTCACCCAGGCCGAGCTGCCACCCGATCCGCCCGCCCGCAATTTGTGCGGGAAGTGTACCCGGTGTCTGGATGCCTGTCCCACCGGCGCGCTTCCCGCCCCGTTCACCCTCGATGCCCGACGGTGCATCTCCTACCTCACCATCGAACTCAAGGGAGCCATCCCGGAAGAACTGCGCCCGCTGATCGGAGATCGGATCTTCGGGTGCGACGATTGCCTGGCAGCCTGTCCCTGGAACCGCTTCGCTGCCGAGGCACGGCTGCTCGCGTCGCATCGACGACCCGATCTCGAAACCCCAGGCCTGCTGGATCTGCTGGCGCTCGACGACATCCAGTTCAAACAACGCTTTGCAGGATCTCCCATCCTCCGGACCAAACGCCGTGGCCTGTTGCGCAACGTGGCCGTGGCGCTGGGCAATGTCGGCGGAACCGAATCCCTCGCGGCTCTGGCGGTGGCGGCGCAGGATCCGGAACCCCTCATTCGTGAACACGCCGCCTGGGCGATCGACCGGATCCAGAAGCGAACCGTCGGACCCAACCCGTCTGCGTAATCATCGGCCGCGGGAATGCTGCCGCGGCGGGACGGGACGGGTGCGATGGCCCATTCGTCTTCGACTCCTCCAACAGCCTCCTGATCTGCGGCATCTGCGGATGAACCGCTGCGGTTTCCAGGCTCAATTCCCGATCAACCGGTAATACAACGGCAGCACCGGGTTGATCTGCGGCTCGGAGAACGTTCCCTCCCCCGAAGCGCCCAGGGTCACCGCGCTGACGTCGGTCCAGACCGGTGCCGTCAGGTTGTCAGCTCGCTGGATCGTATAGACCCGGCCCGCAGTGCCCGTGAAGTCAAAGGCCGGTTGGCCGCTGGGAAGAATTCGAGCATCCCGCGCACTGGCCGCTTCCGCCGGCGGGAGCTGGCCACCGGCCGTCCGGACGTTGAATCGGGTGTTCCGGGCCACGGCTCCAAAACCAGCCATCTGCGGGACCGTATTGGTCTGGCGAAGGTACATGTCAGCAAACGTGAGCGTCGCGGTGTAGGTGGTATTGCTGAGCAGGGTTCCCCCCGGAATCACCACCGAAGTGGCGCTGACCGCCAGCGGGCGCGGCAGACAGAAGTCGGGAGCCCGGAAGAGCACGTTTCCCTGCCCGTCCTCGATCAAAAGGTTGAGAACGTCGTCCGCCTGACCGCCGGTGAACGGGTTCCACTGAAGGGTAAAGTCGGATGCGGCCGGAATCGCCTGGGCGGCGGCCAGATTGGCAATGCGGGGAATGGGCGGAGCGCCGGCGGGTTGCGGGAGGGCGATGACCCGCTCCGACTGACCGCTCTGGGTGAAGCGCAGGGTATAGGTACCGCCGGGGTAGGAGGAATTGAGCGCCGCCTCCGTAGGCGGGGCGGTGATGAATTGTCCGGTGCCCCCGATGACGAAGAGGTTCGAAACCGATCCATCGGGCTTGGTGAGGGACGCCGCGGTCAGGAGCGGTCCGAAGCGCGGGCTGAAGAACACGGCACTGAAGCTCGCGGGCGGATCCTCGGTATCCGGGACGGGATCGACGTTAACCACCTGACGAAAGTTGGTATATTTGTAGACGGAGTACTGACCCCAGGTTTCTGGAATGCCGTCTGGATCGCATTCAGGAACGCCGCCCGCGGTGGTAAACTGCCCGGTATAGGCACCGGAGGCCACAGGGCGGCCATTGATCCCCTCGAGCTTCACCGGAGCGGTGACGGGATTCAGGATCCAGTCCACTTGGGTTCCCACCGGCAGGCCCCCGGTATAGGTGCAGATCAGGGATTTGGAATCGGCGCTCCAGGAGTAGTTGAACTTGGCCGCGTTGACGGTGTTCCCCCTCCAACTGACGGCGGCTGGAACTGCCGGTGGAGCACCCGCGATGGCCGTGTTGGTCTTCATGACCTGGTTGAACTCAAACACCACTGTGGTGGCGACGGATACGTCCACGGCCCCATTGGCTGGAATCGAGGAGACCAGTGCGGGTGCGGGCGCGGCGGCGCCCGTGCTGTACGATCCGGCGGCCGTCGCGAGCAATTCCCCAGTCTTGTTCTTGTAGGGGAAAATGGTCCCGGCCGGGTTGAGCTTCCAGTTGAAGGTCTGGTTCAGCGGAAGCGTGAGGTTGGGCCGGATCGTGAGGGTCCGGCCATCGACACTCCACGTGCCGTTGACCTGCGTGGCAAAGGTGGAGGGAAGGAACTCAAAATTGCCGACCAACGGAATTCCCGGCGTGGTGGGGAAATAGGGAACCGTGGTATCCATCGGCTGATCGAACGTGAAGACCAACGGGGTGGTGGATCCGGCCCCGGTGGATCCATTGGCGGGGGTTACCGACGCCAGCACCGGTGCGGCAGCAGGGAGCGACGTCGCCGTGCCCAGCGCCAGGATCGCCGTTCCGACCCACAGAGGGCGCAGGAGGGATGACGTCCGTACAGACCAGGCGGCAAACAACTGGTGGAGAACAGGCTGCTTCATCCGTTCACCCTCCCGGAGCCTGGACGGAATCGCCAGCCCGGATTTGGCCGTCCACCGCCCTAGCCCAGACGCCGGGCAGCCAGAGCCAATGCTCCGACCGGCACTGAATCTTCCCCCAGACCCGCCAGGCGGACCTCGGGTCCCGGCTGGAACGAATCCATCACGTATCGTCCCAACGCCTCGGCCATGGCCGCCCGCAACGGTTCGCCCACCAACGACAGTCCGCCCCCCACCACCACCACTTCCGGGTGCATCAACTGCACCCCATGCGAGAGGGCGAATCCCAGGTTGTCCGCCAGTTCACTCAGGATTGCCTGCGCCGCCGGGTCCCCTTCCATCAACGCCGCAGCCAGGTGGCGCGCCTCGCCTCCGTTCATGCCGGAGACCCGACGTCCCAGCGGCCCTTTCGGATGATGCGCGGCCACCTCGCGGATCCGACGATCCACCGCCCAACCGGCACAACGCTCCTCAACCGTGACGCCAGACTTGTCGAGACGGACGTGTCCAATTTCGCATTCCCCGGGAACGGCTCCGTGGAAGATCTGTCCGTCCACCACCAGACCGCCGCCAACGCCACTGCCCATATTGATCCAGAAGACCGGCGAACGTCCCTTCCCGGAACCGTGCAACGCCTCGCCGAACGCGGCGACATTGGCGTCGTTGTCGACGAACACCGGCAGGCCTGATTCCCGGGCCAACCAGTCGCCGAGCGGGAAATCATGCCATCCCATGACCTGATGCGAGCAGCAGATGCGCCCGGTGCGCCAGTCCACCGGACCCCCAAAGCCGACGCCCACCGCGGCGGGACGATGGGCCGCCTTCAACTCGGGGAGGACCCCGGCGATCTGGCCTCGGATTCCTTCACCGCCGGCAGCGGCGTCCACGGCCAATCGCCGGCGATCGATGATCCGGCCGTCGGCGTGCCCGGCGACGACCTGGAGTTTGGTGCCGCCGATTTCGATCCCGATGAATGTCATTCCGGGGAGGTACCAGACGGTGCAACCCCGTTGCCAGACTTCCGTGTCGGGGAAAGGGCGGCGCATCTAGACACTGCCCCTCCTGGGAGCGCGGGCGTCCTCGGCCGCTGCTGTGCACCACAAGCCCGAGCGACCGGGGACGACCGCGCCCCCAGGATTCGCCCGGCAAGGCCCGAGAGCCCGCTTCTCGAATTGGGGGGCAGTGTCAAGATGCGCCCGGGAAAGGGCTTCCACCATCTGCGGACTGGCCACTCGAACCGCCGCCCGATACGGTCGCGGGGTGGATCTGACTGTCGAGACGTTTGAGGCGGAATTGCGGGCGGCGCTCGCCAGCTACGACCGTCACGTGGTGTGCATCGAGAAGATTCCCGAGGATTGCGAAACCACCCTGCATTCGCTGGTGGAGAAGGCGATCAAGGCCTTTGTCTTACGCGGGCCCGACCTGCGGCACGGCATCGCGTTGGACCGGCACGTGACCGTCATCCTGAGCCAGACCGATGGCCCCCGTCCGCTGTGCGCGATCTATTTCAACCTGTTCTCGCCCTACGCCAAGAAGAGCGCCACCCCGGCCGAAGCCGCGCAGCGGTGAAACGGGAAGCCGGCCCGCATCCACAATTCCCGGATGCGGCCCGGCGTCCTCGCCCGCTGCTTTCCGCAACAGGCCCGAGCGGTCCCGCCACGGGGGGCCGCGCCCTCAGGATTTGCCCAGCAAGGCCCGGGAACCCGCTTCTCGCAATGGGGAGGGCAGTGTCGAGACGCGCCGTCCGACAGCCCGGATTGCCGCTTGCGATTGATTTTGCGCGGTTCCTACAGTGCTTGCGTGGCGCGCACTGAGAGTCCTGCCGAGAAAAGACGGCATCCGTGGGGCGACCTGCTGGGGTGGCTGCTGATGTTTTCGGCCATCATCCTGCTGGTCGCCCTGGCCACCTATGACCGCCGGGATCTGGTGTCCAACAGCGTTCCAGCCAACCTCACCCCGCACAATTTCATGGGCGCCTTCGGGGCCCGACTGGCTTCGAGCCTGTTCTTCCTCGTGGGTGCCGCCGCCTACACGCTGCCCGTTCTGGGCTTCTTCTTCGGGCTCGCCGGATTTGTCGGAGGCCTCGGTTATCTCCGGGCCTGGCGGTCCGGCATCGGCGTTGCAGGCCTGCTGATCTCCGCCACGGGGTTGCTGGATCTCTATTCGTCCTCCCTCCCGGCGCTGGGGGTTCGACACGAATCCATGTCCGCGGGCGGGGTTCTTGGGTGGACATTGAACGCCTATTTCTTCCGCAATTTCTTCAACGACACCGGGGCGTCCCTGTTCTACGGCATCATCTACCTGGTGAGCCTGATCTTCCTCACCGATTTCCGCCTGATCGCCTGGGTGGCCGCCCTCTTCACCCGCGAACCGCGCTCCGCCGAGGAGCGCATGGCCTTCGAGGAAACCGCGCTCCGCAAACAGGAGAAGGAACTCGCCCGACGTCAGCGCGAACTCGAACGTGAGCGGGACAAGGGCGACAAAGTCGATGGCGAAAAGACCCGCTCCCGGGAATCCGAACGGCGGACGGGTGATGATGCCGAGCCCGCAGGCGAAACTGAGCCGACCGCCAAAGTCGGACGGGGAAGCCGGACCAAGTCCGCTCCGGATTCCGGCCCCGCGCCCTCCTCCAACCCCGACAACCTCGGGGCGGATCTCAAACCGATTCCAGAGCCGACCGTCCGCGATCTTTCGGTTCCCCAGGCCAAGCCCGCCGCCGAATGGATCCGGACCGGCGATGTCATCCGGGGCAACGAAATCGTCCCGGGAGCGGTCGCCGCTCAGTTGCCGGTCGCAGCCGAGGACGATCCGGAAGCGCCGGTCGTCCCCGTGGAGCCCGGAGCCCGCACCAAGCGCCGTTCCATCACCGACGTGATCCTGGGACGCAATGCATCCGCCCCGGGAGGATCGGGCGAGAGCGGCAAGCCCACCCCGCTGACGAACGACCCGTCCGACCTCGGAACGGCCGAGGAAAATCTCGATGACGGGGACAGCCCCATCTCGCTCCCCGCCGGAGACGCGATCTCGCTCAGTGCCGCCGCGCCGACGCCGGCGCCGATTGGCGAGAACGGCCCCGGGCCCGACGCGGTGCCGCGTCCACGCGGCATGATGCAGACCCGCAAGCCGAGACCCATCACGGTGGCCAGTACGCCGATGATCGGGAATTACCAACTGCCGTCGATCGACCTGCTCCATCATCCGGACCTCACGATCAAACCGACCGAGACGAAGGAAGAACTGATGGCGAATGCGCGGTTGATGGTTCAGACGCTGGCGCAGTTCGGCATTGAGGTGGCCCCAGGCGACATCACCAAGGGACCGACCATCACCCGTTACGAACTGCATCCCGCCCCGGGCGTGAAGCTGGAGAAGATCGCCGGGCTGACCAACAACATCGCCGCCGCGCTCAAGGCCGAACGTCTCAACATCCTCGCCCCGGTCCCGGGCAAGTCCTCCGTCGGCGTCGAGGTGCCCAATGCCGTCAAGACCAAGGTCATTATGCGGGACCTGCTGGAGTCCGACGAATGGCGCAATTCCAAAGCCCGTATCCCGCTGGCGCTGGGCAAGGATGTGTACGGACTGCCGATCATCGCGGACCTGGCGGAGATGCCGCACGTGATGATCGCCGGATCCACCGGCTCGGGAAAATCGGTCTGCATCAACACCATCATCGCTTCCCTGCTCTTCAAGTTTATTCCAGACCAACTCCACTTCGTGATGATCGTCCCCAAGCTGGTCGAACTCCAGACTTACAACGCCCTTCCCCATCTGGTGGTCAGTGTCGTCACCGACCCCAAGAAGGTCATCCTCGCCCTGCGCTGGGTGGTGAACGAGATGGAGAAGCGCTACCAGATCTTCGCCCGTGTCGGGGTTCGAAACATCAAGGCCTTCAACGAACGTCCGAAGGACAAGCTGCCCCCGTCACGACAGCCGGAACTGCCCCTGATGCAGAAGAAGGACAAGGTCGAGGCCGGCGCCGACGGCTTCGCCGTCGAGGTCGATGAACAGATCGTCGTGCCGCGCGACGAGGACATCGTCATTCCGGAAAAGCTGTCCTACATCGTGGTCATCATCGACGAGCTCGCCGATCTGATGCTCGTCGCCCCTGCGGATGTCGAAATGGCCATTGCCCGCATCACTCAGATGGCCCGCGCGGCCGGCATCCATTGCATTGTCGCCACCCAGCGTCCGTCGGTGGATGTCATCACCGGAGTCATCAAGGCCAACATCCCGGCCCGAATCGCCTTTCAGGTGGCGGCGAAGGTGGATTCCCGGACCATCCTGGACCAGATGGGCGCCGACAAACTCCTCGGCAAGGGCGACATGCTTTACCTGCCGCCCGGCTCGGGAAGACTGATCCGTGCGCAAGGGGCCCTCATCACCGACCAGGAAATCGAGGGCGTCGTCCAGCACATCGCCAAGCAGGGCAAGCCCTCCTACGAAATGGAGATCCACAACGCCCTCCAGAAGGCCCCGTCGTCCGTCGGTTCCATGTCGCTCGATCCGGATGGAGAACCCGACGATGCCGACGAGGCGATCATCCAGCGGTGCATCGACGTCATCCGCTCCGAACGCAAAGCCTCCGTTTCCCTGCTGCAACGCCGGCTCAAGCTCGGTTATGGCCGCGCCGCCCGCCTGATGGACGAACTGGAAGACCGCGGAATCGTCGGCCCCAGCAAGGGCGCCGAACCCCGCGACATCCTGCTCGACCTGGAAGGCGAAGGGTACGACGGCGGCGGCCAATCCCTGGTGTGAGATCCGTTGTCATCGGCTCCGGAGCGATGAGCTCCGCGAATCCGCAACTTCCGCTCCCGATCCCACGATGATCACCTACCGCGTCGGCAATGACCTTTCCGTCGAGGCAATCGTCGCCGTCCTGAAGGCATCCACGCTCGCCGCGCGACGTCCCGTCGATGACCCCGCAATCATCGCCGACATGCTTCGGCACGCGCCGTTGATGATCTCCGCCTGGGACGGAGAACGTCTGATCGGGTTCGCCCGAACGCTCACCGACTTCAGCTATGTCGGGTACCTTTCCGACCTCGCCGTGGACGAGAGCTACCAACGCCAGGGCATCGGACGGAGACTCGTCGAGCTCACCCGGGAACAGATGGGTCCGCGCTCCCTCCTTGTGTTGCTGGCTGCGCCGGCCGCCGTGGAATACTACCCGCACCTCGGCTTCCAACCTCACCCCAGCGCCTGGGTGCTCCGTCATGCCGATCCCCTCCAGCCCTGACCCAGGCACCGCCCCGGTCGCGATCCGGCAATTCCGATCGGACTCCGGCTGGACGACCACTCCGGATCGGGTCGCCGCGGAGGAACCGCTGGAGATCCGCGTGGATACCCGCCCGATCTCGGTGACCCTCCGGACCCCCGGACACGACCAGGAACTCGCCGCCGGGTTCCTGATCACGGAGGGAGTAATCCGAAGCGCCGCAGACATTGCCCGGTTTCATCCGCACCCGCGCAACCCGCATGGAGCGGTGCTTGATGTCCAGTTGCGCCCCGATCTTCACGTCGATTTCGCCCGGCTGACGCGACACGTCTTCGCGGTCTCGTCCTGCGGGCTCTGCGGCAAGGCGGCCATCGACGCCGTCCGACAATCCCATCCGCCCATCGATGATCCGTTCGCGGTCGCACCTGAATGGTTGCTTGGACTGCCAGACGCCATGAGGGCCGCGCAGCCTGCCTTTGATTCCACCGGTGGCATCCATGCCGCGGCCTTGTTCGACGCCGCAGGTCCGCTCCGGGTGCTGCGCGAGGACATCGGCCGTCACAACGCGGTGGACAAGGTCATCGGAAATGCCGTTCTCGGCGGCGCCCTGCCCCTGCGCGGCCATGTGTTGCTGGTTTCCGGCAGGGTATCATTCGAGGTCATGCAGAAGGCCCTGGCCGCCGGTATAGCCCTTGTTGCCGCCGTGTCGGCCCCTTCCAGCCTTGCTGTCGAGTTCGCCAAAGAGTCCGGCCAGACCCTGATCGGATTCCTCCGCGAGAGCCGGTTCAATGTGTATTCAGGGGCGGAGCGGATCGCTGGATCGTCAGCGCGGGGTGGCACCTGTTGACACAAAGAAGAAGGCCACCGGCGCGGGTGACGGCGACTACGCAGCGATTCCAGCCCTCAACTTCATAGCCTGAATCCGAACCAAAATCATGAACCCCCTTCACGAAGTCAGACTGAAGCTGCGTAACGAACTGGAAGCTCCGCCGGCGATTCGGCAGTGGTTGGTTGAGTGGCGTGCTGGGAGTGGTGCTGGGTTCTGCAATGCTGTTGCTCGTGCTTTCAATTCGAGCGCCCGGATTTTTGGCCATGCCCGAATTGCGCGAGTTGCATGGCCATCCCTGGTTTCGCTTTGCCATTCACGCCGGTTTGATGGCGGCCTTTGCCATGGCGGCACTGAGCCTGATGCTGAGGCCGGGCAAGATCCTCGGCACCTGTGGAGTGTCCGTCACGCTGCTGGGTGCGCTCCTGGGTGGTTCACGATCGACCGCGCTGGTACCCGATCCCACCCCGCTGTTCTTTGGCCTCGATTTCTTCGTGCCGAACGTGCTGTTCACCGGGTTCCTGTTCGTCCCCATCGAACGTCTTTTTGCACATCGCCCGGACCAACGACTGTTTCGCGACGAGTGGCGGGAGGATCTGTTCTACTATCTGGCCAGCAGTCTGATGGTGCAGGTGCTGACGTTCCTGACATTCGCGCCGTCCAACATGATCCTCGCGGCAGTTCCACTGCCCGGCTTTCGTTCCTGGGTGGGAGGGCTGCCGTTCCTCGTTCAGTTCGGAGCCATCATGTTCCTGACGGACTTCCTCCGATACTGGATCCATAGGGCCTTCCATCGGGTCCCGTGGCTCTGGAAGTTCCACGCGGTGCATCATTCCGCCCGGAGCATGGATTGGATGGCCGGCGCCCGGATGCATTTCCTCGAGATCATCGCACTCCGCAGCCTGACGGTGATCCCAATGGCGGTGCTCGGTTTCAGTGCGACGGCGGTCAACAGTTACATCTTCCTGGTCTACCTCTACTCCACCTTCGTGCATGCCAACGTGAACTGGCGTTTCCCGATCATCTAAAAATTCCTGGTCACGCCCAGGTTCCATCACTGGCATCATCGGATTGAAGACGAGGCGATCGACGTTAATTTCGCGGTGCGCTTCCCCCTGTTCGATCGGATGTTCGGCACCTATTTCCTGCCGAAGAATCAAAGGCCATCAGGATACGGTGTGCAACACCCGGTGCCCAAGGGCTCCCTCAGCCAGTTCCGATTCCCGTTCCGCCCGTGATTCGGGGGAGATCGGGTGGCCCTCTTTCAATAAGTCCTCAACCGAGCGAAGTTTTTGCGGGCGCCTGCAGCGGACCCGTTGCAAGACCTTGAGCGCTGCCGACGACACTCGAAAGGATCCTTAGCAACTCCTTGGCCTGCACGTCACCTTCGTCTGACTGTGCTTTGGTAATTTCAGCTCGCCCTGGTCCATCCTCCTTGATGCACCCGAAATCAGGCTGCCAGAGGCACGGAGACGCGGAGAAGAGTCAGACCGTCTCCATGCACCCACCCAGAAAGGGTTCTCACTCGATCCCCGAAGCCGCTACCGCACGGATACGGCCAAGGGCTCAGCCTTTCAGAAGGCCAGTCGCCTTCAGGGTTGCCCGCAATTGCTCGCGGGTCTTGTCGCTCACCGGGATCAGTGGCAACCGGATCTCTTCGGATCCAATTCCCAACATCGTGAGCGCGGCCTTCACCGGGGCGGGATTGGTTTCGAGGAACAGATCCTTGAACAGCGGATAGAGCTGATGATGCAGCTTCTGCGCGGTCTTGAGATCGCCCGCTGCGAAGGCCTTCACCATCTTGCTGATCGGCTTCGGGGCCACGTTGGTGGCCACGCTGATCACTCCGTGCGCACCCACCGCCATGAAGGACAGGGTCAGGGCATCGTCCCCGCTCAGGAGGGTGAACTTCGGACCACAGGCCGCCCGCAACTGGCTGACGCGATCGGAGTTCCCTCCGGCTTCCTTGATGCCGACGATGTTTTTGAAATCGGCTGCCAACCGGGCGCAGGTGTCGATCCCGATCTCCACGCCGCAACGACCCGGGATGCTGTAGAGCAGGATCGGGAGTTTGGTGGCGCGCGCCACCGCCGCGAAATGCTCATAGAGCCCGCCCTGAGTGGGACGGTTGTAGTAGGGAGCCACCTGAAGGGATCCATCGGCACCCATCGCCTCCGCCTGCTGGGTCAGGAAAATGGCTTCCTTGGTCGAATTTCCGCCGGTGCCCGCGATGACCAGGATGCGCTTCTTCGCAAACGTCACGGCCAATTCGATCACACGGATGTGTTCGTCATAGTCCAAGGTCGGGGATTCCCCGGTGGTCCCGACGGGAACGATTCCATCGACCCCACCGCGGACCTGCAACTCGACCAGGCGTTGCAAGGCGGATTCATCGACCTTCCCGTCGCGGAACGGGGTGACAATCGCGGTATACGTGCCGGTAAACATGGCGCTTAAAGGCCTCGAGATTCCCCGATCACGCCCCCTCACGCAACGCACCATTTTCTGGGGGGCCGGGCGCAGGTAGAGGAGGCGAGTGGGTTGGTGGGAGGCTGAAGACCGTCGCGGTCATCGCCACCACGCACCCACCCGCCCCTCATCAAACCGGTCGAACGGATTTCCCGTATCCGGCTTTCCGAGTCTGGTGCCATCGCGCCGTTTACCGGCACGACGACAGTCAGGGTTGGTGACTTCGCATCGGAGAGGCGTATCACCTTTCGACGCCTTCGGCCTCGTCCGCTCCTGACACCCAGACCAGCATCCCGCCTTCGCTCCGCACCCATTACAGGCGCTTCGTCGCTATTACGCAGGACTCCGACTGCGGGTCCGACTCCCTCCGCTTTATCTGTGGTTGTCCTTCCCGATCCCGCAGGCGCGGGACCCCGCCGGAGATGACAGCGGCTGACGGTTGTCTGCGCTGCCAGCGTCGGCCTTCGTTCAGGCCCATCGGTACTTTACCCGGACTGCTTACTCTCCTCCGCGCCTCACGGGCGGACAGGCACCGGGCCGTTCGGTCGTGAACCGTCCAATTCGACCGGTGGGACTTTCACCCACGAGCGCAACCACCTTCACGGGCTGCGGCGGCGCATCTGGACCCTGCCCCTCCTGGGAGCGCGGGCGTCCTCGCGATCGGGGATAACGACCACACTTTATAAAGTGTGGTCGTCATCGGGGCGACGATGGTAAACTTCCGAACGTCGTCCGACCGCTTCCAGGCCTCCCTCCCGGTCCGAAGGCGCCCGTTTGACAAGCGAAGGTTCCGGCAGACCATGCCTGACTACGGTCATGGTGAGCCGGGATGGCCGCGTGCTCCCGCCGCTCTGAAACTGTTGAAATCATGGAACGACCCGATCTGGACCCGAACGCCTCCGTGGCAGTCCCCACAGCCCTGCTGACCGCGCCCGTGTACGGGATCAACCTTCGGGCCGACACGCTCGACGGGAATCTGGCCCAGGGAGGAACCATGCTCGTCTTCCTTCGCCACTTCGGATGCATGTTTTGCCGGGAGATGGTGGCGGACCTCCGGGCGCATGCGGCGACCGACGGCGAACGCGAGCGAATCCTTTTCTTCTATCAAGGCACCGTTCAAGAGGGTCGGGAGTTCTTTACCGAGCACTGGTCCTCCGCACGGGCCATCGCCGATCAACCGCTCAAGTTCTATCAGGGATTCGGTGTTCCCAAGGCCTCCTTGGCAAAGACCTTTTCACCGCAGGTCTGGCGAAGCGGAATGAAAACCTGGGCCCGCGGACATCGTCCGGGATTGGTCCAACGCAATGCCCGGCAAATGCCCGGCTTTATGTGGGTTCAGGGCGGACGCATCGTCTGGCGCCACGACTTCGAGCATGTCGGGGATCATCCGAACCTGCGCGAGATGCCCCAATTCCCTCGGATGGCGAGCGTCAGCGCCTAAGACTCCTCATCGGTTTGGGCACCTTCGAAGGGAAGGCGACGCGAGACCGGGGAAAAGTTGCCCGCACAGATCCGCTGGCGGGAGGGGTCGCAGTTTTGGTCTCCACCCACGTTCCACGCGACGAGTGGGCCGGACTTAGCGGGAAAGATTCGGTAAGTTTTCAGGCGGCCGTTCGCCGGCGCACGAATTGACCGCCCGCCCGCGGACGCGCAGGCTCGGGACATGACAATCTCGGTAGACCCCCACGTGCACTTCGGGAAGCCCTGCGTGGCGGGCACCCGCATCCCAGTGCAAGCCGAGCTGGAACTTGTGCGCGAAGGGATGCCGTTCGAAACGATCATCCGTGATTTCTACCCGGACCTGACCGCCGGCGACGTGCGCGCCTGCGTGCAACACGCGATTGACGTGGTGGCCGCGGAGGACATTGACGTGGCCGTGGCGACGTGAATCTCCTTCTCGATCAGGATGTGTATGCGATGACGGCCCGCCATTAGCGCGAGGCCGGCCATGACGTGGTCACCGCGTCCGAGCGCGGCTGGTCCCGCGTCGCAGATTCCGAGTTGGTGGCGCGGGCGGCCGAAGAGTCACGGGTCTTCGTGACCCGCGACCGGGATTTCGGGGAACTGGTGTTTGTCCAACAGTTGGGTGCCGGGGTTCTCTTTCTGCGGATACTGCCGTCCAATGTCGCGCTGGTTCATGCCGAACCGGACCGGGTGCTCGCGCTTTATGCGGAGACGGAGTTGAGGAAGGCATTCGTGGTTGTTGAGCCGGGGCGCCACCGGATCCGCCGCTTCCCGACGGCTTGAACAAGCCGAGAATCTTCGCATCTTCGTTGTTAAGAACCGCCCCTTCACCGCGTGGCCAGCCTGTGACCGCCCTGCGCGCCGCCCCGCCCGCTGCCGTGAACCAACGCGCCACGGACTCGATCCTCACGCGTCATAGATGGATCGTTAAACCCACCTCCGCGCCTCGACCGTATCCAGGCAGGAGGGAGCTCACGCACAGCCGCGGAGAGCGCGGAGAACAACCCAGCGACATCCATGCTCCCGGCCGAAAAGAGTCTTCACGCGAAGCCGCATGGATCCGTCTAAGCCGATTCGTTGGATGCGGGCGGCACCAACCGACTCGCGCCCGGCTTCGATCGCAGCCAGATCGCCGCAATCAAGGTGGTGATCAATCCCGTTGCCAACGTGCCCACGACCCCCTGCAACGCGTTGGACATCGACGTCTGGCCCGCCGCCGCTGCGTCCACTGTCTTCCGCACCTCCGCCTCGGTCATTCCCTGCTTCTGGAGCAAGCCGGCGTGCGCCTGCTTGAGATCTTCGAAATAGTCGGGAAAGACCACCCGGGTGAACACGAGCGATCCGCCAAAGAGGAGGACGGACGCCACCCCCGACAGGATCAGACCGTTGCCGACCTGATGTCCATAGGACGCGCCCAGCCTGGCGGTCGCTGCGAGGCACAGGAGCACCACGGCGATCTGCATGGGGATCACCAGGAAGAACAGGGCGAGCTGGGTGGGATCCTTGTACCAGCCCGTGAATCCCATCACGAAAGTCCACGCCACCACCAACACACCCAGCAGAACTCCGTACAACACGCTCTTGGTCATCATGAGAAAACTCCTCTCACCCCCGGCATCCACCCCGCTGTGAGAGCGAGATCAAGTGATGCGCGCGGAGTCTTGGATGGGGGTTACTCCGGAGCGGTTTGTTCCGCACGCACGAAGTAGCGGCCCCGTCCGGCAGGGGCGCATCTGGACACTGCCCCCTGCGCATAGTGGATTCTCGGGCCTTGCCAGGACGGAGGTCTTCACTCCGGAGACTTAGAGCGACCTGGGGGGGAGCACCGCATCGAACCGCAAGCCAAGTGTGGGGAGCGTGCGGACCGTCCATTTCCGCCTTCAAGCTCCCCCGACCGCGATCACACTTTGCAAAGTGTGATTGCCCTCTCGAATCGCGTGACGTAGCGGGGGCAGTGTTCAGATGCGCCCTCTCATACCCCCACCGAAAGTCAACTTGACCGCGAATGCGCTTCCCCAATGGTGAGTCCGCCACATCGGCCCCATGCGCACGCTCCCCGTCCCGTCCCGTTCTTCCGCCCACCCCGGATCCATCCGCTGTTGGATTTGGTTGCTCCTGATCTTCACGCTCACGCCCGGAGCCGGCTGCCATCGAACGCCGGACTCCGCCTCGGGCGTTTCGGTTCGGTTGACCACCGACACCCTCCAACCGGGAACCACCTTCGAAGTCGTCTTCGACGAGGCGATGATTGGATTCGAATCGGTCGGGCAATCCGGGGCTCCGTCGCCCCTTCGGATCGAGCCACCGCTCGAAGGAACGTTCGATTGGCGCTCGCGTCGCAGCGGGCTGTTCACCCCAACCGTTCCCCTGCGTGTCGGGACCCGATACGTGTTCACGCTCGCCCCGGGCCTGACGAACCTGGCGGGTCAATCCACCCCCGCGCGACTTCAACGAACCCTTGAGACGCCCGGCCTGGAACTCACCGCCTCCCGGACCGGCTACTGGACGGACGGCGAGATGCCTCCGTTTCCCGGGGTCCGACTCGACTTCAACTCCCCGGTCGCCGCCCATGAGCTCGCCCGTCACGCCCGTTTCACCGATGGCCGAACCCGGGTGGCCGCCGGGGTGGAGGCCGTCCAATGGACGGATCGTGACGGCTTCTACGGTTTGACTCCGATGACCTGGCGGGAGCGGTTTCGCCCGCCTTCGTCCGACGCATCCCCGAGGACCAATGCGCCCGGCTGGATCGAGCCCGGCGCGCGTTTCCTGCTGAGACCGACGCGCCGGCTTTCCTCCACCAATGCCTGGACGCTGGAGATCGATAAAGGCCTCGCGGGTGCGAACGATCCGATCCGGCTCGCCCTCAAGACGTCGCTTCCACTGGGGATTTCGGCTCCGTTTGCACTGACGGACGCCACGGCCGACAGCACCCTCCGCCAGGGGCGTTCCCTGCGCCTGTCGTTCAACCGTCGGTTGTCGGAGTCGATGGCGACCAATGACCCGGCTGTGTGGTTGGAATGCACGCCGCCGGTGGAGGGATTGAAGCTCAAGCTCGGTTATTCCCGACGTTCACTCGTGCTCCACGGGGAGTTCGATTTGCAGCATCCATACACCTTCGGAATTCGAACCAACCTGATCAGCGACGAAGGGCTTCCGCTGGAAAAGCCGGTGTCCATTGAAGTCCAGTTCGCCCCGATCCAACCCGCGGTCTGGCTGGCCTCATTCGAGACGGTGCAACTCGCCCAAGGCCGACGCGCCGTCGAACTCCTGGCGGTCAACACCCCGGAAGTGCGCCTCCGCATCAAGCGCCTCGATCGCCACTCCCTCCTGCCGACCCTACGCGCCTATGAACGTTACCAGCGCGCCCCGTGGTCGAGCAAACCCGACACCCTTCCCCCGTCCGCGCTCGACTACGCCGGAATTGCCGGGCGCACCCTGCTCGATACCAACCTCGTTGTGGAAAGCACGACCGACACGCCCGTCACGCGGACTTTTCCCTGGGCCGATCTCGTGCCGGGCCACCCCACCGGAGCGTGGTTCATCGAGGCGGACCTTCATCGCCTGCCAAACGCCGAGTCGAGGGGCGGCACCCAGGTCGGGCCGCAATCCTTGGTGCAACTCACCGATCTCGGCGTGGCCACCAAGACCGGACGCCGCGAGACGGTGGTCTGGATCTTCTCGCATCAGACGGCGCACCCGGTGGCCGGAGCGCGCGTCTGGCTGTGCACAGGGGAAGACGAGGTACTGGCGGAAGGCATCACCGCGGCCGACGGCACCGTCCGCCTTCCCGCGTCGGCCAAGGCCGAATGGGTGGTGGTCGAGAAGGACCAGGATCTCCACGCGCAGAAGCTTTCCGAGGGCAGTATTCCCCTGTGGTCCCTGGGAGTGCCGCATTCGAGCGAACCCGCCAGCATCCTCCGACTGTTCGCCTTCACCGATCGCGAGGCTTATCGGCCGGGCGAAGACCTGCACCTCCGACTGATGGCACGGGACTGGCAGGGTCAACAATGGACCTATCCCACCAACCGCGCCCTGCCTCTCGTCCTCAACGGTCCTCGCGGCGACACCGTGCTCCAGACCAACCTGACGCTGTCCGACACCGGTGGACTCGACTGGCACTGGCAGGTTCCCCGAGGCACCCGTGGAACGTACCAGGCCAAGATCGGAAACGACGGCACCTCGACCACCGTCTCGTTCGAGGTCCGCGATTTCCAACCGGCAGCCTTTGAAGTCACGCTCGCCGCCAAACCCATCTACGCCCCGGCGGAACCGATCGTCGTCCCGGTCCGCGCCCGCTATCTCTTCGGGCAATCGCTCGCCAGCGCCAAGATTGCCTGGTCGGCCGAGGCCGCCGATGCCGACTTTGCTCCGAAGTCCTGGAAGGGCTTTCGATTCGGTCCGGACTCGGAGCATTCGCTGGATCCGGCGACCGGCGCGGCTCCCGGGCGCAGCACCCAGACCGGCACCGCTCAACTCAGCGGGGACGCACCGGTCGTCCTGGAACCGGAGCTCCCGTTGAATCCGCTCACGCCCCGTCCCCAATCCATCGAGATCACGGCCGAAGTCACCGACCTGAACCAGCAGACGATCGGGCAGTCGGTCGCGGTCACCCGCGATTCCTCCGACTTCTACCTCGGCTTCCGCTGGGCGGCCGAAGCGGAAACCGTGCTCGCCACCAACAGCCCGCTGCGCGCTCAGATCGTCGTGGTGCGAAACGACGGGCAACCGTGGACGGCCTCGGTGCCGGTCGAGGTTCGGCTCGTCCGGGTCCAATGGAATTCCGTGGCCGTCCAACGGGCCGGAGGGGTGATCGGGTATGAAAACCATCTCGAACTGCAATCGGTCGCCCAACTCACGGCCACCGCGCAGGCCGTGAATCGGATCGGAGAAGCCTGGGAGCCCGTGCCCGGAGTTGCGGCCATCACCTTTCCGGCCCTGGCCGAGCCTGGCAGTTATCAACTCGAACTCCGCAGCCGCGATCCGGCCGGACGTCCGGTGCTCACCAGCGTCGTTTTCCACATCTCCGGGGACGCCCGTCTGGCCTGGCACCAGAAGAACGGGCTTCAACTGTCCCTGGTTCCCTCCCGCGATTCCCATCAGCCCGGCGACGTCGCCACGCTGCTGGTCAAGAGTCCGTTCAGCGGCACCGCCTGGGTCACGGTCGAACGTGAGGAAGTCCGCCTGTCCTACGTCACCAACCTGGTTGGCAACGCCCCTGCCCTTCATCTCCCGATCGATTCCGCCGACAGCCCCGCCGCCTTCGTCGGCGTCGCGTTGGTTCGTGGCAGCACCGGCAATCCGCACGCGCATCCGATGCCCGAGTGGCGCATCGGCTATCACCAATTCCGGGTGCCCAGCGACCGGGATCACCTCGACGTCCGATTCCAGTTGGCGACCAACACCGTCGTGCCGGGACAGACCATGGCCGTGAACCTCACCGTCTCCGACGCGGCCGGACTCGCGGTGGACGGAGCCGACGTGACTTTGTACGCGGTGGACGAAGGCTATCTGCAACTCAAGGGCACCGCAGTTCCCGACCCGGAATCCGTCTTCCAGAGCCCGCGTCCACTGGAGGTGGCCACCACCCTTTCGCTCCCGCGCCTGCTCGAAGAGGATCCGGAACGACGTTCCTTCGCCAACAAGGGACACATGGCCGGCGGCGGCGGACGTTCGACCTCCAACCGACGCCGCTTCATTCCCTGTCCTTACTGGAACACGGCGTTGCGTACGGACACGAACGGCCGGGTGACGGTCCAGTTCGATGCGCCGGACAGTCTCACCCGGTATCGACTGGTCGCGGTGGCCACCCATGGACCGCGACGCATGGGGGCGGGTTCAGACCACTTTGAAGTGCGCAAGACGCTGATGATCGAGCCGGCGCTGCCCCGCTTCGCCCACGTGGGCGACCAGCTTTCCGCCCGGGCCCTGGTGTTCAATACCAGCACCGGAAGGCTCACCCTGGACGTGCGTTGCCGGCCGGGAACCAACGCCCAGTTCCTTGCGGGAACCGACGGCACCCGCCGACTGACCCTCGCCGCGGGAGCGATCGAGGTGGTCGAATTCCCCACCCGATTCGTCACGCCCGGCTCGGATCCCTGGCAGTGGTCGGTCAACGCAACCCATGCGCTGTTCGAAGATCTCGTCGAGGCGACGCTTCCCGTGACCCACGCCACTCCGGCGCAGCGTCAGGTCGTCCAGGTCCGGGTCCCCCCGGGCGGTGCCCCGCTGCTCGCGGGAATCGATCCGGCGCTGCTGGAGAATCCCGAGTCGATCACGGTCCGCGTTGCCGCCAGTCCGCTGGCTTTGGTGGGCGAAGGCGTCCGTCAATTGATCCAGTACCCCTACGGCTGCGTGGAGCAGACCGGTTCCAGCCTGCTGCCGTGGATCGCCCTCGCCCCATTTCCAGGTCTGCTGCCGCCGGGCACCGAGGCTTCCACCAACGCCGCGACCGCCATCCAGGCCGGGGTTCAACGTCTCTGGACGATGCAGACCACCGATGGCGGCCTCGCCTACTGGCCGGGATCGTCCGCCGCCCAGCGCTGGGGCAGCGCCTACGGTGCCTGGATCCTGACGCTCGCCGAACAGGCCGGTGCCGAAGTCGCCCCCGAACAGCGCACCCGGCTCCATCAATGGCTCAACCAACAGTGGAAACAGGACGCCGCACCGATGTCGGCCGAAGTTCTCCATGAACGTTGCCTGACGGCCTTCGCGCTGTCGGCCGCCGACGCCGCGGAACCCGGCCTCAACGATCTGCTCTTCGAGGTCCGCGACGCACTCAGCCCGGAAGATCGGTCGCTGCTCGCGCTGGCCGTCGTCCAATCCGGCCAACCGTCCGCCCGCGCCTGCGAACTTCTCGCGCTGCCGCCGCCGGCTCAGCTCCATGCCTCCCGCTTCGGCGGACGCCCCCGCGCGCTCGCCATCCAATTGCTGGCTCACGACCGACTTCTTCCCGACGCCCCCGAGACCGCCCGGCTCACCCAGCAATTGCTGGGAGAACAGCAGCAGGGCCACTGGGGAACGACCCAGGGTAATGCCTGGGCGTTGTGGGCGCTCGCCCGACAAGCACTGCGGACACCTGCCACCAGCGCCATCCAGGGAAGCATCGGGTTCGGCACGGGCCCGATGCCCTTCCAACTCTCCAGCAAGGTGCCGGTGGCCACGATCCACTCCCCACTCGACCCCCGGGAAGGCGGCTTGATCCTTTCCCACGATGGAACCCATCGCCTGATCGCCGAAGTCACGGTCGTCGGGCGCGTCCATTCCCAACCGTTGCCCACGGGGGAAATCGACCGCGGGTTCCGGGTGCGCCGCACCTATACTGCCCTCGACGCCGACCTCCGAGAGAGCCCCGTCACGAACCTTCACGTGGGCGACCGGGTCCTGGTCACGCTCCAGATCGACGCCGTGGAGGACGTGAGTTGGGTCGCCATCGAGGATCCATTGCCCGCCGTGCTCGAACCCATCCAGGGCGTCTTCAAGACCGAGGGATCCGCGCGGCTTCCCTTCCATTCCGAGTGGACCAGCGACTTCCGGGAAGTGCGTGCCGATCGCATGTTGTTCTTCCGCGATTCCTTTCCCGAGGGCCGGCATGTCCTGCGGTACCTGGCCCGGGTCCGGGCCGCCGGCGATTGCGTGGCCGCTCCCTTCAAGGTGGAAGCGATGTACGAACCGCAACGCCACGGCTTCTCCGCCTCCACCCGACTCCAAGCCGCCCCGTAGCGGGTCCAAGGCCATCCAAAGCCCGCAGGGTGCGATCGATCCTGCGGCTTGGACGCCGCCAATGACCTCCTCCTCTGTGCCCTTTCTGGATCCAACGTCCATTCCCCCGCGACCCACGCGATTGGGACGCACCCTCGCCCGTTGGACGGGCGGCGGATTGCTGGGGGCCTTGGCGATCCTCCTGATCGGTCGTCTTCTCCTTCCGCTGGTCCCGCTGCCCGTCGGTCTTGCGGATCCCGCCCTCACCCATCCGCCGATCCAAGTCCTCGATCGTTCCGGTGCCGCCCTTCGCATCGTCGCGCCCACCAACGGACTCATCGCGCACCCTCTCGCCGAGTCCGACATCCCCCCGTCGATGATCCTCGCCACCTTGGCGGCCGAGGATGCCCGATTCTATCGGCATCCCGGATTCGATCCGCTCGCCAGCATCCGCGCCGCGTCCCAATGGATCCGGCATCGGCGGATCATCAGTGGTGCCTCGACCATCACCCAGCAGTTGGTGAAGCTGGCCCAGCCACGACCGCGCACGCTCCGCACCAAGGTCGTCGAGGTCGTCATCGCCGCCCGTCTGGAAACCATGTGGGACAAGGACCGGATCTTGCGCGCCTATCTCGCCCGCATCGACTACGGCAACCGCTGCGCCGGGCTGACCGAAGCCGCGCAGCATTACTTCGGCAAACGACCGGGAGAACTCGATCTCGCCGAGTGCGCCTTCCTGGCCGGTTTGCCCCAGGCACCGACGCGGCTGAATCCCCGCACGCGATTCGACCGCGCCAAGTCGCGTCAGGAATGGATCCTGGGACGATGCCTGGATCTCGGTTGGATCGACGCGGAGACCCGGGACACTGCGGTGCGCAAACCCATCGTGCTGGTCGCGCCCCGACGCGACCTGCGCGCGCCCCACTTCGTCGAGTACGTCCTGAGCAGCCTGGACGGAGTGATCCTGTCAAAGCCGGTCCGGACCACCCTGGATCTGCCGCTTCAGGAATACTGCCAGTCCGTCGTCCGTCTCCAATTGGCCACCCTCCGCGAACGCAACGCCGGCCAGGCCGCCGTGCTCGTTCTCGACAATGCTTCCGGCGGCATTCTCGCCATGGTGGGTTCCCCGGATTTCAACGAGCCTCGACATGGGCAGGTCAACGGGACGCTGGCCCGGCGTTCGCCCGGCTCCGCCCTCAAACCCTTCACCTACCTGCTGGCCTTCAACGACGGGGCCCACGCAGCCGACATCGTCGCGGATATCCCCGGCACCTTCGCGACTCCGACCGGCGTCTTCGAACCGTCCAATTACGACCTGCACTGCCGCGGACCGGTCAGCCTGCGCGAAGCCCTCGCCAATTCCCTCAATCTCCCCGCGGTCCGAACGTTGCAACAGCACGGTGGCCCGCCCCGACTCCAGCAACTGCTTCAGGACTTCGGGCTGACCACGCTGGATCGCCCGGCGGGACACTACGGACTGGGCTTGACCCTGGGCGACGCCGAGGTGCGCCTTATCGAACTTGCCAACGCCTATGCCACCCTGGCGCGTCTCGGTCTGTGGCGTCCGGTGACCTTCCTCCTCGACTCCCCCGCGCCCTCACGTCGGGTGGCACCCGCCGACGAATCCTGGCTGGTCGCCGACATCCTGGCCGATCCACTGGCCCGCGCCGACAGCTTCGGTCTGGTCACTCCGCTCCGGATGTCCTTCCCGGTCGCCTGCAAGACCGGCACCAGCTCGGCGTTCCGCGACAACTGGGCCTTTGGTTTCACCCCCGAGTTCACCGTCGGCGTCTGGGTCGGCAATTTCGATTCCACACCCATGACCGGAATCAGTGGCGTCACCGGTGCCGCACCGATCCTCCGGGAAATCTTCGAGCACCTGCACGCAACGCGCGGCACCACCTGGTACACCGCCCCGCCGAATCTCGCGCGGGCCGAGATCGAACCCCTGACCGGACGGCGTCCGACCCGCTCCTCCGGAGGTCGCGGCGAAATCTTTCTTCACGCTCGCCTGCCGGAACCAGAGCGCCCGGGCGACCGCTCGCCCGATGGACGCGTCCAACTTTCCACCGAATATTCCGGGTGGTTTGCCTCCGCCGACAACCGACTGGGTGACCGGGCCCGGCTCGCGTCCGCGGGGGACAACGACCGTCTGCACATCCTTCAGCCGCAAGCCGGGACCCTCTGCTTCCTGGATGCCGACCTCCCGGAGACCGTCCAGCGACTGCTCCTCCGGGCGAGTCAACCCTGCGAATGGTCGAGCGGAACACTGACGCTGGATCGCCCCTCCGTCGGTCGCGTCGAGGCCCGGCTCACTCCAGGCCGACATCGAATTCAGGCAGTCTCCCCCGACGGCTTGCTCCGAACGGAAACCTGGATCGAAGTCCGCCAGCGCTGAGCCCATGGGCTGCGCTCAGCGCATCCTCCAAAGTGACGTCACCGCGGAGCTTGAAGGGACTTCTGGTCGAGTACGGGTGAGCTGCCGCACCCTGATCGACGGCGGCGATCCGTCCTGGGTTGCCTTTGGTCACAGCGGCCGGAGCCGCGGCCATTCCAGCTCAAGGCCCTGGGAGCGCAATCGTTGCTGGAAATCCGCCAGCAACTTCGCGTCTGCCCGCACCTTCCTCGGGGATTGCCGTCGCTCCACGCAGAAGGCCGCAAGCGCCCCGGCGGCCTCGCCGATGTTCCATTCCACCGGGTGCAACCGGTAGCAACCGTTGGTCAGGTGGGTAACGCCGAGATTTTTGCACCCCGCCAGGAGGTTTTCCACCCGGCGCGGGATGATCGAGCCCAGCGGGATCTGGAAGGGCAGCGAACTGAGATCCACGTAGTTTCGGCCAGAGGTCGAAGGATGCAGGTCGATTCGGTAGGCTCCCACTCCCACCGAGTCGGGGAAGCTCTCGGCGGTCACTTCTTCCCGGGACTTCCCGGTGAGCTTCATCCGGGCCTCGGTGCCCACGTGCAACTCCGTCACGGTGGTCTCGGCGAGGATCCGGCGCGCCTCGCGGATGTAGACCGCCTTGGCCAGGCCATCGGGTCCATCGGTCACATCCTCCCGCAGGCGCAGGCCCTTCCAACCCGTCCCGCCGTCGGGTCGGGGTGCCGCGGTCTGCATCCAGTGCAGCAGGCACAGACTCAACTGCCGCGCATCGCGCAAGCGTTCTTCCCGTTGCTCCGGAGTCACTCCGGGGCCGATCAAGGGCGCCAGCCAGTAATCGTTCTGCGGCCAGTTCACCACGGTCACTCCGCTCCGGTAGGTTCCAGGTGCGAATTGCGAGGCATCGGCAATCCGGCGGTACGACCAGAGGTTGGGCCCGGTCATTTTCAAGGTTGGATCGAAGCCGATGCTGCGCTTGCCCAGGCTGATCGGATCACTGCACTCCCAACTCAGCAGTCTGCCCGTCCAAGCCGGTTGGAGCGACGGGACATACTGGCTCCAGAAGGCCCATCTCTCCGGCTTCGGGATCACATGATCTTCTCCGTCGCGGTGCTCCAGGGCGAAGCACCAGGTGACGCCCTGTTGATCGAGCGGATCGGCCTCCTCCGGGGCCGACGGCTCGCCGGTGGCACGACGGGATTCAGCACCGATGACGTGCTCGACGTTCGCAAGGGGCAGCAGATCCCCCAGTTCGGTGGCATCGATGAAATAGCGCCCACTCAACACCACGCGGCCCTCACCAACACCCTCGACCGTTACGGCGGCAACCCGGTCGCCTTCCACCTCGGCGGAGATCACACGGGTGCGCAGCAGGATCCTGAGCCGGCCCGATGCGACGTAGGGTGCCAGCATCTGTTGCAGCACCGCCAGGGCCACACGCGGCTCGTGACACAGGCGCGAGACCCAACCGTTGCCCGGATTGAGTCGGGGATGGGTGCGGGCCTCAGGCAGGAGCGGAAAGTGATCGCGGTAGAACTGGCGGACCCCATCGCGGAACTGACGGTAGCTCCGGGTGCAACCGAACGACTCGATCCAGGGATGCTCGTCCGGCGGGACGGCTTGTGAGGTCAACTGTCCCCCGGGCCAGTCGGTCTCTTCCGTCAGGATCACGCGCAAGCCTGCCCGGCAGGCGGCCAATGCCGCGGCGCATCCCCCGACACCCCCACCGACGACCACCAGATCGGCATCCCGTTCAAGACCGCCCCCGGCGGCACGCACCGCCAGGCTGACCGACCACCCACTTGCGATGGCCAGGCTTCGGGCCAAAAAATCGCGTCGTTGCATCCTCCAGTTTCCCTCACCGAACCGATTGTGGGCAAGCCTGCCGGGGACCTTGACTTCACCTCCACCCCCCGGGATAGTCCACGGCTTGCTCGCCGCCCGGCCAATGGTCGGGCGGCTTCCATTATGCCGATGTCGAACGTGAAGAAGTCTCCATCCAAGGCGGTCGCCCCGAAAAAGTTCGAGAAGCCTGCAGACAAGGCCGCCGAAAAGCATGAAAAGCCCGAAAAGGCTACTGTCGTGAAGGGAGACAAGCCTGCCGCCAAACTGGCTCCTCCCGCACGCACCGGAGTGAAGGCCGGCACCCCTGCTGAGGGCAAGCCCGCTCCGCCGACCCCGCCGACCCCGTCCCCTCCGTCCCCTCCGCCCGCTCCGCCCGCAGCAGCCAAGCCGGGAGCAGCGACCAAGCCCGCTTCCGCCCCTGCCGTCAAAGCGGTCGCCAAGCCGGCGGCCAAACCGGTAGCGCCCGTGGCATCTCCGACCCAATCGGCAGCGAAGGCACCTTCAGCCCCCATTTCCAGTCCTGCGACCGTCAAGCCCGCCGCCAAGGCTCCTCCCGCCCCGGCAACGGCTGCCAAGACGTCGATCAAGCCCCCCGTCAAGGGCAAGCCGACCAAGGTGAGTCCGCCCTCCATTGCCGCTCAGGCTGGCAGCGCGGACGGACCTCCGGGCCTGGACGGTCCGCCGCCCGCTGCACTGGGTGCGCCGGATGCCGATGGTCTCTCCACCATGGCGACGGTCCGCAGTTCTTCCGGGGTCGACATCACCGAGAAGATCAAGGAACTGGTCCGCCTCGCGCAGGAGCAGGGCTACCTGACCTACGGCGACATCACCGATGCCCTCCCGGAGAACCTGGTAACGCCCGAGGATCTTGATGAGATCTACATCAAGCTCCGCAATCTGGAGATCGACATTGTCGATCAGGCCGAGGTGGACCGGGTCAAGCAACCCGAGCACGAGGAAGAAGACGAGAAGGCCCGACTCGACATTCTGGATGATCCGGTCCGGATGTACCTCAAGCAGATGGGCCAGGTCCCGCTGCTGACCCGTGAGCAGGAAGTCGAGATCTCCAAGCGGATCGAAGACAATGAAAACGAGGTCAAGCGGATCATCTATTCGTTCGGCTTTTCCGGTAAGGAACACATTGCTCTGGCAGAGAAGCTGATCTCCGAACCCCCGAAGGAACGGTTCGACCGCGTCATCGTCGACAAGAAGATCGAGACCCGGGACGAGCACCTCAAGGCACTGCGCAAGCTGGTCAAGGAAGTGCGTGCGGTCGATACGGAGGTCGACTCCAAATGGCACGACCTGCAGGACGGCAGCAACAAGGCCAAGCACGAGAAAGTGCTGATCGACTTCAACAAGCTCGACGAGAAGCTCCAGCGCTCCTTCCCCAAGTTTTACTACAAGCAGAAGGTCATCGAGGAAATGTGCCTCGTGGCCGACAACATCCACGACAAGTTCCAGTCCTCCCTCCGGACCATCAAGGATCTGGAACCGCAGCGGAAGGTCGCGCAGGCGCAGGCCATCATCCATGCGGAGGAACGTAAGACGAAGGCACTCGAAGAGTTCGTCCGCATGACCCATGCGGACTACCTCGCCGCCTTCCAACGCCTCAAGGATTTCGAGCGCAAGGCGCTCCAGGCGAAGACCGAGATGGTGGAGGCCAACCTTCGACTGGTCATCTCCATCGCCAAGAAATACACCAACCGCGGCCTCTCCTTTCTGGACCTGATCCAGGAGGGCAACATGGGCCTGATGAAGGCGGTGGAGAAGTTCGAGTACCGACGCGGGTACAAGTTCTCCACGTACGCCACCTGGTGGATCCGCCAGGCCATCACCCGTTCGATCGCCGATCAGGCGCGCACCATCCGCATCCCGGTGCACATGATCGAGACGATCAACAAGCTGATGCGGGTGCAGAAGCAGCTCATTCAGGACTTCGGCCGTGAACCGACCCCGGAAGAGATCGCCGACGAAATGCAGATGCCGGTGGATCGCGTCCGTGCGGTCCTCAAGATGGCGCAGCAGCCCATCTCCCTGCAGAGCCCGGTCGGCGATAGCGACGACACCAACTTCGGTGATTTCATCGAGGACAAGGCGGCGGAAAATCCGTCCGACATGACCAGCTACGCCCTCCTGAAGGAGAAGCTGGCGGACGTGCTCGACACCCTGACGGAACGCGAGCGCAAGGTCCTCGAACTGCGCTTCGGACTCGTCGATGGCTACTCGCGGACGCTCGAAGAGGTCGGCAAGCAGTTCAAGGTGACCCGCGAACGCATCCGGCAGATCGAGGCCAAGGCTCTTCGCAAGATGCGGCATCCGACCCGACTCCGGCAGTTGCAGGGATTCCTTGAAGGCGACGAAGCGCTCCTTTGAGTCCGGTCTCCGAAAGCGGAATCAGCTCTCGCCGGTAAATCATCAGCCCCGCCTTCTGGCGGGGCTTTTTTGTGGGGTGAAGACCCCATCGAACTTTCAGCGCTTCCCGGGTGAAATACGTGAATCGGAGATCGAATCGATCTCCACCCGGAATATGAACAAGACCACTCAACGCCTCGGCATCCTTTTCTTCTCCCTCCTCCTGCTCGCCGTCTCCAGCCTCGGCTGCAAGACCGCTGAGGGCTTTGGCAAGGATGTCGAACGGGCGGGCGAGGGCATCCAGGACGGGGTCAAGTAGGACTCCTGCGACCCTCAGCCGGCGTGTGCGGTCCGCACTCAGCGGACGGACGCCCCTTTTCGCTCCCGGATTGGGGGTCCTTCTTGGCGGCTGCGCGGCTGCGCATGAGGGTTCTTTCCTCGCGGGAGCAGGGATACGACTCAGACCAGACTCGCCGCCGAATCCGGGGTTCCCACCTGTTCGGTGCGGGTCCGGAGGTCCTTGACCCGGAGGATCACTCCTTCGGCTCCGCGCTCCAGGCGAGCCCAGTGGCCAGCCCCCATCTCCAGTGCGCGCTTGAACTGCTTGTCGGCCTTCATCGGGGTCAGGCTGTAGTCCACTGCCTTCCCCGATTCCCGCAGGCGCTGCACCAGGGCGAGTGATTCCACCCGCAGCGACTCATCCTCCACCAGGACCATCACGTCGATGGTGGAGGCGAAGGAAGGAACCTTGCCGCGCTTGCGCAGGAGCAGTGCCAACACGACGTCGCCCATTCCGAAGCCCAGCGCCGGCAGCTTCACTTTCCCGCCGCTGAGCAGACTCACGAGATTGTCGTAACGCCCGCCCCCCGCGATTGCCCGGAACTCGCCCTTGCGATCGAAGGCCTCGAACACCACCCCGGTGTAGTAGGCGAGACCGCGGATCACCCCGTAGTCGATCCTCACGTAGGCACCCAGGCCCCGCGCGGTGAGGTTGTCGAGGATTCCCTGCAATTCCGGCGTGGGAAGCCCCTCGGCAATGAACTTCTCCACGGCCTCGGGCGGGACCCCGGTCGGAGCCAGTCGTCGGCCAAGGGTTTCGGCATCATCCCGCTCCATCTTGTCCACCGCCTGAAAGAACTCCGCGGCCGCCTCGGGCTTGCCGCCCTGCTGTTCGTAGAAGGCCTGCCAGGCCTTTCGACTGCTCAGGCGGACGACAAAATCCTCCTCGGTCAGGCCGAGGGAACGGAGCACGTCGATCAGCAATGCCACCACCTCGGCATCCGCGGCAGGATCTTCCTCCCCGAACAGATCGCAGTTGAATTGGAAATGTTCCCGCAACCGACCCTTCTGAGGGGCCTCGTAGCGGAACAACTGGGGCATCGAGAACCACTTGATCGGCTTGCGGTACGCGCGTTCCGCCGCCGCCACCATCCGCGCCACCGTCGGGGTCATCTCCGGGCGGAGCGACACCGCGTCCTGACCTTTGTCGAGGAAGTTGAACAACTGGGAAACGATCTCGTCGCCGGACTTGGCCGTGTAGAGCGAGAGCGGTTCCACCGGCGGTCCATCGTACTCCCGGAAGCCGTAACGACGGGCCGTCCGCCGCCAGCAATCAAAGATGTACTGACGCAGATCACAGCTCCATTCCTCCCCGGGAGGCAGCGGTTCGGGAAAGAACTCGCGAAAGCCCTTCAGGCGTTGCATAGGGCCGCGGACCGTAGAGCAAAGCACCGGCTGAAGGGAACCGCGAAGAATCCGGTCTCGAATGAAAAGGGGCGCGCCGATCTCTCGGCACGCCCGTTGAGCCCGGGGCAAAAGTCTGTCTCCAATGATTCCCGAGCGGGGTCCCGTAAGACCCGTCCTCAGGATTTCGGAGTCAGTTTCAAAACCCGCTCCCGCATCTCCTTGCCCGGTTTGAACTTCACGATCGCACGAGGCGGGATCGGCACATCATTCTCTGGGGCGTTGGGGTTTCGCCCGATGCGCGCCTTTCGGATCTTGACCTCGAAAACTCCGAAGTTGCGGAGCTCGATGGTCTCACCCTGAGAAACAGCGTCCGAGATAATATCCAGAGTCTTCTGAACGATACCCAGTACCACCTCCTGATTGATGTGCTGCTCCGGATTGGGTCCTTCCTCTTGCTCCAATTCCTGACTGATTCGAACGACGATGTCGCGTTTCGTCATGGCTTCCTGTTGATTAAGGTTAGGGGGATCTTGACAGAGCGTGATAGGAGGCATGGGCCATCCCGGTCAAGACATGACTTGCCATGGCGTGTTTTCAATGGCAATGGCGCCCCCCGCCAAGTCATCCTTCCGAAGGCTCAGGTGGGGAATCCCCTACAAAACCAACAGCGCAATGGCAGGCCTCACCCGGCCCGCGTTCGCCACCACAAATGCCCCCGGGCCGCTGAACCCAATCCTCAACCGGCGACGGTCGATAACTCCACCGGTTCCACACTGAGTCCCAGCTTCTTCAACCACCGCAAGGCGGCGTCCACCTCATCCGTGGCGCCCTCCACCTCCAGACAGACAATCCCGACCTCATCCGTGACGCTCGCCTGCCGGATGTTGGTCGTGATCGAAAATCGATGCCCCAACTCCCAGATCACCGGGGCCTTGATCCGACGCGGCGGATAGGTCAGCCAGAACCGCCTCCGAACCTTCCCCGTTGCCGGCTGGTTCACCCGGGCC
The DNA here is from genome assembly GCA_041688515.1 of Verrucomicrobiota bacterium. Lineage (GTDB taxonomy): Bacteria > Verrucomicrobiota > Verrucomicrobiia > Limisphaerales > UBA9464 > UBA6176. Next base: position 34,262 of record JBDNHZ010000071.1, read on the forward strand.
TTCACCGGCTTCGGGGACGCGGCGGGGGCTTTGGCTGGTTTTTTCGGCGTCCCCGTCGGGGAGCCGGCCGTGCGAACCGTCTTGGATGCCATGATCGATGCGGAAAGGTGAACCTGCGGGACGGGTGTCAGCCGCCGGCAATGGCCGGGATGATGCTGACTTCGTCGCCCTCTTTGAGCGGGGTGTCCTGATGGGCGAGGAAGCGGATATCCTCCTCGTTGACGTAGACGTTCACAAAGCGACGGACCTGACCCGCCTCGTCCAGAAGCCGTTCCCGGATGCCGGGGAAGCGCTTCTGCAGTTCGTCGAACGCGGAAGTGATCGTTCCGGGCTGGACCTGAACCAATTCCTCGTCGCCGGTCAGCTTCCGGAGCGGGGTTGGGATGCGTACATTGACTGCCATGATATCGGGTTGGAAAGCCTGCCACTCCGGGGGACACCCGTGCAAGGGGGCTTTTCCGGACGTTCCCAATTCGCCGCTGGATTCCCCTCCCCGCTCCGGCATCTTTCTGGGAGATCCCGTCCGAAATGAGAAACGCCCTCCAGTTCCACCTTGTCGGCCCTGCCCTTGCCTCTGCGCTGTGCATGCTTTCCGTGGCCAAAGCCCTGGCTGCACCGCGGATCGATTTCAACCGCGATATCCGCCCGGTCCTCTCGGACAACTGTTTTGCCTGTCACGGCCCGGACACCCAGAAAATGAAGGGCGGCCTCCGCCTGGACCTACGGGCTGCGGCACTCGCTCCGGCCAAGTCGGGCAAGTCTGCCATCGTCCCCGGCAAAGCCCCCGAGAGCGAACTGGTGCGTCGCCTCCAGACTCAGGATCCGGACGACGTCATGCCGCCGCCGGAGTCGCACAAGACCCTGAGTCCAGCGCAGCGCGAACTCCTGACCCGCTGGATCACCGAGGGCGCGGAGTATCAGGGGCACTGGGCCTATCAACCGCCCGTGCGTCCCCCTGCCCCGTCCGGCCCCGGAGGCATTGATCACCTGGTCGGCCAACGTCTCGCGGCCGTGGGGATCAGACCCGCGCCCGTCGCCGACCGCCGGACCCTCGCCCGTCGCCTGCACATGGATCTGCTGGGAATCCCGGCCCGACCGGAAGACATCGAGGCCTTCGAGAACGACCCTGCTCCCGACGCCTACGAACGCCTGGTGGATCGTCTGCTTTCCTCGCCTCACTACGGTGAGCGGATGGCGATCGGTTGGCTCGATGTCGTTCGCTTCGCCGACACCATCGGATACCACTCCGACAATCCGCGGAACATCTGGCCGTACCGCGATTACGTCATCCAGTCCTTCAACCGGAACAAGCCCTTCGACGTTTTCACTCGCGAGCAACTGGCCGGCGACCTGATTCCGAATGGAGGCCTGGAGCAGCAGGTCGGATCCGCCTTCAACCGTCTTCTGCTGACCACCGAGGAAGGCGGTGCCCAGCCCAAGGACTACGAGTCCCGGTATCTCACCGATCGGGTGCGCGCCGTCGGTGCCGTGTGGATGGGGCAGACCATCGGGTGCGCCCAGTGTCACGATCACAAGTTCGATCCGATCAGCACCCGGGACTTCTACGCCATGGGTGCCTTCTTCGCCGATGTAAAGGAGACCCTCATTGGCCGACGCGAAGACGGCATCTTGGTGCCGAACCCCGATCAGGCACGCGAGCAGCATCGCCGCCAGGAAGTCGCGAAAGGCCTGCAATCCAACTTCGACGGCTCCCACCCGGAACTGCTCCCGGCCTACGAAGCCTGGGAACGCGAGCGTACCCTGGCGACCCAGGCCGACGACCGCTGGACCCGGCTTGCGCCCGCCACGGTGGAATCCTCCGGGGGCGCCACCTTGAAGATCCGCGATGACCGTTCGATCCTCGCCTCGGGCAAGAGCCCGGACCTCGATACCTATACCGTCCGGTTCACCAATGCCCCGCCGGCGATCGCGGCCCTCCGTCTCGAGGTGCTCTCCGACGATTCGCTTCCTTCCAAGGGACCCGGCCGCGCGGGCAACGGCAACTTCGTCCTGAACGAGGTGGTTGCCCGACTCGAACGCGAGGGTGCCCCGGTGCGCCCGGTCACCTTCCGTCTGGCCCGGGCCACTCACGAACAGACCAGCCACGCCGAGAACAATCCGTACAAGGCCTGGACGGCGGCGTCGGCCATTGATGCCGACGTGAAGGGACCGTTGCCGGGTTGGGCGATCCTGCCACAGGTCGGACAACCGCACCAACTGCTGCTCGAACTGGAAGCCCCTGTGCGGGTCGAGGCGGGGGACAAACTGGTCGTCGAACTCCATCAACGCCACGGCAACGGCAACCACACGTTGGGTCGCTTCCGTCTCTCAGCTTCCGCGGATCCCGCCGCCGTGCGTTCACCCGTGGCCTTGCCGCCGCCCGCCGCCCTGGCGGAGATCCTTCGCATTCCGGCGGCGGATCGGAAACCCGAGCAGCGCGATCGGCTGTTCACCGAATTCAAGAAGCAGACGCCGGAACTCGCAGACCTTCGTACCCTGCTGGAAGACGCTCGCAAATCCCTCGCCGACTACGAGGCCGCGCTGCCCCGGTGCATCGTCACCGAACGGGGCGATCCTCGGACGGTCCGGGTGTTGCCGCGGGGCAACTGGATGGTCGAGACCGGGGACGTCGTGGAGCCCGCGCTGCCGGGGACCCTGGCAGCAAACCATCGCACGCCGGATCGTCGCCTGAACCGGCTGGATCTGGCCGAGTGGATCGTTGCGCCCGAGAACCCGCTGACGACCCGCACGATCATGAACCGGCTCTGGAAGCAGTTCTTCGGCATGGGACTTTCCAAGGTGCTCGACGACCTCGGTGCCCAGGGCGAAACGCCGGTCCATCAACCGCTGCTCGACTGGCTTGCCTGCGAGTTCCGCGATTCGGGATGGGACATGCGCCACATGGTCCGGACCCTGGTCCTGAGCCGGACCTATCAGCAGGTCTCGACCGCTTCCCCTGAGGAACTCATCCGCGATCCGGAGAATCGGGACCTCGCCCGCCAGGGCCGCTGGCGAGTGGAGGCCGAACTCGTCCGCGACAACGCCCTCGCGCTCTCGGGCCTGCTGGTTCCCGTGGTGGGCGGCCCGAGCGCCCGCCCCTATCAACCCGATGGCTACTGGGAGAACCTGAATTTCCCCCAGCGTGGTTACGATGCCAGTGGCGGCGCGAACCAGTATCGCCGCGGCCTCTACACTTGGTGGCAACGTTCCTACGCCCATCCGAGCATGTTGGCCTTCGACGCCCCCACCCGGGAGGAATGCGCCGCCGAACGTTCCCGTTCGAACATCCCGCAGCAGGCGCTCGTGCTGCTCAATGATCCGTCCTATGTCGAAGCCGCCCGGGCCTTCGCCAGCCGCATCCTCCTTGAGGCACCCACCGACGCTCGCGGCCGCATCCAATGGGCGTGGCGCCAAGCCCTCGCCCGAAAGGCCACCGCGGCGGAACTCGACACCCTCTCGAAACTTCTGGAGCAACAGCTCAAGGAGTATCAGGCCGATCCCGCCGCCGCCCGCGCCTACCTCGGCTTCGGCGCTTCCCGACCGGCTTCCACCCTGGACGCCGCCGAACTCGCCGCCTGGACCGACATCGCCCGGGCGCTCCTCAATCTTCACGAAACCATCACCCGCTCCTGATCATGACTCCCGCCGACGAATTCCGTCAGTTCCAGCGTCAGCAACAGACGCGGCGCACTTTTCTGGGACGCACTTCCCAAGGCGTTGGAGCGCTGGCCCTGGCTTCGATGCTGAATCCGGGGCTTCTGGCCGCCGCGACGGCACCGGGAAAGGACCGATGGCCAGGCGTGGTGAAACCATATCATTTCACGCCCAAGGCCAAGCGGGTCATCTGGCTGACCATGGCCGGCGGGCCATCCCATCTGGAGACCTGGGATCCCAAGCCGAAGCTGGCGTCGATGCACGGGCAGCCGATGCCGGAATCGTTCACCAAGGGCAAACAGATCGCCCAGTTGCAGGGCCAGAAACTTGTCTGCTACGGCCCCCAGCTGAAGTTCAAGGCCTTCGGAAAAAACAACACCGAGATCTGCGAACTCTTCCCTCAGATCGGGTCGGTCCTCGACGAGATCTGCCTGATCCGTTCCATGACGACCGAGGCCATCAATCATGACCCGGCCCACATGTTCATGAACACCGGCTCCCAGATCGCCGGTCGTCCGTCCATGGGCTCGTGGTTGACCTACGGACTCGGATCGGATGCCGAGGACCTTCCCGGGTTCGTCGTCCTCACCTCGCTCGGGCGCGGCGGTCAGAACCAGCCGATCGCCGCCCGTCAATGGGCCGCCGGATTCCTCCCCAGCCGCTTCCAGGGCGTGCACCTGCGCGGCAAGGGCGATCCGGTCCTCTACCTGGGGAATCCTCCCGGCGTTACCCGGGAGCGGCAGCATCGGGTGGTCGAAGCCGTCAACCAGCTCAACTCCCAGCACAACCGGGTCGTCGATGATCCCGAGATCGCCACGCGCATCGCCCAGTACGAAATGGCCTTCCTCATGCAGGCCAGCGTTCCCGAACTGATGGACGTGTCAAAGGAACCGACCAGCACCCTCGAACTCTATGGGTGCAAGCCCGGCGACGGTTCCTTCGCCGCCAACTGTCTGCTGGCCCGTCGCCTGGCCGAACGTGGCACCCGGTTCATCCAGCTTTATCACAAGGACTGGGACCACCACGGCGGCGTCAAACAGGGCGTCGAATTCAAGGCCCAGGAAATCGACCGTGCCTGCATGGCGCTGATCACCGACCTTCGCCAGCGCGGGATGCTCGACGAAACCCTGGTCGTCTGGGCCGGCGAATTCGGCCGGACTCCCATGAGCCAGGGCGGCGATGGACGCGACCATCACAACGCCGGTTTCTCCGTCTGGATGGCCGGGGGCGGGATCAAACCGGGATTCGTCTACGGCGCCACGGATGAACTCGGCTATGCCGCCGTGGAAAACCCCCTCGATGTTCATGATCTCCACGCCACCATGCTCCGGACCCTGGGCATTGAGCACACCCGGCTCTCGATGAAATTTCAGGGGCTCGACGCCCGCCTGACCGGGATCGCCGGCAAGGTGATTCCGGATCTCCTCGCCTGACGTCGCCGCTCGCGCACCGAGTCCAACCCTCCGTTCCCTGCTGTCCCCATGCGCCCTGCCCTCCGCCCTTGGTTGTTGTCCGCGTTCCTCGCTTCTCCCCTCGCCGGGAACGCCGCCGATCAACCGCAGATGGGTCACGCCTGGACCCGGAATTTCGTCTCGGCCGAAAAGGGCCTGCCCGAATCGTTTGATCCGGCCACCGGTCAAAACCTTCGTTGGTCTGCAACGCTGGGAACCGAGTCGCATTCGACTCCGGTCATCGCTTCCGGACGGGTCTTGATCGGGACCAACAACGGCAATCCCCGGGACGACCGCCACCAGGGCGATCGCGGGGTCCTGATGTGTCTCGACGAAGCGACCGGCAAACTCGTCTGGCAATTGATCGTGCCCAAGCGCGTCGAGGATCCCTACTACGACTGGCCCAAGTCCGGGCTTTCCTCCCCGGCCACGGTCGAAGGCAACCGGGTCTATGTCGTCACCAACCGCGGCGAAGTCGTCTGCCTTGATCTTGCCGGCATGGCCAATGGCAACGATGGGCCTTTCACCGACGAAGCCCGCCTTCAGACCCCGGCCGAGCAACCGCCCATCCCCGTCGGACCCACCGACGCCGATGTCCTCTGGCACACCGACCTGACCCGCGACGCTGGCATCTGGTCCCATGACGCCGCCCACACCTCCATCCTGATCCACGGCGATCATCTGTATCTCAATTCCGGCACCGGCGTGGACAACACCCACAAGAAGATCCGCACGCCGGACGCACCCAGCCTGCTCGTCCTCGACAAGAAGACCGGCCGCATCCTCGCCCGCGACGACGAGAACATCGCCCCCCGCATCTTTCACTGCACCTGGTCGTCACCGTCCCTTGCCCGGGTTGATGGGCGCGATCGCCTGTTCTTCGCCGGCGGCGATGGCGTGCTTTACGGGTTCGATCTGTTGCCCGCCGGGATCACCGCGACGGAACCCATGCGTCGCATCAAGGCCACCTGGCGCTTTGATTTCGATCCGGAGGCGCCCAAGGACGAAGTCCACCGCTACAACAGCAACAAGGCGGTCAGCCCGAGCAATATCTACGGCATGCCCGTCTGGCAGGACGGACGCCTGTATGTCGCCGGCGGCGGCGACTGGTTCTGGGGGAAGAATTTCGCCTGGGTGAAATGCATTGATCCCAGCGGCACCGGCGATGTCACCCGCACGAACCTCAACTGGTCTGCGCCGCTCGGCCGGCACACCATGGCCACTCCCGCCGTTCACGACGGCCTGCTTTATGCGGCCGATTCCATGCGCGTGTTCCATTGCCTCGACGCCATCACCGGCCAGACGGTCTGGACCCACGAACTCAAGGGCGAGGTCTGGGGTTCGGCCCTGATCGTCGATGGCCGCGTCCACATCGGTACCCGACGCGGCGATTTCTGGACGTTTGCCCACGGTCGCGAAAAACGGATCCTGCACCAGATCGATCTCGATTCTCCGATCAGCGCCACTCCAGTCGCCGCCAACCAGACGCTCTACGTCGCGACGATGAAGACCCTCCACGCCATCTCGCGGCCAAGAAAACAAGTCGCCAGCCCGAAGTAATCCTGAACCTTTTTCTGGCGGACCGGACCCCGCCTCCGTTTGACTGGGCCATGAGCTACGTCCGCTCCGTTTCCTGCCTTCTGGCTGTCTTCCTCGCTTCCCTCATCCCGACCGGTGGCACCGCGTTCGGGCAAGCCCCGTCGAAACCGGTGTTGAAAACCGAGAATATCATTCTCATCACCACCGATGGCCTGCGCTGGAACGAGATCTTCCAGGGGGTGGACGAGCCGATGATCAGCAAGGTTTACGGCAATATCTCGGACACCAATGCCATCCGGAAATGGCTCTGGCGGGACACGCCCGAAGCCCGGCGCGAGGCGCTCTTCCCGTTCCTCTGGGGCACAGTGGCGAAGCAGGGACAGATCTGGGGCAACCGCGAGAAGGGCTCGAATGTCCGCGTCAGCAATGGCCACAACTTCTCCTATCCGGGCTACAACGAGTTCCTCACTGGCATCTCCGATCCGGCCATCGACAGCAACGACAAGAAGCTCAACGTCAATACGAACGTCTTCGAGTGGTTGAACACCCTGCCGGCCACTCGCGGAAGGGTGGCCGCCACGGTGAACTGGGACGTGCTCCCCTGGATCCTCAACGCTCCGAGGTCGCGCTTCCCCGTCTGGAGCGGATTCGACGTGCCGCCCGGCACCGTCCGCATGGAGGTTCCCACCGCCCTCACGGAAATGGTCGATCACGGTCGCACCATCTGGACCGGCGTCCTGCTTGATACCTTCGTCGGTTATGCCGCCCGGCATGCGGTCAAGGAACTCAAGCCTAGAGCCCTTTACGTCTCCTTTGGTGAAACCGACGACTGGGCCCACGACGGCGCCTACGACCGTTACCTGCGTGGGGCCCATGAGTTCGACCGGTTCCTTTCCGGCCTTTGGCAACTATGCCAGTCCCTGCCCCAGTACCGGGACAAGACCACCTTCCTCATCACCGTCGATCACGGCCGCGGCCCGGCACCCATCGCCTGGAAGAACCATGGCCGCGAGATCGCCGATTCCGCCTATATCTGGTTCGCCGTCATGGGGCCGGACACCGCCCCACTGGGCGAGCGCAGCAACACACCCATGGTCCTCCAGGCTCAGGTCGCGGCCACGGTCGCCGGCTTCCTGGGTCAGGATTTTCCCGCGGCCTCGCCCCGGTCGGCGAAGCCCATCCCGACCGTGATCGGGATGTAACGGGCGTCCCGGGGCCGCGGGCGTCC
>JBDNHZ010000543.1:0-3156 GCA_041688515.1 Verrucomicrobiota bacterium
CGAAGGCCCTGCGCGACAAGCCGGATCTCTCGGCCGCCACCAAATCCCGCATCCGCATTCTCGCCGACCAGATGGGCTACGTCCCCGATCTGTCGGCGTCCGGCCTCCGCAATCGCACGTCCCGACTGTTCGGCCTGATCATTCCCGCCACGACGGACCCGATCTTTGCCCGGGTGCAGATGGCCATCGAGCAACAGGCGCAGGAACTGGGGTACGACCTGCTCTTCGCCCAGTCCCTCGGCAAACCCGAGCGGGAAGAGGCGGCGCTCCGCCGCATGCTGGCCCGGCGGGTGGATGGCTTGTTTGTCTCGCCCGTTTACCGTCTTGCCCAGCAGTCGCTGCTCTTCGAGGAACTCCGTCGGCGCCAGCTTCCCACCGTCATCCTGGGACATTCCGCCGCTTTCTGTGCCGGGTTTCCCTCGGTCGAAACGGATGACCTCAGCGGATCCACCGCAGCCACGCGGCATCTGATCGAACTCGGCCACACTCGCATCGCCTATTTCGCCGGGCCGATGGTTTCTCCCGCCTCCCTGGAACGTCTGGAAGGCTATCGCCGCGCCCTGAGGGAAGCCGGCCTCGCCACGGACGATCGCCTCGTCTTCAGCGCCGGAACCACCGTCGAGGAAGGAGCCTCCGCCGCCCTCCAGTTCATCCAGGAGAATCCCGGTGCCACCGCCATCCAAGCCCACTCCGACCTCGTGGCCATCGGGGCTGCCAACGCCCTCATGAACCAGGGCGTCCGCATCCCGCACGACCTGTCCATCGTTGGGTACGGCAATATCCTCACCTCGGAGTTCTTCCGGGTTCCCCTCACGACCGTCCGGCAGCCCAAGCTCCGCCTTGGGACCGTTGCCATGGACCTGATGATGTCGATCCTGCGCCACGAACCCGCGAAGACACGGCGACTCGCCGCCGAGTTGATCATCCGGGCCAGCAGCGGTCCGCCCGGACGCAACGGCGAGGGTGTGTAAGGATAATCCTGACGCAGTGGTCCGAATTCGGAATTGCCACGCCCCCACCCGTTCCCGCCACTCTCCCCTGTCCCGTCACCGACCAAGGAGGTGGTGAAGTTCAGGGGGTCGCGATCCCGCGATGCGGGTCCATCGGAATGTGCAATTCCGGTGGGCCTTTGCATTTCTGGGCTTGGTGCGGATCGGTTGAAACTTCAACCTGCGCCCAGTTACTCCTACCGACCATGAGCTGGTACTACGCCCAAGCCGACGAATCCAAGGGGCCCATCCCTGAGGCCGAATTCCTGCAACTGATCGCCCAGGGGGTCATCCAACCCACCACGTTGGTCTGGAAGGAAGGCATGGACCGGTGGCAACCGTGGGCCGACCTCCAACCCCGATTCGTCTCCGGCGCTCCCGCATCGGGGCCCACCCCTGGGGATCCGATGGCCGGGGGTCCAGTGCCTCCGCAGGCGGGACAGAGCACCTGCGTGGCCTGTCTCCAGCCCTTCGCCGAAGAGGATCTGATCTTACTGGCCGGGCGCAAGGTCTGCGCCGGATGCAAACCGACCTACCTCCAGAAGCTCCAGGAAGGAGCGGTGGGCTGGAATGCGGCAGGCGCGGCGGCAGGGAGTGCCGGAGGAGCGCATGGAAATCTCTCCGACGCAGAGGTTCTGGCGCGCGATTACGACGTCCCGGCGGTGGACCTCGTCACGGCAGCCGCGCGTCGGGTTCAACAGGATCCCGGAACGCTGTTGGTGGCGGGAATCCTGGCGATGGTGGCCATCTGGGGATGTCAATTGGTCACGGTTCCCTTCCAACTGATTCCGATCATCGGAATCTTCTTCGGCATGGTGCTCCCCGCCATCCTGATGGGACCCATCCTCGCGGGTCTGACTCTCACCTACCTCCGTCATCTGCGGGGTGTTCAGATTTCCGCGGGCGATGTGTTCTGCGGCTTCGGACCCCGGTTCTGGAAGCTGGCGATGTCCTATTTCGTTCCCACGTTTCTGGCCTCCCTGGCGTTCCTGCCGGCGGTCATCCTCGTCGTGGTGATCGTCGTCTCGGCCGGCGGCGGATTCGGGCCCGGAGGAACTCCTAATTTCGGTCCGGCCGGCGGCGGTGGTCTCAACAATGCCAACGTAACTGTCGTGGTTCTGGCGATGGGATCCGCATTCCTGATCGCCGGGATCGTTTACACCTATCTGACCGTCTGCTGGATGTACACGGTGGGGTTGGTGGCGGACCGGCACTATGGGACCCGGGACGCCATGAAGTTGAGCCGCGCGATGGTGATGAAGCATTTCTGGCAGCACCTGTGGTTCGCCATCTTCGCCGGTCTGGTGATGATGCTTGGCTTCCTGGTGTGTTGCGTGGGTGTCCTGGTTGCCATGCCGATCGTCGCTCTGGCGGGAACCATGCTCTACGAACGCCTCTTCCACGGGCTGGCTTCCCGTTCGCCCCAGTAATTCCGGACCATGGCCGCCCGCGAGATCAAGTGTCCCTCCTGCCGTCGCCCGTTGCCCCGGGACGCGGCGGCCCTGGAAGGGTTGAACGGTTGCCCGTCCTGCCTGAAGCCACTGACGGTCGTCGTGCTGCCGGGATACCATCGCGGTCCGGTCACTGGCCGCGCCGCAGAAAGGGTCACGGGTGAATCGGAGGCCACCTGCTACTTCCACGCCTCCAAGAAGGCGTCGGTTCCCTGCGACGAATGCGGCCGGTTCCTCTGTGCGCTCTGCGACGTCCAACTCGACAGCCGGCACCTCTGTCCGACCTGCCTCGAGTCCGGTCGCCGCACAGGATCCATCGGAACCCTCGAACGGAGCCGCACGCGCTGGGACATCATCGCCTGGACGGTGAACGCCGGGCTGTTCACCTGCATCGGAGCGCCGGTCGTCGCCCTGGCCAATCTCGTGATCACGGTCATGCTCTGGCGCGCCCCGGCCAGTCGGGTGGTGCGTTCCCGCCTGTGGATGATCGTCTGGACGGCCGTCGCCCTTGCCGTGTGCGGCCTCGCCCTCATTGGAATCCTTGCCGGCTGAACTTCCTGACACACCATGGATGTTCGCCTCCAGAATCAACCGGCCTACCGGCGATTGAAGTCGTCCATGAAGGTCTATCCCACCCACGTCTCGTACTGGCTGGGGGCCGATCACCTGCTGGTGGTGGACGTCGTCGGGTTCGTGGAGCGTTACCGCCAGATCCG
>JBDNHZ010000072.1:0-4763 GCA_041688515.1 Verrucomicrobiota bacterium
GAAAAGGTGCTCCCCACCTTTTTCATCAAGAACGCCGCCAAGATGGATTCTGCCACCCGGATCGAGCACTGGAACCAGCACATCGCCGAGGAGATTGAAACCAAGGATTGGCTCCCTCAGGACCGGCCGGTGACGGTCGGCATCACCGCCGGTGCCTCCTGCCCGAACAACCTGATCGAAGACACCATCCGACGGCTGTTCGAACTCCGGGGAATCGACGCCAACGCGCTGTTGGCGTCCTGATCGGAGAGCACCTGCCCTACTGGGGCGGGAACCCGCCGGCTCCCGGCAGATTGAGGCCGGGAATGTTGAGCCCCGGGGGAAGCCCACCGGCCGGGGCACCCTCTGCCTTCTTGTCGGCGAACAGGTCGCCCCGGTTCTTCAAGATGGGTTCAATGCTCCATTTGCTGACCAGATAGGTCCATTTTGAGTAGGCCTGCTCGGATTTCAGCTTCTGCTCGAGCTTGGCCAACTTCTCCTTGAACTCCTGGTCGAGCTTCTCCTTGTCCTCGGGCTTCTCGTCGGCACCGGGCGTGCGTTCGCGCTTCAATTCCGCACTCACGGTCAATTGGAGCGGGTAATCCTCATTCGCCTGCGGCTTGCCCAGCTTGAACTCATAGGTGAACCCGGTCGTGGTCGTGATCTTCGCCATCGACGGCTTGTCCAGGCCGAGGGCCACCAGATCCGGATTCACCAGCACATCGGTGAAGGTGGGCGCACTGAGCGCACTGCCGAACAGGCCGGTCTTGGCGGGATCGGGTTTCTCCTCTGGCGTGGCGTCTGAGAGTTGCCAGTCGCCGAATTCATTGGTCCTGGAAAGCGTGAAACTGTTGGTCGCTTCCGATCGGACCATCTCGATTTTCCGGGGAAGCTCCACCTTGAAGAACTCTTTCTCCAGCCACTCTTCCGGGCGGGTCTCGACGTTGTTGAGCGGATCGGACACCAGCGCCACGCTCTTGAGATCCCCGGACAACATGACGTAACGGCCATTCGCCATCCCTCCACCCCCGCCCATGGGCGAAGGATCTTCTCCACCGCGGCTGTGGGTTTTCCCCAGCAGGATCGACTTCAGGGTCTTTCCATCGGCGCCGAGCAACTCCAACTGGATCCCGTTCCCCTTGTCGGGCTCGATCAGGTCGAGGGCCGCCAACCGGGAGGGTCCCAGTTCGAGGGGACGGGTCACCTTGAGATCGTCCAGCTTCCGAAGGAACTCGGACAGGGTGGCGAAGCTGGCCGGGTAGCCGCCCCGTTCCTTGACGACCCAGATTTCGCCCTCGCGAGCGACGTTGAGTTGGTTGGATCCGGCACGAACCCGGAAGCCAGCGACGTCGTTGATGTCAAGCTTACCCAGGATCTTCTCCCCCATGCCGACCTTGGAACCGGTCAACTTGGCGGCGTCCTGGCGGCGCAGATAGAGGCCGGCTCCCCCGAGAACGAGGAGGGCGACGATCAGGATCAGCAGTTGTTTGCCCTTCATGGATGCGGGTGTTTTGAAGTTTTAGCGGGCGGCAGTGCGGCGACGACGGGCGAGCGCCAAGCCCACCCCGGTGCAGGCGACCACGATCGGCATGCCGACGATGTTGATGACCTTACTCTTGAATTCCATGGACTCGACCTCCTGGCGGAGTTCCTTGCGGACCTTGCGAAGGTGACCATTGGCGTCCACCTGCTTTTTCTTGAGGTTCTCGTATTCCACCCTGGCCTCGGGCGAGAGGATGAACTTCTGGTTCCCCTCCTTCTTGCTCTGGATCTCCGAGATCTTGGCACTGGCATCGTCCACCTCACGCTGGAAGCGGGCAATCTCGGCCTGGAACCGCTTGCTGGCCTCCGCCTGCTTCTGCTGGATCACCGTGAAGGGACGGCGGATCGAAGCCCGGCTCCGGGCCCCGATCAGGCTGGAGTCGCCGGCGAGTTGCTCCACCAGATTCTGGCCCAGCGCCAGGTTTCCGTTGAACGGCATCGCCACCCGGAACATCCGGTCGATCTGGACGCAAAAGGAATCAAAGACGAAGTCGGAATCCCCGAAGAGATAGACCACTCCCTCAGACTTGGCTTCCTTGAGGAAGTCCGCTTTGGGTTCCTCCGGTTTTTCGTCCTTGGGATCCCCAGGAGGCTTGGCTTCGGCCGGCTTTCCATCGGGGAATGCCGTCTTGAACTTGCCCGACAACCGGAGGGCGAGCGCGTATTCCACGCCGCTGGGGCTGAAATCGTCCATCACCTTCCGTCCATTGAGCTGCGCGGTGATGCCATCGACCAACTGAGAGTCCTTGCTGCTGTGCAGCAGAACTTCCTGCTTCAAACCCTCGGCCGGCTTACCGGTAAATGCTCCGGCGAAGGGGAGCAGGAGATTGTCCGATTGACCGAACACCGCATCCGACTGGGAAACGGCGTCCTTGGTCAGGAAGAGGAAGGCCGGGGCCGGTTGCGGGGGCCGTCCCTGAGCGGTGGCCAGTTCCCGTGAGAATTGGGCATCGGCCACCACTTTGGCCGTATCGAATTCAATTCCCCAGGACTTCAACAACCTGGGCAGGGATGAACCGCCGCCCATGTTGAATCCCATGGGATTCGGGTTGCGATTGTCGGCGAGGCTCAAGGCATCGAGCAGGGCCACCAGACGGCCACCCCGAAGCACGAATTGATCGAGCGCAAACTGGGCCTTCTCGGAAATGTCCTTGGGATGCAGCACCACCAGGACATTGATCTTCGGATCGATGGCTTCGACCTCCATGCCCACTTGCTGGACATCAAAGTCCCGCTTGAGTTCGTTGATGAACACCCAGGGATCGGTTCCTCCCTGTTGACCCATCCGCATCATCATCGGGTTGCTCGGCGTCCCGAAGACCGGCAGCGGCGTCATCACCCCCACCACTGGTTTGGTGGTCTGCAACACCTGGGACACGGCGCGTGCCAGATCATACTCCAGAAGACGGTCGCGCTGCACCGAGAGCGCGGGAACGGCCACCTTCTGCGGATCCAGCGTGACCGCCAGCCCCAGGTAGAAGGGTTCGCCGGTCTGCGGATTGGCCTGCGGCTCCACCCCGTCGATCTTGGCGGCATCCTCCTCTTCGGAGTCCGGCTGCGGATCAAACTTCTTTACCCGAAGCATGCCCTTGGAGACCGAGGCAAACTCCGACAACAGGTCCTCCACCTGACGGGCATAAACCTCCTCGATGGGAGGGAGCCGATTGCCCTTCTGGGAGGCATAGAAATGGATGATCACGGGCGTGTCGCTCTTGGCGACGCGGCCGAGGATCTCCCGGGTGCCGTCGGACAGCGAATGCAGCTTGTTTTCCGTGAGGTCCAACCGGACGGGGATCCGCCCGACCACAAAGTTGAAGAGAACCACCACGATGAACCCCACCACCACACCGATGGCGGAGAACAGCAAAGCCTGGAACTTGGAAGGTTTCATGGTCTTGTCAGGAAGGGTTGAGGATCAGGCTCCGCGAACACCGCGAAGCACCACGCTGGTGGCGAAGAGGGAAAATCCGATGACGGATCCGAAGTAGATGACGTCGCGCAGGTCGATGACGCCCTTCTGGAAGGCCCCGAAGTGGTGCCAGGTGGACATCCCCTTCACGAGGCTCACGAAGGTCTCCGGCACATGATTGACGAGGAACTGGGTGACGGGTTCCCAACCGCAGAGCAGCAGGAGGAAACAGACCACGACCGAGATGATGAAGGCGATGATCTGGTTCCGGGTGATGGCCGACATGAGCTCGGTCACCCCCAGGTACGCGCCGGCCAGCAAGAGGCTGCCGACGTAGCCGGAGATCACCGCGCCGTTGTCCGGGTCTCCGAGGTAGGCCGTGGTGATCACCACCGGAAACGTCAGGCCCAGGGCGATCGCCAGGAACAACCAACTGGCCAGGAACTTTCCAACAATCGCCTGCCAGGGCGAGATCGGCATGGTCAACAGGAGCTCCAGGGTTCCGCTGCGCCGCTCCTCCGCCCAGAGGCGCATCCCAACCGATGGCACCAGGAACAGGTACAGCCACGGATGCCAACTGAAGAACGGCTCTGCCAGCGAGGCCTGGCCGCGCTCGTGGAAGAAGCCCAGGCTGAAAGTGAAAAACCCTGTCAGCAACAGGAAGATCACGATGAACACATAGGCGACGGGCGAGTTGAAGTACCCGCCCAACTCCCGTTTCGAGATGGTCCAGACATTACGGAATCCTTCGTTCATAACGGTCAGAAAATTGGGTTTTGGCAGGAGGCAGTCCGTGGGGGAACGTCTCCAGCCGGTTGAAGATTTCGGGTCAGTTCAGGCGGCGGCCTTGGCGGTGTCGGGCTGGGTGATGGCCCGGAAGACATCGTCGAGCCTTCCTTCCTCGGTGTGCAGATCGTCGAAACGCCAGCCTTCCTTCACGACAAAATCAGCCACGGCGCTGGCGAGTTCGGTTCGTTGACCGCGCTCCCGCGGCAACACCCGGGCGGTGACACTGCTGCCCTCCGCCTGGGCCGTCACCTTTCCGGCGACGGCCAACTGTCCCAGCTTCGTTCGGACCGCCTCGGCTCCCACTCCGTGGACCCGGAGGGTGACGCTCCCGGCGAACTCGGACTTGGCCTTGAGCTGGGCCGGGGTTCCGTTGGCCACAATCTGCCCCCGGTCGATGATGATGGCCCGGGAACAACACGCCTCGACCTCCTCCAGGATGTGGGTGCTGAAGATGATGATCTTCTTTTCGCCCATGCGCCGGATCAATTGCCGGACCTCAAACTTCTGGTTGGGATCCAGACCGTCGGTCGGTTCGTCCAGGATC
>JBDNHZ010000544.1:0-1700 GCA_041688515.1 Verrucomicrobiota bacterium
ATCATTCGGGAGCAAGCCTCACACGGTGAGGATTTCCTTTTCCTTGTGGGCCAGGTGGTCGTCGACCTTCTTGATGAACTGGTCGGTGAGCTTCTGAGTCTCCTGCTCCGCGTCCTTGATAGCGTCCTCGGAGACCCCGCTGCTGCCCTTGAGCTTCTTGAGCCCTTCGATGGCAGTCCGACGTTCGCTTCGGATGGCCACCCGGCCTTCTTCCGCCATGCGCTTCACGATCTTGACGAACTCGAGGCGGCGTTCGCTGGACAGTTCCGGCAGGACCACCCGGATGAATCGTCCCTGGGACGAGGGATTCAGGCCGAGACCGGACTGTTGAATCGCCTTTTCGATGGCCTTGACGTTGGTCTGGTCGAAGGGCTGCACCATCAGCATGCGCGGCTCGGGCACGGAGATGGTTGCCAACTCTTTGAGGCGCATGTGGGAGCCGTACGCGTCCACGTGGATGTTCTCGAGAAGACTGGGCGATGCCTTTCCGGTGCGGACACCGGAGAATTCATGCACCACGTGCTCCTCCGTCTTGATCATCTTCTCTTCCGTCTCCATCAGGATTTCGTCGATCGACATGGCAAAAATGGGATCCGCGTTGAGGTTCGTTTCAGGCCGGGTGAAACCGGCCTCAAGGAAGGTTCAATGGGCCGTCAATTGGTGACCAATGTTCCCACCGTCTCGCCCAGCACCACCCGCCGCAGGTTGTGCTCAGCGAAGAAATCGAAAACGACGATGGGCATCTTGTTCTCCATGCACAGCGCAAAGGCGGCCGCATCCATGACTTTGAGCTGCTTTTCCAACGCTTCCCGGTAGGACACCTGTGCGTACCGCTTGGCGTCGGGAAACTTCTTCGGATCCTTGTTGTACACGCCGTCCACCTTGGTGGCCTTCAGGATGACTTCAGCCCCGATTTCATTGGCCCGAAGAGCAGCGGCGGTATCGGTCGAGAAATAGGGATTGCCGGTACCGGCGGCGAAGATCACTACGCGCCCCTTTTCGAGATGCCGGACCGCCCGCCGACGGATGAAGGGCTCGGCCACCTGGGCCATGGAGATCGCACTCTGCACACGGGTCGGGACTCCCTGCTTCTCCAGGGCATCCTGGAGCGCGAGGGCGTTGATTACCGTTGCCAGCATGCCCATGTAATCCCCGGTGGCACGCTCGATCCCCCGCTCGCTGCCCTGCAATCCGCGGAAGATGTTGCCACCGCCGACCACCACCACCACCTCCGTACCCAACTCCCGGACCTCCGCCACCTGCCGGGCCATGTCATGCACCGCCTCGGGCGAGATGCCGTTGCCTTCCTTGCTCCCCAACGCCTCTCCGCTCAGCTTCAGCAGGATCCGACGGAATTTCGGGGTCGGAGACCCTTTCTTGGGCGGGGTCTTGGAGGAACGCGGCTTCATCGTGTCCCACCTTGATAGCAGTCACGACGTTGAGGCGTCAACGCAGGGGCCGACCTGGCTCAACGGACGCATCTGGACACTGCCCCGCGGCATCCGTCTTTGTGTGAAGTGGGGCAATGGTGACAAATCCCTCCGCCTGCGCCCGGGCAGACCAGAACCCGTGAAAACGGGAAAGCGGGGGAATGGCCGCGGAGAAGCGGTGAAGCGGAGAAGGCACGGAGTCCCGGCTTCAGCCGGCGGCAGTTTCCCCCGTCGAGAGTGCACGGAGCGAGAAGGACCGCTGGGTCACTG
>JBDNHZ010000545.1:0-10783 GCA_041688515.1 Verrucomicrobiota bacterium
GAAGGGGAACGGCAGCCACCGACTCCTCCCGATGTCTGGAATCGCGCCAGTACGCCTTCCCCTTCTTTCGTCGCCTTTCGTTCCTTTCGGCCAGTTCCTTCTCTGCGGAACTCTGCGGTCCCCGCGTTCTCTGCGGTGAATCTGCTTCCGCCGGCCCTGCCGATTGAGTCGACAAATCTCGTGCCGCCCACGGACCCTCGGTCCCATGGCATGGCTTGCACTGATTGTGGCGGGATTGCTGGAGGTCGGATGGGCGATCGGACTGAAGTACACCGTCGGATTTTCACGGCTCTGGCCCAGTGTGGGCACCGTCCTTGCCATGATCCTCAGCTTCGGGCTCCTGTCGTACGCGCTGAAGACCATTCCCGTCGGGACCGGGTACGCCGTGTGGACGGGCATCGGCGCGGCCGGGACGGCCGTGCTGGGAATGATGTTCCTCGGCGAATCGCGTGAGCTCCTGCGGATGGTCTGCATCGGACTCATCCTGGCAGGGGTCCTGGGGCTGAAGTTCGCGTCGCCAAACACCCATCCGTAGCAGGAACGTCGTCTCCCCATCTTTCCCCTCTTTCTCGAGGAAGAGGGGGGTATCGACGTACCGGGTGCGGACGGGGTTGAGCAGGAGTTGTTCGTCGAGGGAGCGGACGACCTGCTGGTTATAATCGAGGTTCTCGCTGCGAATCAGCTTCGGCCCGAGCCCGGTGGCGCACCCGCCGATGAGGAGCCCGAGGTTGAGCAGGAGAAAGGCGCGAAAAATGCAGGCGCATTCTGAGCACAGGCCTGTCGCGGAGGGAAGCGCCGGAGGAACGTTCGAATGGAAGTCAGAGTCTCCTGACGTCGCCTCCTGCGGGTAGGCGAGGTGACGAGGCTCATTCTACTTGGGCGGGGGCAGTGTCAAGATGCGCCCGTGCCCGCGCCCTCACGTGATACAGGAGGGGCGATCACACGGTGCAAAGTGTGATCGCGATCGGGGCGTGGTTGGGCGTGCGTATTCACCTCGCTGCTTAGAGGATATTGGCCGCGATCTCGGCCAACTCGCTGCGTTCGCCGCGCGACAGCTCGACATGGGCCGAGATGGCCTGACCCCGGAACCGGTTCACCACGTAGGTAAACCCATTCGATCCGGCGTCCACATAGGGGTTGTCGATCTGGTAGGGATCGCCGGTGAGAATGATCTTCGTACCCTGACCGACGCGGGTGATGATGGTCTTCACTTCGAGCGGCGTGAGGTTCTGCGATTCATCGACAATCATGTACTGGTGGGCGATCGAACGCCCACGGATATAGCTCAGGGCCTCGACGACGATGGTGCCGGACCGGAGGAGATCCGTCGTGCGCCCGTGTTCCCGACCCATGTTCAGGTCTCCCAGCATTTCGAGCGCGTCATGGATGGGTTGCATCCACGGGGACAATTTTTCTTCCAGTGAACCCGGGAGAAACCCCAGTTCCTTGCCCATCGAAATGGTGGGCCGTGCGACGACCAGCCGGCGGAACTCGCGATCCGAGACGGTCTTCTTGAGACCCGCGGCGAGGGCGATGAGCGTCTTGCCGGTGCCGGCCTTGCCCATGAGCGTGACGAGCTTGATGCGTTCATCCAGCAGGGCATCGAGGGCGAAGTGCTGCTCGCGGTTCCGGGGCTTGATGCCCCAGACGTTCTGCACGTCGTTGAGGGGAACGATCTTGGTGCCGGTGGGATCCACCCGGCCGAGCACGGAACGCTTTCCAGCGCCTTCTTCAAACACGGTGCAGTACTGGTTGGGGAAACGTGTCGGGCCACTGGGCAACGGCATTTCCCCGTGCAGCCGCAACCCGGAGACCTGACTCGCGCTGGCCGAGACCTCAAAGAAACCCGTGTACAGATCGCTCAGGTTGACCTGGTCGGTCTCATAGTCCTCTGCCGGCAATCCGTACACGTCGGCCTTGAGCCGGAGATTGATATCCTTGGTGATGAGAATCGTCGGGCGCGACCGATCGTGCGCCTGCAAGTCCAGCGCCAGGGCCAGGATCCGGGAATCCACCGAACCCACCCCGACCGGAGGGGCCGAACCGGACCGTCGGGCAGGGGCTTCGAAGATGATCCGGAGCACGCCGCCGTTGGCCAACGGAACCCCCTTGGCGAGCGATCCTTGGGCGCGCAGCGCATCGAGCCGACGCGAAACCGTCCGGGCATTCTGTCCGCGTTCGCTGGTCTCGCGTTTGAACTTGTCGATCTCCTCGATGACCTCGATCGGGACCAGAACCTGGTTGTCCTGGAAGTTCAGCAGGGCATTCGGATCGTGCAGGAGGACGTTGGTATCGAGGACGTAATTCTTGGGCTTGGTGGGAGCAGAATGGGGCGGGGAAGAAGACGAACGGGGACGACGGGTGGGCCGTGAGGCACCAGGGACGCCGGCAGTTCCGCCGGACTCAAGCGCGCGTTCAAGCACGGGCCAGACGATGCCTCGATGAGGTCGGGCGACAAGCGCGTATTTTCCCGAACTCGTGACGATCCTGCGCGCGGCGCTTCTGGGACGAGTTCCTCGAGTACGACTCCCGCCCCCGGCCGCTCGGGCTTGTGGGGGAAGGAGGAGGGCGGGGACGCACGCGGTCCCGGGAGGGGCGGTGCCAAGATGCCCCCCCAGTCCCTACCGCCTCCGTGTCCGGATCCAACCGTAGGTGAACAGGGCCACGAGCGAGGGAACGACGATCGACGTGATCACCTGGGGTGCCGTGGCCTGAAAGGTCCAACGCCATGGGCCCAGCAGGATCGAGGTGTGACTCTTCCTTTCAGACGGTTGGGCCGCGTGGTTGAACTGGCTGACTTCGACCAATCCATAGGTTCCACCCGGAGCCTTGAACCACCAGTCCCGACGCTGCGGGTGTGCCGGCACCGCCTCGGCCAGCGCCTGTTCCGTGAACAAGCCCAACAGCATCAGAACGACCATCAAGGACCCGAGCACTCGCGAGCGCGAAAATCGTGTGAAGAATCTACCTCCCATGCCCTACCTCCCCTGTGAGCGTAGGCTGCCGGACGCCCAGTGCGGTCGCAACCGCGGACTTTTGGTTCCGCGCCCCGGCGCATCTGGACACTGCCCCACCTGGGAGCGCGGGCGTCCTCGCCCGCTGCTTTCCTGCCTGTCCCCAAGCGGCCCCGCCATGCTTGACCGCGCCCCAGGATTTGCCCGGCAAGGTCCGAGAACCCACTTCTCGCATCGGGGGCAGTGGATTCGCGGGCCTTGCCGGGACGGGGGTCTTCATCCCGGATGGATGGGAGCGATGAGCCCGGGGCATCGCTTCGCGAACCCCGGGCAAATCGCTGAAACGCCTCCGGCGTAGAGCGGCCTGAGGGGAGCACCGCCTCTAACCGCAGCCCAAGCGTGGGGAGCGTGAGGACCGTCCATTTCCGCGTTCAAGGACGCCCCCGATCGCGATCACACTTTGCAAAGTGTGATCTCCCTCCCGGATCCCGCGACGCCGCGGGGGCAGTGTCAAGATGCGCCCGGCACCCTGGCGTCACCTGAGCGAGCCCTGGGACGAGCTCCGCGAGTCCGAAACTCCACAGGTTCGTCATGAGGACTCGTAGAACTTATCCAACGACCCGTCCCTGCGAAGCGGGCCAGGACGCCCGCGGTCCCAGGCAGGGTCACGGACCCGCGAAGCTCATCGCTCCGGGGATACGTTTCGTCCGCTTCAGGCTCGCCCTCCAGCGTCTTGAAATTCACTCAACGCCGTCAGACCGCCGCGTTCCCGACGCGGCGTCTCCGGATTCGTGACTGAATCGTCACGGATGCGCCCGAAGGCTGTCATCCGGGCCTCCCCAGAATGGGGCGATGAAACGAACGGCAAATCGGGTCGGTCGCAGCAAGGGGCTGGCAGTCCTCGCGGCGGTCACGGTCGGAGTGGTGCTGACGGGCTGCGCCGCGTCTTCGGCGCGATTGAACCGGATCAGTCCGGGAATGACGCGTGATGAAGTGGTTTCTGCACTGGGACGTCCCCACGGCGTCGCCGCCCAGGGCGACGTGGAATATCTCTCCTACAACTTCCTCAACAAGGGCGTCGGCGACATGAAGCAGTACGCCGTGAAGGTGGTTGACGGGCGGGTCCAGTCGTTCGGCGAACGTTCTGACTTCGGTCCAAACCTGCTGGTGACGAATGAGCCGGCGATGAAGTAGGCCGCCCCCGATTCCTCCCACCGCGCTCCCACCCATGCACTCCCATTTTCTGCCGTCGCTGGCCAACGCCCTGACCTTCGCTTTCGAGAAATCGACCATCGAAGGCAAGCTGACGATCGCCGCCTTGGTAATTGTGTCGATGATCAGTTGGACGGTCATCATCACCAAGGGTCTCCAGCTCCTCAAGGCACGCCGGATGAGCAAGAAATTCTTTGAGGCCTATCGCGCGGGGAAGGATCCGCTCGAGATCGACCGCGCCCACCGCGAATTTCCCGGAGCACCCGCCTATGAGGTTTATGCCGCTGGCGTCGAGGAGTTGAAGTATCACCTCGAACACAACCCGATCCGGCTCAAGGGCGAGATCCGGATCAGCCACGAGGCGTTTGCCAACGTGCAGGTGGCCTTCGAACGGGCCGTGTCAACCGAGGCTCTTTCGTTGGAAAAGGGCATGATCATCCTGACGACCGCCGTGGCGGGCGGTCCATTCATCGGGTTGCTGGGAACCGTGTGGGGCGTCATGGAAACCTTCTCCGGCATTGCCAAGGCCGCCAGCGCCAGCCTGACCGCCATGGCACCCGGCGTGGCCGGGGCCCTGATCGCCACCGTCGTCGGCCTGTTCGTCGCCATCCCGGCGATGTTTGCCTACAACCTGATGATCACCAGCATCCGGCAACTCACCCAGGAACTGGACAACTTCAACTCGGAGATTTCGACCGATCTGGAACATCGTTATGTGGATAACCGGGCGTTGGCCGATGAGATCGCGGACGCCCTGCGTGCCCTCCAGGCCGCGGACCGTGAGGCGGTGGTCCCATGAGTGCCACGGTGGCTGGCAGGCGTGGCCGGAAGAAGTTCTCGGCCTCGCATCATCACACCCTCAACGAGCTGAATGTCACCCCCCTGCTCGATCTCGCCTTCGTCCTGCTGGTGATCTTCATCATCACCACTGCACCGACGACCAACGACATCGACATCAACCTGCCCTCGGCTTCGCAACAACCGCCGGCCAACCAGGCCAAGCAGGACATCAACAACGTCACGGTCTCCGCCGACGGAAAGGTCTACTTCAACGCCGAGGTCATCACGCTCAAGGATCTCGAAACGAAGCTCACCGAGTTCCGCAAGAACAACCCCGACCTCAGCGTCGTCGTCCGCGGCGATGAACAGGTCAACTACCAGCGGGTCGTGGCCGTCCTCGACATCCTGACCCGGGTCAACGTCACCAAGATCGGCATGGCGACCGATACGGCGCCGTCCGAATAGTCCCCTCCCCCTTCCCGCACCGGCATGGCTCCCCGCAAGGCCAAGGCCCAGACCAACACCAGTCTGGTCATCTCCGTGATCGTCCATGTGGCGGCGATCGGCGGCATTTTCTATTTCGCCCACAAGTCGGGATTGCTGCCGCAAAAGATCTATCAGATCACCGGCATCAAACCGCCCGAGGAAGAGAAGAAGAAGCCCAAGCCCAAGCCTCCGGACGAAGTCCCCAAACCGCCCTCGGACATCCAGGAGACCGTTGCCCCACAGGACACCACCCAAAAGGCCCCGCCTGCGGATGTGCCGCTGACCGCGAACAAGGGCAATTCCGATGCCCCCGCCGCCCGCGGCACGGGAGGTTTTACCGCCCAGGCGCGTCCAGCCGGAGCGCGGCCCGTCAATCCCATCCAGGCCAAGCCGGGCACCGGCACCCCGGGCGGCACGGGTACCGGGCAACCCCGCAACACGGTGGTGGCACCGGCCACCGCCTCCTCGGCCTTCTCCGAGACCCGCACCAAGCCGTCCACCGTCGCGTCCGTCCTCGAAGAACGGAAGAACGCCGCCGCGACCCAGGAAACGGTCTCGGCCGAGCAGATCTCCCGCACGGGTTCGGGCGATGCCGCCCAGGTGGTCACCAAGATCACCGGCGTGATGGCCGTGGACAACAAGCAGGTGGTCGTGCGCGGACTCAGTGACCGATACAATGTCTCGACCCTCAACGGGGCTGAACTGCCCTCCGCAGACCCCCGCCGGCGCGCAGCCCAACTCGATCTGATCCCCTCGGCGATGATCGATCGCGTGGTGGTCAGCAAGACCTTCACCCCCGATCTGCAAGGCGGGTTCGCCGGCGGTTCGGTGAACATCATCACCAAGTCCTTTCCCGCCCGCGCCTTCACCACGCTCACCGTCGGTTCCGGCTACAACACCATCGCCACCGGCAATGATCGGTTTCTCTCCGCACCCGGGAGCAGCACCGACTGGCTGGGGATGGATGACGGCCTCCGCGAACTGCCGTCCGCCGTGTTCATCCCGCGGTCGATCCTCGATCGGCCAACCCCGGGGACACCGGACATCCTCAACCAGTATGAGCCCCTGCGCATCGAGGCCTTCGGAGCGTTCCGACCGAACCAACCGGAGTTGCGGGCCCGACGCCTGGAGCAGACGGCGGCCTACGACAACGCCCTGCGCGCCTTCAAGACCAGCACCTTCGCGCCCACCGGCGACGCGCCGGGACCCAACCGGAACTTTGCCCTCGCGAGCGGGGATACGAGCTGGCTGGCCGGACGCCGCATCGGCTGGTTCGCCTCGCTCAACTACGAGCAGCGGGCCCGCTTCGAGCAGGACGCCTTCCGTGGCCGCTATAATTCCGAGCGCGACACCTATGACGGCGGGCCGCTGCAACGGTTGTCGGAGTTCTCGGTCGATCGGTCGATCGAGGAAAACCAGTGGGGTGCCGTGGGCACGCTGGCCTATGAACTCATGCCGGGGCACGAACTGGGCTTCAACTATGTGCGCAACCAGAACGGCACCGCCATCGGTTCGATCCAGAACGGGCGCGTGTTCGGCTTCGACCAGTTCAACCCGGTCGAGACCTCCCGCAGCCGGTTGAACATCGTGAGCTGGCAGGAGCGGTATCTGGAGAACTACCAGATGAAGGGCCATCACCTCTTCAGTGAGCTCAACGATTTCCAGGCCGACTGGCTCCTCTCCCTCGCCTCCACCGGCGAGGAAACCCCCGACCTCCGCATCTTCCCCATGCGCCTGGATCCGCAGCCGGATGGATCCTACCTGATCGAAGCCCGCAACCCGGACCTGCCGAACGTCAATTTCCCCACCCGCCTCTTCCGTGAAAGCACCGAGGAGAACGGGAACTTCAAGCTGGACCTGACCTTGCCCTTCGCGCCCGGCAACGGACTGGAAAGCGCACTCAAGGGCGGCGTGTTCACCAGCGGTTCCACCCGCAAACTGACCGAGCACCGTTTCAGCTATCTGGTGCCCTCCGGAGCCAATGAGGATCCCTCCGACTATGCGAATGGAGTCCTCGATTTCACCGGCCAACGGTACACCGAGGTCAATGCGCCCGGCGGCCGACGCCGGTTCCAATTCGGGGAACCCTTCTTCGATACCAGCTTCATCGGACCCTATGGCTACTCGGGCCGACAGGTCATCCAGGCGGCCTATGCCATGGGCGACTTCTTCGTGCATCCCCGACTCCGCCTGGTGGGCGGGGCCCGCGTCGAGACCACCCGCCTCAGCATCACGCCCTTTGCCCTCAGCCGGCTGCCCGGCGACACCCGATCCGAGATCACCCTCAATACCGACGATCTCCTGCCCTCAGCCGGGGCCGTCTTCCTGGTCACCTCCAATATCAATGTCCGCCTGAACTATTCGGGGACCATCGCCCGGCCGACCTACCGCGAATTCGGGCCGGTCGAACTCATCGATGTCGAGGAGGACCTGGTGGTCCGCGGCAATCCGGAACTCAAGCGCACCACGATCGAGAACTATGATGCGCGGATCGAGTGGTTCCCCCGCCCCGGTGAGTTGGTTTCCTTTGGCATTTTCCAGAAGGATATCAAGGATCCCATCGAACGGTTCTATCTCGATCCCCAGAACAACATCGTCAGCTTCACCAACCGTCCAACGGCAGTCGTCCGCGGGATCGAATTCGAGGTTCGCAAGCGGCTGGATTTCGTCGATCCACTCCTCCACAACTTTTCCGTGGGCGGCAACTTCTCCTATATCGACTCCGAAGTGGACGTCCCCTACTCCGGCGACGGAGTGAACGTGCTGATCTATCAGCGCACCCTGTTCGATCAGCCGGAGTACGTGCTCAACGCCGACTTCGCCTACGACAATCCCCGCACGGGAACGTCCTTCTCGCTGGTGTTCAGCCGGACCGGTCAACGCCTGGCATTGGACGTGCCCAACGCTCCCAACGCCTACGAACAACCGATCAACACCCTCGACCTCTTCGTGAGTCAGCGGCTCGGCAAACGGTGGAAACTCCGCTTCGGTGCCCGCAATCTCCTCGACCCGGAGATCCGCACGATCTTCGTCTCGGACTTCGGCGGACCCAGGAACGATTTCGACGGACGTTACGTGTTCCGCAGCTACCGCCGCGGCATCACCTATACGGTGAGTCTCACGGCCGATTTTTGACGCCGAAATCTCCGATCGCCCGTTCGAAGCTCGCCCGCAGGCGGGCGATATAAGCATCCGGCTCGAACGGTGCGTAGCGTCGCCGGGCACCTTCCGCCAGGGCCAGCCGGCGCGCCGGGTCACGCAGCAGCCCCGCCAGGCCCGCGGCAAACGCTTCCGACGTCCGCGCTTCCACTCGCACTGCGGATTCGCCGTCTGCCAGCCATTCGTCGGCACCCCCCCCGCCAAAAGCCACGATCGGTCGGCCATGCGAAAGGGCCTCCACCCCCACCAAACCGAAGGGCTCGTGGCGCAGGACCGGAAACAGCACGATTTCGCACCGCTGATACCAGCGCCCGATTTCGTCGGGCGAAATCTCCCCCAGGAATTGGACGCGATCGGAGATTCCCATGGCCTTCGACTTCTCCTCCAGTGCCGCACGATGCCATCCGTCGCCGGCGATCACCAGACGCCAGGGGAGCTCACCCAGTCGGGCCACCGCTTCCAGCGCCACCTGCACCCCCTTCGGCGGCACCAGGCGGGACGGAAGGAAGAGCAGGCCCGGCTCGACGGACTCGGTGACCGGACCGGGATGGGGCGCGTACAAGGGGACGAGGTCGATTCGCCCGGCGTCGTGACCGTTCTCCAACAGTCCTTCCCGCATGAAACGCGACGCCACCTGCAATCGCATCCGAGGGAGATGACGGAACCGCTGAAGGCGTTCAGTGCGACGCCAGAAGAGGAGATTCCCCCAGGGCGACTTGCGTCCACATCCCTGCGCGTAGTTCCAGAACAGGCAGGAAACGCCGTGCGGCCGGTGACAGGGGCTCAGATCCCGGCGCATGCGATCGCCGGTTGAGCAGAACCAGGTCTGGTCATGCAGGAACAGGGTGGACGGAACGCTTGCGGCTTCGTCCAGCAATGCCTCGCTCCGGACCGAATGCACCTGAATGACATCCGGCTTCCATCTCCGGCACAGGGCTGCCAGGTCGCCAGGGTTCCCCCCCTGGGGCATGGATTCCACCGGACAGGAGACCGCCACCGGTCCTTCGTCGTGATAGGCGAGCAACACGTCGTGTCCCCGTTCCTGCAGGAACCCGCAGGTCTCGACCACCACCCGGTTGGCACCGCCATTGAACGGTCGGGCCGAATTGTTGAGCAACAGGACACGCACTCCGGGTGGAGCATGCGCACTCCGGGGCCTCAGGAACAGACGAACCTCTTCCGAAGGGCGAGCTCGGGCGCATCTTGACACTGCCCCCCTGGGAGCGCGGGCGTCTTCGCCCGCTTTGTTTCTCCAGACGTCGTCGCCCCCAGTCCCGACGGGCGCGCCCCCCGGGAGATTTGGCGAACGGCGTTGAAACTCACCCGACAAAACCGGTGTAGTACCCGTCACCGGACGCCCGTCGTTGCTGCGGAGAGGAGTGTGGCCCAATCCTGGTTCGAAGGGTGTTCCGGTGTCCCGATTTTCTAATGCCATGAAGACCTCCCATTGTGTCGCCCTTCTGGGGACCCTCCTGTTGGCCCAACCCCTCCTGACGGCCGCCACCGAGGAACGCGTTGATCGCCGGTTCACCGTTCCCACTTCCTCCAGGCTGGTCGTGGATGTGGATTTCGGGGCGATTGAAATCGTCACCAACGCCACCTCCGAAGTGAAGGTCGATGTCCTGCGAAAGGTCAGCGCCGCGTCGGAAAAGAAGGAAAAGGAGTTTCTCGCCGAGCGCCCGCTCACCCTGGATCTGGAGGGCGGCACGGTGAGCGTCCGGGTCCGTAAGCCCGGCAAGATTTCCGCTTCGTGGGGCTGGAACCGAATCAAGACCGAGGGCTTTTACCGCATCACGGTTCCCGCCGATTGCCAGGTGACCCTGAAGACGGCAGGAGGCCACATCCACGTCACCGGGGTCCAGACCGAGGTCCATGCAGTGACCAGCAGGGGCAGTCTCCGGTTCACGGCTATTCGCGGAGCCATCCACGGCAAAACGGCCGGTGGATCGATCGCCGTCAGCGATTGCGTCGGAGAAACCGAGGTGGACACCAGCGGCGGCACGATCAGCGTCCGCGGCGGATCCGGAGCGCTCCAGGCGGATACCGCGGGTGGAGCCATCCGGGTGGTCCAGTACGCCGGCCCGGTCCAGGTCGAGACCAGCGGGGGCAGCATCACCCTTGAAAACATCGGCGGTAAGATCTCGGGGAACACCTCCGGCGGGAGCATCAGTGCCGTCCTCCTGGGACCACCC
>JBDNHZ010000546.1:0-16746 GCA_041688515.1 Verrucomicrobiota bacterium
CGTGTTCAGTGTGACCGAGAGATCTCCGGGAGCGGTCCACGTCCACCAGATCGACGATCCACCGGGCAGACCGGCGTGGTTCGGCTCACCGGATTCGCGGGTGGCACCGGTATTGGCCGTGTTGATCTGAAGCTGGCCGCACGCCAACGGCGCCGGTAGCATCGCCGTGCATGCGACGGACGCGCTTCGGTTCGGCTATTGCCTGCTGCACCGGGGACGTTGGAAGGGCCAACAACTGGTCCCGGCGGAGTTCGTGGCGAAGTGCAATCAACCTTCCCCCTACAACCCGCATACACCCTTTACCCTGATGTTCGAGCACAACGCTGACGGGCACGTGGCGGGCGCGCCCCGCGATGCATTCTACAAGTCCGGTGCCGGCGGATTCGGATTCTTCGTCGTCCCATCGTTGGATCTGGTCATCTACAAACTGGGCGGAAACAATAGGCAGTACGAACCGTCGCTCACCGGGCTTCCTCAACCGCCCCCACCCGACACCTCGCGGGACGACTGGAAGCCGATTCCCCGGACGCCGTTCAACGAAGGCAGCCTGGGTGGGGACGACGGACTGCGGCGGGTTCTTGAGATGGTCTGCGCAGGGGTTCGCAATTGAGGCGCGGAAGACCCTCGTTGGAAAGCACGGGCGGGCCACCCGCAATGCCCTGTCCTTCCGAGGATGACCTGAAGTAAGGTTCGCCCCCGGAACCACCTCCATGGCCCTCAAAGCGACCATTTACAAAGCCCAGGTCCAACTCTCGGACATTGATCGCAATGTCTATTGCGATCACTCGGTCACGATTGCCCGTCACCCGTCGGAGACGGACGAACGCCTGCTGATCCGCCTGCTGGCATTTGCCCTCAACGCCCCGTCCGGACAGGACGATCCACCCCTCGAATTCGCCAAGGACATGTGGGAACCCGACGAACCCAGTCTCTGGCAGAAGGATCCCACCGGTCGCATCCAGCACTGGATCGAGGTCGGTCAACCCGACGAGAAACGGTTGCTCCGCACTTCGGCCCGCGTGGACCGGCTCACGGTGTACAGCTTTGGCGGCAGCACTTCGATCTGGTGGAAGGGCCTAGAGACGCGGATTACCCGCCTCCGCAACCTGACGGTGTGGCAGATCCCATCGGACCAGAGCCTGGCGCTCGCAGGCCTGGCTCAGCGGACCATGCAATTGCAGGTCACCGTTCAGGACGGCTCGATCTGGGTGGGCGACGGCACCCGCTCGATCGAGGTGACCCCAAAACGCCTGTGGGGGCCGACCGGGGATTGAAGGCGTGCCGGCTCGCCAGCGGCTCCGGCCCATGGCATCTGTATCGGGTGCTTCGCATGACTCTTCTCCGCGACCTCGGCCGATGGCTGCTGGTCGCGCTGCTGTGGGCTGGGAGCCTGAGCGCCGCGGAGGCACCGCCCACCTTTGCCGAGTGGCGGGCGGCGTGTGCCAAGCTTCCCCCCAACCGCCTGCTCAACGGTCGGATGCCGCCGAAGTCGCTGTTGCCCTTGCAGACCTTCGCCGAGTTCGACCGCGTCCTCGACGCCACCTTCGCATTGGCAACCAACGGGCCGCTGTCCAGCGCCAGCCACTGGGTGGGGACGGCACCCCGGCGCGAGACCTTCCTGGATGTTTCGCGGACGTGGTTCACTTCACCGCGGCTGCCCTTTGAACCGTTTGCCGCCAAGCTGGTCTTGCCGCCCGACTCCAAGGTCTTCCTTCAGGGCGATCTCCATGGCGACATCCGATCCCTCCTGGCGGTCCTCGGCCGGTTGCAGGAGCGGCAGTGGCTCGACGGGTTCACCCTCACCGACCCCCAGCTCCACGTCATCTTCCTCGGTGACTACACCGACCGCGGGCTCTACGGAATCGAGGTCGTGTACACGCTGTTGCGCCTCAAGCTGGCGAACCCGGATCGCGTCCATCTGGTGCGTGGCAATCACGAGGATGTCAGCCTGGTCTCACGCTACGGATTCCTGGCCGAGGGCCAGGCCAAGTACGGCAGTGCTTTCAAGGCGGAAAAACTTCTTCGGGCCTATGATTTCCTCCCCGTCGTCCTCTATCTCGGCAGCGGGACGAACTACGTTCAGCTCTGCCACGGCGGGATGGAACCCGGCTTCGCTCCCAGTGCACTCCTCGATTCGACGGGCACCCATCGCTTCCAACTGCTCGGTCCCCTGCGTCAGGCCGGATTCCTCCGGGACAACCCCGACTGGCTGACCGAACCGACGGACGCGGCGACCGCCCGTGGGCAACTCAACGACTTCATCCCCCTCGCCCCGACCACGCCCGGCGTGATCGGATTCATGTGGAACGATTTCACCGTGTTCAGCGATGACGCCGCCTTCGCGCACAATCCGGAGCGGGCGTTTGTCTATGGCCAACCGGCGGTGGGATACCTGCTTCGGTCCGCGAGTCAGGGCACAGCCCGACTGCACGGGGTCATCCGTGCGCATCAGCATTCGGGCCTCCCGAATCCCCTCATGCGCCGACTGGTTGCCAGCCGAGGACTGTTCCGGCACTGGCAGGAAACCAATTCCAACGAAGCCCAGAAAGCGGAGCCATCCCTGCTGGCGAAGCGGATCGAACTCAACCCAACCCGCCCGCTGCCGGAGGGCTCGGTGTGGACGCTGAACGTGGCGCCCGACAGCGTTTACGGTCTCGGTTGCAGCTTTGACTTCGCGACCTTTGGCGTGCTGTCCCTCGGGGTCCGGTACGAAGACTGGCGGATCACCGTTGAAACGGTGGACGTCGCGGTGCGGCCGTAGGGTTGAGTCTCAGCGCTTCAACCGTTCCGGCCTATCATTGGCGGTGTACCCGTAGCGATGGCGGCGCTCGATCGGGTAGCAGGCCGAGTCAACCCCTCACCGCATGCAGGTTCATTCGCAGCAGACGCCGATCACCGCCGGGCCAGAATGATATTGGTGCTCAATTCCCGGACCGTGAAGCCGGCGTGCTTCAACTGCTCGATCAGCCGTTTGGGGTCACCCAGATCCGGATGGAGCTCTGCAACGATGGCATGCACCCGCGACAGCCACTGATGGGCTTCCGGGTCGTTCATCAACGGGAATTCGGAGCCTTCAACATCGAGCTTCAACAGATCGATCTGGTCGATTCCATGATCGCGGATCAAATCCATCGGCGAGACCGCGGGAAGGGGTCCGTCCTCCGACGCCTCCACCCGGATCCCCCACGACTGGTCGTCCGACTGACTCCGGACGAAACGGAGCCGCGTCTTGGCCGGCCAGAGCGCCGCCTCCACCAAATGCACCCGGCTGGGGGGATTGTGGGCAACATGCCAGCGAAACTGCTCGGCATTGGCCGGATCGGGCTCCAGCGCAACCACCCGTGCGGCGGGATAACGACCCGTGAAGTAAAGCGTCACCAATCCGATGTTCGCGCCGGCGTCGATGATCCAGGGATCCGGACGTCCCCCGTCCAGGCACGCGAAGGCCGCCTGATACTCCTCGTGAACCAGGATCTCCCGGAACACACGGACATCCGAATCCTGAAGCCGAAGCCGGAAGCAGGTCTTCCGGTCCGATTCGATCAGCAAATGGTCCTGGCGATCGAAGGAGATTCGCCACCCGTTCCGGGCGACGTACCGCAACACATCGAGAAGGTGAACCTCCGACGACTCCCGATGGCTGCCGAACCGATCCCGGAGTGCGTCGCCCAGGAGTCGGATTCCCAACCCGGGTCTTTGTCTCAACACCGAGAATAAGATCTTCAGCAACATGCAGACTCCGAATATTCCAACGCGCCCAACCCAAAACGATTACGGGGATCGCGGATGGGATCGGGCAAGCGCCATCTTCGCAGGCGACATCGTGGCCCGGATTCGATCTCATCGTGAATCTGCGTCGGTGCCAACCCCACCCTTCCTGCCGTGAGTGCAAAATCAGACCCTTGTTTCCGCATCCCCCTGACCGGTGGCCCCGGCGGCGGCAAAACCACCGCCGCCGACCTCTTCCGCCGGGAGATCGGCGAACGGGTCGTCATCGTGCCCGAAGCGGTCACCATTGTGTTTCAGGGTGGGTTTCCCAGGTCGCGCGACCCGCAGGCCCTGAGACACGCACAGACGTGCATCTTCCATGTCCAACGAAACCTGGAAGATATGCAGGCCGCGCTCTTTCTGGGTCGACAGGTCAGATGCCCACTCCGCATTCTCGCCGACGATCACCGATGGGCATCCTGAGGAGAATGGCCTGTCGAAGGAATGACCGTACGAAAGCACCCCTTAAAAGATGGCACTCTCGCAACTCGATCCTCTGGTGCGTCCGTTGGCGCAGAGGCTTCATGCCGACCACATGGCGCGCCTGGGAATCGATACCACCATGGCGCTGGCCGAGACCTACAACCGGATGAAATACGGCCGGATCGATGCCGCCCGTCGCGCCCTCTACCGGGATCAGTGGACGTCGCTCATCGCGGAGAATGGGGTGCCCCGCCGTCCAGAAATCGAGATGAAGGACGGATGGGCGCTCGACCTTTCCCAAAGTCTTCCGCACCTCGACCGGGTCCTGGACGACTCCGAAAAAATCATCGCCGAACGTGCCGGCGTCCGGAAGTCCTCCGGTGGTGCCTACCGCAGCTACTTTCAGGATGTCTGGACCCCCGCCGATCTGGAGAAGTACCCGTCCTTCCTCGATTTCGCGACGTCCAGCGAAGTCCTTTCGACCGTGGCGCGCTCTATCGGAAGTGTGCCGGTGCTCTCGACTGCGCTGCCGTCCGGGATCCGCTTCGTGGAATCGAATGCCGAATTCGACGATCAACCCGGCCAACCTCACGACAGCCAGTTGTACCACATCGACTACTATTCGCTGCCGAACGTGTACGTCCTGGTGCTGCTTCGCGACACCACCCGGGAACACGGTCCCTGGACCTTCCTCCCGCGCGGTGTTTCCCAACGGGTCCGCGAGGGACTCGACTATTGGACCCGCCGTCGCGGCTACCGGGTGAACGACGAGGAAGTGTACTCGATCGCCAAACGGACCGACGCCATCGAGTTCTCCCATCCGCGCGGCTCGGTCCTCTTCATCGATTCCTCCGGGTGTTTCCACTTCGGCAGCCGCGACTCGATCCAGCCCCGCTTCCAACTGATGCTGGGCTATCACGGTGTTTGCCGGACCGACTTCGCCGAGCTCGTCGTCCCCCAAAAGTCGTATCCAATCCGTCCCGCAGATTCGCGCCTGCGGCAAATGGTGCTCAGCCGGGAATCCCTTCCGAAGAGCGTATGAGTTCCCACGTCATGAATGGCACCGGAACGGCACCTGCTGGGACGTTCCGCGCCGAGAACACCAACGCCTCCACCCGCTGGGCCGATTGCGTAGGCACCTTTCCCTCCCCACCCAAAAACGGCGTGGCGCTGGTCGGCGTCCTGCCGGGCGAAGGGATCGGTCCAGAGATCGTCGATTGCGCCCTGGCCGTCGCCCGGGCGGCGGTGGACCGCCACGGAGTCCGACTCCAACTCGAGTTCGGTTCCGACATCGGAAAACGGGCAGAGGTGCAACACGGGACGGCCCTGCCCGCGGACGTCATCGGGTTCTGCTCGGGGATCTTCTCCCGGGGCGGTGCCGTGCTGAGCGGGGCCGGTGGAGGCCGCTACGTTTACGACCTGCGCTCGCGCTTCGACCTCTTCTGCAAGCTCAGCCCGGTCGTCGTGCCCGGAGAGCTCGCAGGCGCGGGCCGGATGCGCCCCGGCCACGCAGCGGGAGTCGATGTTCTGGTGGTCCGCGAGGGAACCTCGGGGCTGTACCAAGGACAATGGGAAACCACTTCTCAACCGGAAGTCGGGAGGGTCGCGCGCCACACCTTTTCCTATTGCGAGGCCCATGTCCGTCGGGTGGTGACGGCCGCCGCACGGATCGCCGCCCGAAGACAACGTCGCCTTGCGGTCATCTACAAGGAATCCGGCGCGCCCAGCATCAGCGAGTTGTGGCGGGAGTGCGCGCTGGAGATCGCCGCGGAGAACGGGGTTACCAGCTCCTTCCTCGACATCGATTACTCCGCCTACCGCCTGGTTCAGCATCCGAACGAATTCGACGTCATCGTCGCTCCGAACCTCTTTGGTGACATCGTTTCCGACCTGGGCGGATTGCTGATGGGATCGCGGGCGCTGACTTATGGCGGCAATTTCTCTGCGGACGGCGCCGCCTTCTACCAGACCAATCACGGTGCCGCCTACGACCTCGCCGACCTCGACCGGGCGAATCCGGTCGGCCAGATCCTCTCGGCGGCCATGATGCTCCGGGAGAGCTACGGCTTGGGCGAGGCGAGTTACGCCATCGAAGAAGCCATCCGCTCGGTATGGCGGCAGGGTTGGCGGACGGCCGACCTGGAAGAAGAAGGCTGCCGCGTCGCCGGGACCCGGCAGTTCACCGATCTCATCCTCGAAGTCCTGGCGGGCGGCAAACCCAGTGCCGCATGACATGAACCCGGTCCTGCTGCTGGTCGATCTCCAACGCGACTATCTCCTCGCACCGGATCTCGCACCCCACGCCAGCCCACTCATCGATCAGGCGGCGAAACTGTTGTCGGGCTTCCGCAATGCAGGCCTTCCCGTGGTGCATGCATGGACCACCGTGGATCGCACGACCGACGACCGCATGCCCCATTGGAAGGTCCGGGATCGATGGCAATGCGTCCGCGGAACGGAGGGACATCAACCCCCGGAAGCCCTGCGGCCACTCCCCTTCGAACCGGTCGTCCACAAGCAGTTCTTCAGTGCCTTTGGTTCCCCGGAACTCGATCGAATCCTCGCCCTAAACCAAGCGGACACGATCGTCCTGGCCGGACTGCATCTGCACGCCTGTCTCCGCGCCACCGCTCTGGATGCCTATCAACGGGGATTCAACGTCTGGTTTGCGGAAGACGCCGTGGCCAGTGACGACCCCGTGCATGCGGCCATTACCCGACGTTACCTGTCCGAGCGCGCCCTCCGGTTTTTTTCCGTGTCTGAAATTCTGGAACGTTTCCACGGGGATGCCGCCTCCGGCGACGGCGTTTCCGCGCCGGCCACGAACGAATCTGCGGTCGAGCCCTGCGTGGCGACGGCGTGCGCTGCCGCACCCCGGTGGCGGGCGATGACGCTCGACGATCGTGCCGCGATCCTACGGCGATTGGCCGACCGGATCGCCAGCCAGACCGGATGGGCGGAAGAGATCACCCGCGAGACCGGCAAACCGATCCGTCATGCCCGGGAAGAAGTGGGCGCTGCGGTCGCCCAATTGCGTGCCGTCGCAGCCCGGGGCACAGGGGAAACCGCGAACGCCGTCGCGTCCCGTCCTTACGCACGACGTTGTCCGCTTGGCGTGGTGGCGTTGGTCACGCCCTGGAACAACCCGCTCTTCCTGCCGCTGGGAAAACTCGCGCCGGCATTGCTCCACGGAAACGTCGTCGTGTGGAAGCCCGCGCCGGCAGGTTCCAGCATTGCCTTGCGTGTCCTCGCCGAACTCGCCCAGTGCGGTCTGCCGCCCGGGGTCGCGTCAGTCGTCCCAGGCGATCGCTCCCTCGCCCTGCGACTCATGGCGCATCCGGGCGTGGATGCCGTCACCCTGACCGGTTCATTGTCTGCCGGGGACTCAGCCCAGGAAATCTGCGCGCGGCGACACGTGCCCCTCCAGGCGGAACTCGGCGGCAACAACGCCGCCATCGTCTGGCCCGATGCCGACCTGCCTGCCGCGGCAGCGGCCATTGCCGAAGGTGCATTTGCCATGGCGGGACAACGGTGTACCGCCAACCGCCGCGCCGTCGTCCACCGGGAGGTCCTGGAAGATTTTCTAACCCGGTTGTCCCGCGCCGCCAGCGCCCTCTCCACGGGCGACCCCTTCGACCCGGATACCCGCATCGGCCCGATGATCTCCCCCGCCGCCCGGGATCGGATCGCCGCGGTGGTCGCCCGGGCTGCGTCCCGCGGCCTTCGCCTGATCCGCCCCGACGGCCCGTGGATCCATTCAGGAAACCATCATCCGCCGGTGATCGTGGTCTGTGAGGATCCAGGCGATGAAGCGGTGCAGGAAGAGACCTTCGGACCGTTGCTGGTCGTCCAACCGGTGGCCGACTGGAACGAAGCGATCGCCCGATGCAACGGCGTCCGTCAGGGACTTGCGGCCGCCCTTTTCTCCCGCTCGACCGAACTCCAGAGCCGTTTCCTCGATGAAGCGCGGGCTGGAATCCTGAAGATCAACCGGACCACGGCCGGCGCGGACATCGACCTTCCCTTCGGCGGATGGAAGGCTTCGGGAATCGGTCCGGCGGAACACGGCGAATCCGACCGGGAATTCTTCACACGGGTGCAGGCCGTTTACCCATGACCGACCGGTCACTCCAAGCCGACCCACCGATCGTCGCTGGGCACGACGCGATTCCACTGAATGAATCGATCGGTGCCGTGTTCGAGCGTCGGGCACGGGAGTATCCCGACCGGGTCGCGTTCCAATCCGCAACGGAATCGGTTTCCTACCTTGAGCTGAATCGCCGGGCCAACCGCTTGGCCTGGGCGATGCGGAGACGTTCTCCCGACGGGAATCAGCGGGTGGGGATCTACCTGCCACCGGGTTCCACGCAGGTGGTGGTGCTGTTGGGAATCCTGAAGGCTGGACTGACCGCCGTCGTGCTCGATGCCCTGGGACCGCCGGACGGCGCGCGTGCCATCCTGACGGACGCCGAGGCCGATTGGTTGATCACCGACGCAGTGCACCTCCCGGCTGCGAGCGAGTTCGTGCCGGCCGGGTGCGCGATCGTGTCGGTTGAAGACCCGGCACTTTCGCCATCTGAAGTTGATCCCGACTGGACCATTGCGCCGGAAGCCCTGGCTTGCCTGGTCTTCACCTCCGGGACGGCCGGCCGACCCAAGGGCGTGATCCGAAAACACCGGAACGCGGTCTGGGTCGCCCGGGTCTGGGCCACCGAACTGTCGGGAATGCAGGATTACCGCTTTTGTTTCCTGACGGGTTGTCACACCGGCAGCGGCATCGCGAACCTGTTTCGAACCCTGCTGATCGGAGGAACCGTCATCGCCCATGATCTTCGGGCCGACGGCATCGACGGGCTCGCCGCCTGCCTGCTGAACCTGCGAGCGACGATCTTCACGGCACCGGCTTCCGTCTTTCGCCAGTTCATTCACGGCCTGCCGCCGGGGCAAAGTTTCCCCGAGGTCCGCTTGGTCCGTCTCAGCAGCGAACGGGTGCTGAAGGGCGATCTCGACGGGTTCCGACGGCATTTCCCGGAGACCTGCCTCTTCCTCAACTCGATCTCCTCCACCGAGACCGGGAGTTTCGCCATCCACCGCGTGGATCATTCGATGAGGGAGGCTGCGGAGAGCATCCCGATCGGCCGACCCTTGCCCGGCGTGGAGCTCAAGTTGATCGGCGACGACCACCTGGAGGTCGGATTCGACACGCCCGGTGAAATCACGGTCCAGAGCCCGGGAGTCGCAGCCGGCTATTGGCGGCAACCGGAGTTGACCGCGCGAAGCTTCCGTCCTTGCGACGACCCTTTCGGCGGGGTGCGCTATCACACCGGCGATCTGGCGATCCGACGTCCGGATGGATGCCTGGAGTACGTCGGACGTCGGGATTTCCGGGTCAAGATCCGGGGGCTTGGAGTGGATCTGCAGGGAATCGAAGCTTCCTTGAGCACCCATCCGCAGGTCCGGATGGCGGCCGTCACCGTCCGGGACGAAACCACGGAGGATCCCTGGATCATCGCCTTCATTGTCCCCAGCCTGGGTGCCGCGCCGGAAGCGGCCCAACTCCGGAGTCATCTTCGACGTGTCCTACCGGAGGCAGCGGTGCCATCTGCGTTCCGCATTCTGGAGGATATCCCACTGACTTCCCGGGGGAAGGTGGACCGCAGGGCGCTGGCGAGGATTGAGGTCGCTCGGACGCAGCATGAATCGACCTACCTCGCTCCACGGAACCCGAAGGAATCCGTGCTGACCCGCATCTGGAGTGAGGTGCTGGGAATCGAACGGGTGGGAATCCACGACGACTTCTTCAGTCTCGGTGGCAACTCGCTCCTGGCGACGCGAGTCACCGTCCGTGTGCAGAATTGCCTCGGGTTCGCTCTCGGGGTCCGCAGCCTGTTCGATGCGCCCACGATCGAGGCACTGGCGGCACGCATCCCGGAGGTCGATTCGGAGAGGCGGGCAGACTTCGTCCCGATTCTTTGCCCCATCCCGCGGGAGGGCAGCCTGCCGTTGTCCTTTGCTCAGGAGCGGCTTTGGTTTCTGGAACGACTCGAACCGGGGAGCACTGCCTACCAGGTGCGGCGGATCCTGCGATTGCGCGGGAAGCTCGACGTGCCGGCCCTGGAGCGGGCCTTGAGGGAATTGGTGAACCGGCATGAGGCGCTCCGCACCACCTGCGTGGAGGCTCAGGGCGAGCCCAAAGCGGTCCTGGTGCCGGCCGGAGGGTTCCGCCTCGAACTCGACGACGTACGGTCCATCGCGGCATCGGAGCGCGAGTCGGAAGCGCTTCGTCGGGCCGAAGCGGAGACCCATCGACCCTTCGACCTTGCCGGCGACTTCATGCTCCGGGCGCGTCTGCTTCAACTGGAGGACGAAGATCAACTGCTGACCCTTTCCCTTCACCACATCGCCTGGGATCGTTGGTCGGCGTCCATCTTCACCTTCGAATGGAAGGCGCTGTATGCGGCCTTCCGCAGCAGCCAGCCCTCGCCTCTGGCTCCGTTGGGGATCCAGTACATCGACTACGCCCGCTGGCAACGCGAATGGCTCCAGGGCGAGGTTCTCGCGCGACAACTGGAGTACTGGCGGCGCCAGTTGGCGGGCGTGCCCGCCCTGCTGGAATTGCCCACCGACTTCCCCCGACCGTCACTCCGAAGCCATCGCGGCCGGCGGTTGAAACTCGAGTTTCCGCCGGGGCTCGCGCCGGCCGTCAACCGCATCGGCCAGAGCGAAGGTTCGACTCCCTTCATGGTGCTGCTGGCGGCGTGGCAAATCCTGCTGTTTCGCCTGAGTGGCCAGGAAGATCTCACCGTGGGCACGCCCATCGCTGGACGGACCCAGGTGACCACCGAGCGCATCATCGGATTCTTTGTCAACACGCTGGTCCTCCGGGCCGATCTCTCAGGAAACCCGTCCTTCCGGCAACTGCTCGCTCGAACCCGGGAAATGACTCTTGAGGCGTATGCCCATCAGGACATCCCGTTTGAAAAACTGGTCGAAGAACTCCGCCCCGAACGAAGCCTGACCCACACCCCACTTTTCCAGGCGGCCTTCGTGTTTCAGAACGTGGCCGTGGGCGACTACGAACTGGCCGGGCTCACGGTCGAACGTCTCGATCTGGAGGGCGTCACTTCCAAGTTTGACCTGAGCCTCCTGATCGGGGAACGGAATGGCCAACTCGTCGGCGAGATTGAATACGACCTCGACCTGTTCGAGGCGGCCACCGTCGAACGGTGGATCGGGCATTTCCGGGTGTTGCTGCACGGAATCGTCGCAGATCCAGACCGTCCCATCGGCACCTTGCCAATCCTGGCCGAGGCCGAGCGGAACCAACTCCTCGTGAATTGGGGCCGGAATGCCGGAGATCGACCTACCGCAGCCCGCGTTTCCGAACTCTTCGAAGCTCAGGTCCAGCGGACCCCTGACGCGATCGCGGTGATCTGCGACGAGAAGTCGTTAACCTACCGAGAATTCAACCAGCGGGCCCATCGACTGGCCGAACACCTTGCTCAGGCTGGGGTCGGGCCCGGTTCACGCGTCGGTCTCTTGCTGGATCGCACTCCGGGGATGCTGGTCGCACTGCTGGCCATCCTCAAGGCGGGCGGTGCTTACCTCCCGCTGGACACGGAGTATCCCGAGGCCCGATTGCGGCAGATCCTCCGGGATGCCTGCCCCGACCTCGTCCTCACCGAAGCCGCCTTGGCCGCGAAACTGCCTGCGGACCGCCGGATCGGCCTCATCGATGTACTGGGGGAATTCGTCGAGGCCCCGTTGAGCGAATCCCACTCGATCTCCCGGCCCATCCCTGCGACGTCCGGGGAGGCCGCCTACATTCTCTACACCTCGGGGTCGACTGGAGTTCCCAAGGGGGTGGTCGTCGGCCACCACTCCCTGGTCAACCACATGGCCTGGATGGCCGCAGCCTATCCAGTCGGCCCCGGCGACCGGGTTCTGGCGCGAACCTCGATCAGCTTTGACGCCTCCGTCTGGGAATTCTGGCACCCGCTCCTGGCAGGTGCCGCGCTGGTCCTCGCTCCCGCCAGTCTCTCGCGCGACCCCTGGGCCTTGATGGATTTCATGGGCGAAAACGGCGTGAGCATCGCCCAGTTCGTTCCATCGTTGCTCGCCGCCGTCCACGCCACCGGGAAGCCACGTCCCCCGGCGCTCCGAATCGTCTTTTCCGGGGGCGAGGCCCTGATGGCGACGCTGGCGGAGGCGATCGCAACGGATTGGAACTTGCCGGTGGTCAATCTCTACGGACCGACGGAAGCCACCATCCAGGCCACCCACTTCCTCCATCGACCCGGCACGACGGACACCGGGACGGTTCCCATCGGCAGGCCGATTGCCAACGCCCGGGTTTATGTCCTCGATCCAAGGAGCCAACCGGTCCCGATCGGGGTGGCCGGTGAGTTGCATCTCGGGGGTGACGTCCTGGCCCTGGGCTACCTGCATCGACCGGACCTGACTGCGGAAAAATTTCTGCCGGATCCGTTCTCGGAGAAAGCGGACGCAAGAATGTACCGCACCGGGGATCGGGTTCGTTGGAAGTCCGACGGGAACCTGGAGCATCTGGGCCGGATGGACGCGCAGATCAAGCTGCGGGGATTCCGGATTGAATTGGGCGAGATCGAGGCGGTACTCGGTGGGCATCCGGACGTTCTTCAGTGTGCCGTCGCGCTCCGGGAAGTTCCAACCGGGGTTCCCCAACTGGTGGCCTTCCTGGTCCCACGTGGTCCCGAGGAAGTCACGGGGTTGGATCCGTTGCGCGAATCGCTCCGCGGACAACTTCCCGGGTACATGGTGCCATCGATCTTCGTGTTCCTCGATGCCCTGCCAACCCTCCCCAACGGGAAGGTGGACCGAACGGCCCTGCCCACTCCGGCCGTTTCCACCAACCGCGGCAGCCGGGCAGCAGAGGGGGGGCAGTCTCCCGACGAGGAGTTGCTGGCGGAACTGTGGTGCGACGTGCTCGGCGTCGGAAACGTCCATGTTCACGATGATTTTTTCGAGCTGGGCGGGCATTCCCTGATGGCAATGCGAGTCATCGCTCGCATCCGCCAGACCTTTGGGATTGAGCTCGCCGTCCGCACCCTGTTCGAGAACCCGACGGTCCGGGCACTGGCGCAGTGCATCCGAAGGGGTGGGGAAGGGAAGACGGCGAGAACCCACCTCCCCGCGCTGCGGACCCTTCCACGAACGGGCCCCCTGCCCCTGTCGTTCGGTCAGGAGCGGCTGTGGTTTCTCAATCAACTCGATCCCGGCTCGGTGACCTACCACATGCGGACCCGGCTCCGACTGCGCGGGCCCATGGATCTCGGGGCGCTCGACCGGAGCCTTCGAACCTTGGTCGGCCGTCACGAGGTGTTGAGGACGGTTTACATCGCTGCCGACGGAGTCCCGCATTCCTGCGTCCTGGAGCCAGCGACGTTCGGGTTGAGGGTGGCCGACCTCCGATCGATTCCCGATCCGGAGCGTGAGGCAGAGGCGTTGCAAAGAGCGTTGGAAGAAACAGAGCGTTCCTTCGATCTGTCGCGGGAACCGATGTTCCGGGCGTTGATCCTCCAACTGGGAGAAAAGGATTCCCTGCTGGTGCTGACCCAGCACCACATCGCGTCCGACGGGTGGTCGATGGGCGTGTTTGAGCACGAATTGACGGCACTCTACGCGGCCGAATGCGTAAGCAAACCCGCCGTGCTCGCCGAGCTGCCGTTCCAATATGTGGACTTTGCAGCGTGGCAGCGGAAGTGGCTCCGCGGCGAAGTCCTCGGGCACCAACTGGCGTACTGGAAGACCCAACTGAAGGGAGTACCCCCCGTCCTCGAGCTTCCGACCGATTTCCCCAGATCCGCCCGCGGCGCGCATCGGGGAGCCCGGCTGGAGATCGTCATCGGACGCGAGCTGACCCGCGCGGTGAATGCCTTGGGGCGGCGCGAAGGCACGACGCAGTTCATGACCCTCCTGGCGGCCTGGCAGGTCCTTCTTTCCCGCATCAGTGGACAGGTGGACATCGCCGTCGGAGCTCCCATCGCGGGCCGCACCCGGACCGAGACCGAGGGCATGATCGGGTTCTTCGCCAACACCCTCATCCTGCGAACCGATCTGTCGGCAAACCCGACCTTCCGGAACCTCTTGAAACAGGTGCGGGAGACGACCCTCGATGCCTACGCACACCAGGACATCCCCTTCGAGAAGTTGGTGGCGGAACTCCGGCCGGAGCGAAGCCTGGATCACACGCCGTTCTTTCAGGTGATGTTCGTTCTGCAGAACGCACCTTCGGTCGCGCTCCGTTTCCCCGGGGTCGCCGTCGAGTCGGCGGGCTTCGAGCCCGGCACCGCCAAGTTTGACCTGACTCTCTCGCTGCGCGAACGCGACGGCGTCCTTCAGGGGGCACTGGAGTACAGGACAGACTTCTTCCGACCGGAGACCGTTGACCGGTGGGCCGGTCATTTCCTCCGCTTGCTGGAAGGCATCGTCGCGGATCCGCTCCAACACATCCAACAACTGCCCCTGCTCAGCCACGCCGAGCGTCACACGGTGCTGGAGGAGTGGAACCAGACCAACGTTGATTTCCCGGATCACTCCTGCCTCCACACGTTGTTTGAATCGCAGGTGCACCGGACCCCGGATGCCGTAGCCCTGGTGAGTGGCCGTGAGTCCTGGACCTATGCGGAATTGAATGCACTGGCCAACCGCTGGGCGCACCACCTCATCGCGTTGGGCGCCGGACCGGAGGAAACCGTCGGTCTTTGTCTCGATCGTTCCCCCGCGCTCATCATCACGTTCCTGGCCACGCTCAAGGCCGGTGCCGCCTTCCTGCCGCTCGACCCTGGTTCCCCCCGGGACCGTTTCGCTCGGATCTGCGAGGACGCCCGTCCCTGCGTCGCGCTGATCACCCGAAACCACCGTGAGTTCCTTCCCACGAGCACCCGGATCCGGGAGATCGATGATCCGCAGACGATCGAGGCCGTCGCCCGCGCTCCGGCGGCTAACCCGACCGATGCGGATCGGCGCGCGCCCGTGTTCCCCATCCACGCCGCTTACGTGCTCTTCACCTCGGGTTCCACCGGCAAACCCAAGGGCGTGGTGGTGGAGCAACGGGCATTGGACAACAAGGTCACCAGCCTCATCCGACGGTTCCATCTCGGTCCAGGAACCCGGTATGCCGCCACGACCGCCATCAGCTTCGACCCGCTCCTGTCCCAGATCCTTTGTCCGCTCTGCGCCGGCGGCGTCCTGGTCCTCGTCCCGGACGAAGATCGCGCCGAGCCCCAGGCATTTGCGGCATTGCTCCAGCAACATCAGGTCAACGTCCTCGACGTCACCCCCGCCCTCGCCGAACACCTCCTCGCGCCCGGAAACCTGCCGTGGTCGCTCGACCTTCTCCTGATCGGGGGCGAGGCCCTTTCCCCGGAGCTCGCCCGGCGAATTCTTGCGTCGGGCATCGCACGCGAGGTCGTCAATCTCTACGGCCCGACCGAGGTCTGCATCGACGCCACGTCCCATGGGGTCACCGAAGCGGATCTCGTCCATCGCGTTCCCATCGGGAGGCCGCTTCCCAACTATCGGGTGTATGTCCTCGGACCCGATGGAGATCCGGTCCCGATCGGCGTGGCTGGCGAACTGTGCATCG
This sequence comes from Verrucomicrobiota bacterium, assembly GCA_041688515.1. Taxonomy (GTDB): domain Bacteria; phylum Verrucomicrobiota; class Verrucomicrobiia; order Limisphaerales; family UBA9464; genus UBA6176. The sequence continues at coordinate 15,818 of JBDNHZ010000546.1, forward strand.
GCGGGTGCGGGGTGGCACGGGGCTATCTGAATCAACCGGCGCTGACCGCCGAGCGGTTCGTTGCTGATCCCTGGTCCAGCAAGGCCGGTGCACGGATGTATCGAACCGGCGACCGCGCGCGCTGGCGTGCGGACGGGGTGGTCGAATTCCTCGGGCGCCTCGACCAGCAGATCAAACTCCGCGGGCATCGCATCGAACCCGGAGAGATCGAGGCGATCCTCGGCGAGATTGCCGGAGTGGGCGCTTGCGTCGTGGTCTTGAGGGAGGACCGACCCGGTGAACAGCGCCTGACCGCTTATATCGTCGCCAGCCTCCGAGTTCCTGCCCCAACCGAGGCAGAACTGCGACGTCACCTGCGTGGATCGCTTCCGGAAGTCATGGTGCCCACGAACTTCGTGTTCCTCGGCGCATTGCCACTCACCGGTGGGGGCAAGTTCGATCGACGAGCCCTGCCCATCCCAGACGCGACGGACGTTCGGGAGAGCGCTTCCTTCTCCCCCCCCCGCACTCGGACCGAGCGGTGTCTGGCCGAGATCTGGTTGGAGGTCCTCGGCGGTGGACCGGTCGGCGTCGAAGACGACTTCTTCGCGTGCGGCGGCCACTCCTTGATGGCCATGCGGGTGATCGCGCGCGTGCGGGCTGGGTTCGGCATTGAACTCTCCGTCCGCGAACTGTTCGACGCACCAACCCTCCGTGCGATGGCGGCCCGGATCGAAGCACTGCAACCCGAAACGGATCGCGCTGCGGATGTTGTCCTGCCTCGGACGCCGCGAACGGGTCTCCTCCCCTTGTCGTTCGCTCAGGAACGTCTCTGGTTCCTCGATCAACTGGAGGGCGGCAGCACGAACTACCACCTGTCGCTGTCCCTCCGTCTGCGCGGAAACCTCGATCCCGCCGCGCTGGAACGGGCCCTGGCCGAGATCGTGAGC
>JBDNHZ010000547.1:0-1352 GCA_041688515.1 Verrucomicrobiota bacterium
AGCCATCCGGCTCTCGGGGAACGGCGTGGTCACGGCGGTAGCCAGTCGGGACGAAGCCCGCGCGGCAGCCTTCGTCGAGGCCTGCCAGACGGAAGCTCCATTCGATCAGCGACCCGCGGCGGTGGGCGGTTATGCGGCGCTGCTGGCACGGGACGATGTGGATGCCGTCTATATCCCGCTGCCCACCGGGGTGCGGGGAGAGTGGGTGCGGCGGGCGGCGGCGGCCGGCAAACAGGTATTGTGCGAGAAGCCCTGCGCGGGCGATGCCCGTGAGTTGCGCGGGATGCTCGAGGCCTGCTCGGCGGCGGGGGTCCAGTTCATGGACGGGGTCATGTTCCAGCACAGCCGTCGGATGGACGCCATGCGGGCGGTCCTGGATGACACGGAAACTTTCGGGGAGATCCGGCGGGTGGATTCCGCCTTCAGCTTTCTGGCCGATCCCGGTTTCGAAGATTCCAACATCCGGGGTGATGCCGCACTGGAACCGATGGGCTGCCTCGGCGATCTCGGCTGGTACAATGTCCGCATCAGCCTCTGGACCCTCGGGTGGCGTCGTCCGACCCGGGTTACGGCGCGCTGTTACCGCTGGTTGTCCGGGAGTTCCGGGACGCGGGTGCCGGCGGATGTCAGTGTGACGCTCGAGTTCGACGGAGGCGCGACCGCGGGGTTCTATTGTTCGTTCGCCGCCGCCGATCAGCAGTGGCTCCAGGTGAGTGGCACCCGGGCCGGTCTCCGGGTCTCGGACTTCGTGCTGCCCTACGACGGACGCAAAGTGCAGTTCGACGTGGTCCAGTCCGAGTTCGTCGTTCGCGGCTGTGATTTCCGGATGAAGCCCGGCGTTCGGACGGTGGTCATCGACGAGGCCCCCACGCGTGATCCCGGGGCACAGGAATCGCGGATGTTCCGTTCCTTCTCGGAGCAGGTCCTGTCCGGGCAAATCAACCCGGAATGGCCGCGGATCGCCTTGGAAACCCAGGAGACGGTGGATGCCTGCCAGGCGGCGATCCTCGCGGAAGCCGCGCCGGTCTGAGACGGATCTGCGCCCGCGTTGGCCACGCGGATCAACGTCTTCGGAAGTAGGGCGGGAGGTCGCTGCCCGGAAAGGTCCGGCCATTGAAACCCGGTTGAACCCGGCCTTCTTCGATTTCCTGGAGGGTCTGGGAATCGAGTTGGGCGTTCTTCATCCATTCCTCCGCCTGGGCGGGGAAGCTCTGGAGCCAGGATTGCGCCAGGCGAACGGTCTCCAGTCGGCGTCGATCCGGATCCTGGACGGCAGCCGCCCATTGCATGGCGGACTCTGGTTCAAACTGGGCCAGGCTCGACGCCAGGGTCGCCACCGCTTCATCCGTTCG
>JBDNHZ010000073.1:0-9436 GCA_041688515.1 Verrucomicrobiota bacterium
GCTGGCGTTTGGAGCGGGGATGCAGGTGCAGGCCCTGGTGGGGATTGATCGTCAGATCTGGATGTCGGTGATCCAGGGAGGGGGTTCCCTGGTAAATCTGGTGACCCTCCTGGTCGGGTTCCGGCTGGGCTGGGGCGTCTGGGCGTTTCCGGCGGCGCAGTTCCTGGCGGCGTTGGGACAATGGATCCTGGCGTTGGGACTGTTGCGGTCGCAATTACCCGGAGTTCGCCCGATCGACTTGGGCTGGGACGCCGCGCGATCCGCCTATTGGAAGGAGCACCGTCGGGGCGCGTGGTCGGTCTTCCGCATGCAGGTGTTCATCCTGCTGTTGCTCAGTCTGGATCTCGTGCTGGCCGGTTGGCTGGTGCGGGATGCCTCGGAACTGACCGCGTACGGCCTGATGCTGCGGGTGATCGGGATCGGTCGGACCAGCCTGACTTCCCTGGGGGAGGCCCTCTGGCCACGCATTGCCCGGGGCGACGCGGATCAGGGGGAACTGACGCGGCGGGTCCTGGCGTTGAACGCGTGGCTGTTCGGGATTGCAGGCGGCGTGTTTGCGGGAGCGATGCCGGCGGTGCTGGGCTGGTACGTGTCCCGGGACTGGGTTCCCAGCCCGTTGTTGAACGCCCTCCTGGTCCTGCGATTCGTCGTGATCGGGATGTCGTCGCCGGCGGCTTATCATCTTTTGGGGGCGGGAAGTTACTCCACGTTGGTCAGGGCTCTGGGGTGGGAGGTCACGGTGGGAGTCGTACTCGGGGGTGTCGGCGGATGGTTCTGGGGCAGTGCAGGGGTTGCAGGGGGGTTCCTTGGATCCACGGTTCTGGGGACCTTTTACCCCTTGTTTGCCGCCTATGCGCGAAGTCAGGGGGTGAGGGCGGTCGGGCTGTGGTTTGGACAGATCTGGGCGCGGGCCGCCTTTGCCGGGGCCGCATCACTTCTGGCGGCTTCCTGGGTCCTGTCGATGCGACCTGAGGGTCCGCAGACGCTCTGGGCGGCGGTGGCCGCCGGCCTCGGCGGGGTGGCCGCCGCCGCATTCTGGGCAGGCTTAAGATCTCTGGCCGCGACCGGGCCCTGGGGCCGACGGCTCTGGAGGGCGCTGTAAGGGCTTTCACGAAATGCAGGCTGGTTTTGCGGGCGACGGTCCGGCAGAAGTCGGACGTGAAACCGCGCCGGGCGAACGGCCGGGATCGGAACCAGTCAAGCACATGAATGAACGCGATTGGGAGGCTCATTATCAGGCGGGAGACACTCCATGGAACCACGGTGAACCGGTGCCGGGCCTGATCGATTTCCTGGCGGCCAACCCAGGTCTGGCGCGACGCCCGGTATTGGTTCCGGGTTGTGGGATGGGGCATGACGCCATGGCCTGGGCGAAGCACGGGTTTCCGACCGTGGGCCTCGATCTGGCACCCACGGCCACCACCCTGGCACACGGGATTGCGGCCTCGGCAGGGCCGGGCGCGGTCACTTTCCGGGCCGGTGACTTTCTTTCGCCGACCGAGATCCGCACCGAGACCGATGAGAAGTACGGCTGGGTCTTCGAGCACACCTTATACTGCGCCATTTCGCCCGATCGTCGGGAGGACTATGCGCGGGCCGTGGAGCGTTGGCTGGAGCCCGGCGGGTCCTTTGTGGCCATCCATTACCTGAATCCTGCCGCCCCCGAGGGCCCGCCGTTTGGATGTACCCGGGAGGAGATCCTGCGGCGGTTTGCCGTTGGGTTTGAGTTGGTGTCGGACTGGAGTCCTCGCAGTTGGAGCAGTCGGGAGGGACGCGAGTGGATGTTCTGGTGGCGACGCCGCTGACGGGGGTGAATTCCCAGGGTGACCGGGAAAATCCGTGGCTGGCGGCCCGGACCCTGCTAGCGTTTCGTCCGGTCCAATCCTGTTACTGACGTGAGCTACGATATCGAACTTTTGCGGGGCATCCTGAAGGCGGCGGTCGAGGGCGGCGCATCCGATGTTCACATCAAGGTGGGTAATCCGGTGGTCCTCCGGATCCACAGCCAGTTGATGGCGATCGAGGCACCGATCCCGACCCAGGAATGGCTGGAAAAGATCCTGGACAGGATGGTTCCGGTGCATGCGAAGAAGCGGCTCGAAACGGATCGCGAAGTGGACTTCAGCTATCTCGAGCCGGGGGTGGGTCGGTTCCGGACCAATGTCTTTCAGCAGCGGGGCACGTTGGCGCTGGCCATGCGTTACGTGAAGACGCAGGTGCCCAGCTTCACGGAGTTGGGACTTTCGCCGGTGATCAAGGACATCGCCCGCAGTCCGCGCGGGATCGTGCTGGTCGCAGGAACGACCGGTTCCGGCAAGTCCACCACGCTGGCGGCGATGATCGAGTACATCAACGCCAACTTCAAAAAGCACGTGATCACCCTCGAAGACCCGATTGAGTTTGTCTTCGAGGACAACCAATCCGTGGTCGAGCAGCGTGAGATCGGGCTCGATACCCAGAGCTTCGTCACCGGCCTCAAGCACGTGCTGCGGCAGGACCCCGACATCATCATGGTCGGTGAGATGCGGGATTCGACTTCGTTCCAGGCGGCAATGAGTGCGGCGGATACCGGCCATCTGGTGTTGTCCACGCTTCACACCCAGAATGCGTCGCAGTCGATCGGGCGCATCCTGGATTTCTTCAAGCCGGAGGAGCGGGAGCAGGTTCGCCGGCAGTTGGCGGGCACGTTGCCGGCGGTGGTCTGCCAGCGGATGGTGGGCAAGATTGCCGGCGGGATGACCCCGGCCCTCGAGATCCTGATCAACACGCCGACGGTGAAGAAGATGCTCGAGGAGAATCGGGTCGAGAAGATCGGCGCCGCCATCGAGACCGGGCGTGACGATGGGATGCAGACGTTCAACCAGGCACTCTACGATCTGGTGAAGGACAAGAAGGTGAGTGAGAAGGAAGCGCTGGCGAAGGCCGGCAACCCGCAGGGTCTGGAGATGATGTTCAAGGGCATCTTCCTCAACGACGGTTCGCGCATCCTGTCCTGAACGCCGCGCAGTTTGGCCTTTCCCTGGAGTGGCTCACCCGGCTAGACGGGTGGGCATGAACCGCCGCCAATTCCTTCACCAAGGCTCCACTGCGCTCGCGATTGCCGCCGCAGCGTCCTACGTCCCCACCACTTTCGCTGCCGAGCCGAAGCCCAAGCGGGTCGGATTGATCGGAACCGGCTGGTACGGCAAGGCCGATCTCCTGCGCTTGATCCAGGTCGCGCCGGTCGAGGTGGTGTCGTTGTGTGATGTCGATCGCCAGATGCTTCAGGAGGCCGGGACGCTGGTCGCAAGTCGTCAGAAGTCCGGCAAGGTTCCCCGCCTTTTCTCCGACTACCGGAAGCTGCTCGCGGAGCGGGATCTCGACGTCGTCCTGATCGGGACCCCCGACCACTGGCACGCGCTTCCGATGATCGAGGCGTGCAAGGCCGGGGCCGACATTTACGTGCAGAAGCCCACCGGGGTCGATGTGGTCGAGAGCCATTCGATGCTGGCGGCGGCCCGGAAGTACAAGCGCGTGGTCCAGGTGGGAACGCAGCGTCGGTCTACCCCGCATCTGATCGAAGCCCGGGATCGATTCCTGCGCGACGGACGCCTGGGTCAGATCGCCTACGTCGAGATCTGCTGTTACTGGCACATGCGCAACCGGGATACGCTGGCGACGGCACCCGACTCCGCTCCGCCGGAGTTCCTCGACTACGAGATGTGGACCGGGCCGGCACCGATGCGCCCTTACAACAAGATCGTGCATCCGCGCGGTTGGCGGGCCTTCGAGCGCTATGGCAATGGCATCGTCGGGGACATGTGCATCCACATGCTCGACATGGTGCGCTGGATGATGGATCTCGGATGGCCGACGTCGGTGTCTTCGATAGGCGGAATCCTGATCGACAAACAGAGCCGTGCGGACATCTCCGATACCCAGAACGCCACGTTTGATTTTGGTAATGTGAAGATCGTGTGGACCCACCGCACCTGGGGGGAAATGCCGGACCAGAAGTATCCGTGGGCGGCCACCTTCTACGGGGACAAAGGGACGTTGAAGGCGAGTGTGTTCAGTTATGATTTCATTCCGAGGGATGGCGGTCAGTCGGTGCACCGGGATCAGGTCATGGAACTCGATCAGTACCCCGAAGATCGCGACGAGAAGGATCTGGAGCGTCACGTGGCCCCGGCGATTCGCGGCCACATGAAGAACCTGATGGACTGCGTCGAGAGTCGCGCCAAGCCGGTAGCCGACATCGAACAGGGGCACATCTCCACCGCCTCCTGCATCCTCGCCAATCTCTCGATGAAACTCGGCCGATCCCTCACCTGGGACCCGGTGAAGCAGGAGTGCGTGAACGATCGTGAGGCGAACAAACTCCTCGCCCGCCCCTATCGAGCGCCCTGGGTGCACCCGGTCCCGGGCAAGGTCTGAGCCGGAGCCGATTCAGGCCGCCAGAATCTTGCGGGCGGCGGCGGCGAGCTTCTTGAGTCCGGCGGGCGACTTCGCTTCGAGGTAACAGCGGATCAGCGGTTCCGTCCCGGAGGCGCGGAAGGCAACCCACTCGTCGTCCGGCAGGACAAACTTGAATCCGTCCTTGGTGATGAACTGGAGGACGGGCTTTCCTGCGAATTGGTCCATGCCTTGGGCCAGACGCGCGAGGAGGGCGTCCTTCTTGTCGGCGGGGACGGCGACGTTGATGCGGTCGGTGTGGAATTCGCCGGATTGCTTCTCGAGATCCGCGAGGATCTTGCCGAGCGGTCGCTTCTCGAAGGCGACGAGCTCCGCCATCAACAGGCAGGCCAGGATGCCGTCCTTTTCAGGCACGTGACCCTTCACGCTCAGGCCGCCGGATTCCTCACCGCCGACGATGATCGGCTCGGATTCCATCAGCGCGCCGATGTACTTGAATCCGACCGGGGTCTCATGCAGGGGAACGCCCAGGATTCGGGCGACGGCATCGACCTGATGGCTGGTGGGCACCGTGCGGACCACGGCCCCGGTCCAGCCCCGGTTCTTCTTCAGATGATAAAGGGCGAGGGCCAGAATCTGGTTGGGGGTGAGCCAGGTTCCGCTCTTGTCGACGATCCCGAAACGATCGGCGTCCCCGTCCAGACCCAGACCGAGTTGCGCCTTGCCCGCCAGGACCGCCTCACAGGCGTCGGACATGCCTTCGGCGTTGGGTTCCGGGTGATGCCCACCAAACAAAGGGTTGAGGACGTCGTGGAAGCGCAGGACCTTGGCACCGCCGTCTTCAGCCAGAAGCGTGTCGAGGTAGCCACGGCCGGTGCCGTACATGAGTTCGACTGCCACCTTGAGTTTCGCCTTGCGGATGGTTTCGAAATCGATCAGGCGACGGATCTGTTTCAGGTAGTCGGGAGCGGGATCAAACGAGCGGCATTCGTAGGTGCCGACAATCGCGGCTTTGAAGGTCCAGCCTTCCTGCTGGCGGCGGAGGATGTTGGCTTCGACCTGGCGGGTAATCTCGGTGGGAGCCGCGGCGCCATTGTGGACGGAGAACTTGAGGCCCTGATACTCCGCCGGATTGTGGCTGGCGGTCATGTTGATCCCGCCGATGGCCTTCTTGACCCGGATGGCGTGGGCAATGACCGGCGTCGGGGCATCGCGCTGACACAGCAGCGGTTGCAGTCCATTGGCGGCCAGGACTTCGGCGACCGCCAGCGCGAATTCGCGGCCCAGGAACCGGGTGTCATGCCCAATGATCACCAGAGGCTTGCGCCCATGGAGGGGCGAATCCGTTCGCTGAAGTTCAGCACACCAGTAGTCGGCGATGCCCTGGGCGGCGACGCGGACGTTCTCAAAGGTGAAATCGCGGGCGATAAGACCGCGCCAGCCGCTGGTGCCAAATTTGATCGTGGTGGGCATGGGAAAGACGGTGTGAAGGAACGTGGCTGGAGGAAGGAGAGCCGCCCGGAGGCGGGGGCGGAACCGGGCCTGCGGGATCCGGAGATCCGCAAGCCACGCGGTCAACTGCGCCAGTCGAACGCCTTCTTCTTGAGCGCGTACAGGTAGCCGACGAAGAGGATGCCGAGGAAGCTGAGCATGCCGCCCAGGACCAGGGCGGCGTCGGTCTTCAGCATCTCCCGGTAGATCACCGCCCACGGGTACATGAAGACCACTTCGATATCGAACAACACGAAGAGGAGCGCCACGAGGTAGAACTTCACCGACAACCGCGCCGCACCCTCGCCCTCGGGGAGCATGCCGCATTCGTACGGGGAATCCTTCACCCGCGTGCGGCGACCCAGCTTCCCGGCAACCACCGAGAAAATCAGAGTGCCGAAAGCGAAGCCGACGGCGACGAAAAGGAACATCAGGACCGGCAGGTACTGTTGGAGCTGCGAACTCATGTGCGCCGACAAGGTACGGACCCGCCCCCCGCTGGCAAGCTGCTTCCCGGAACAGGCCCTGGGGCGGGCGCATCTGGACAGAGCCCCATGCGCACAGTGGATTCTCGAGTCTTGCTGGGGCCGGGGTCTTCATCCCGCAGGGATGTCAGCCGGTAGCCCAGAGTCAGCGAAGCACCCGCCCAGGGGTGGCTGAAACGCCTCCGGCGTAAAGCGGCCTGGGGGGACATCGCCTCGAACCGCAAGCCCAGCGTGGGGAGCGTGCGGACCGTCCATTCCCGCGTTCAAGCCCCCCCGATCGCGATCACACTTTATAAAGTGTGATCGCCCTCCCGGATCGCGTGACGCCGCGGGGGCAGTGTGGAGATGCGCCGCCTGGGGCCGTGCTCCTCAGGACCGCGCTGGCCCGTGGGTCGTCTTGAGGGCACCTTCCGGAACAATGAAGATCGTGCGATCGTCGGCCGCCATGCAGCGGTTGGCCCTGGGATGGCGCCGTTCCGACCGGCGCGTCGCTTTTGTCCCGACAATGGGGTTCCTCCACGACGGGCATGTCTCGCTGATGTATGCCGCGCGGCGCCGGGTGGGGCCGGCCGGGGTGGTGGTCGTCAGCATCTACGTCAATCCCACCCAGTTTGCGCCCACCGAAGACCTGTCCCGCTATCCCCGCGATTTTGCCGAGGATCGCGCCCGGTGCGCCGCCGCCGGTGTGGATGTGATCTTTGCCCCACTTGATTCCGACATGTACGCCGGTCGGGCTGAAGGTTGCTATTCCACCTACGTGGTGGAGGAAGCGCTGGGGCAGGGGATGGAAGGAGATTCGCGCCCGACCCATTTCCGCGGCGTCACCACCGTGGTGGCCAAAATGTTCAATGTGGTGCTGCCGGACGTGGCGGTTTTCGGGGCGAAGGACTGGCAGCAGGCCGCCGTCATCCGGCGGATGTCGAAGGATCTGAACTTTCCAATCCGCATCGTCGTGGCTCCGACCCGACGCGAGAAGGACGGGTTGGCGATGAGTTCCCGGAATACCTATCTCGGAGCGGCAGAACGGAAGCAGGCGACCGTGTTGATCCGTTCGATCCGGGCAGTTCGGGCTTTGGTGACAGCCTCGGGGAAGCGGGCGCTGCCAGCGGAACAGCTCAAGGCCGAGGTCGCGGCGATCGTGGCGCGGGAGTCGGCGGCGCGCCTGGATTACGTGGAGTTCTTCGATCCGGAGGCGCTGCAACCCGTGTCGGAGGTTCGGCGCGGGGTGCACCTGGCACTGGCCGTGTTCGTTGGCAAGACCCGCCTGATCGACAACGGACGGGTGTAGGGAGGACCCACGCTCCGGACCTCCCGGACGACGTAGGTGTTCACCTCCGGCGGGTCGGTGGGGTAGCGTCCGGCCCATGCGAATTCTGACCGGGATCCAGCCGAGTGGCGCCCTGCATCTGGGCAACTACTTCGGCGCGATGCTCCCCGCCATCCACCTGCAGGATGAGGGGGACGCCTTCTATTTCATCGCGAACTACCACTCGATGACGTCGTTGACCGATCCGGCGCTGCGGCGTGAGTACACCCGCGATGTGGCCCTGGATTTCATGGCGTGCGGGCTGGACCCCAAGCGGTGTGTCTTCTGGAAGCAGTCGGATACGCCGGAACACACCGAGCTGGCCTGGATCCTCTCAACGGTGACGCCGATGGGACTGCTCGAGCGTTGCCACAGCTACAAGGACAAGGTTTCCCGGATGGGCGACGAGGGGGTCATCACGGTCAATCACGGGTTGTTCGCCTACCCCGTCCTGATGGCGGCGGACATTCTCCTCTACGACGCCAATGTGGTTCCTGTGGGACGCGACCAGAAACAGCATCTGGAGGTCACCCGGGACATCGCCATCAAGTTCAACCTTCTCTACGGCGACACCTTCGTCATTCCGGAGCCCCGGATTCGAGATGAAGTGGCGGTCGTGCCGGGCCTCGACGGGGACAAGATGTCCAAAAGTTATGGCAACACCGTCCCGATCTTCGGCGAAGAGAAGGCCATCAAGAAGCGGATCATGGGAATCGTCATGGACAGCCGTGGCATGGAAGAACCCAAGCCGGACGCGGAAAAGAACGTCGCCATCCAGTTGCTGCGGTTGGTGGCACCGCCGGCGGAGGCCACGTCGATCGAGGATCGACTGCGGGCGGGCGGCTTTGGGTACGGCGATCTCAAGAAGCAGTTGTTCGAGCATTACTGGAACTACTTCGCTCCGGCCCGGGCGCGTCGCGCGGAGTTGGCGGTCAACGTGGATTACGTCGAGGGCGTTCTGAAGGACGGGGCTGAAAAGGCGCGGACCGTCGCGCGGGCAACGTTGGCTCGCGCCAAGAAGGCCTGCGGATTGGATTGAGCCGTGTCCGGTCTGGATTCGGGTCCGCTTCCGGGTGACGCTCGCGTGGGATGAATTGGACGCATTTGCATCTGGCACTGAATCACGTGCCTGTCCTGGCTGTGCCGCTCCTGACGCTGCTCCTTGGCTGGGGTTGGATCTTCCGGAGTCGGGACATCCAGCGGGTGGCGCTGCTCTGGCTGGCGCTGCTCAGCGCGGTCGCCATCGCCATCAAGTTCACCGGGGACAACGCCGCCGGGATGGACGCAGCGCGCTTTGTGCCGGTGAAGGCCTATCTCGATCAGCACGAGCAGTCCGCGGATCAGGCCACGACCTCCGTGTTCGTCCTCGGGTTGATGGCGGCCACGGGAGTGTTCCTGAGCCGCGGAGCTCGGCCTGCGCCCAAGTGGATCCTCGGGATCTTGATCGGGGCCGGCGTCGTTACCGCCGTCTTGTTCGCGCGCACCGCCAATCTCGGTGGGCAGATCCTGCATCCCTCCATTCGTCCAGACTCGACGGAACTTCCGGTCAACGCCCAGCCATGAACCGTCGACTGACCCGTCGGGAGGCTCTGGCTCGGGGAGCAGTCGCCTCCGCCGTCTGGATCGCTTCTTCCCGTTGTCTCCATCGCGGGCAGCGGGTCGTCCCCCTCGCCCCCTTTAACGCCGACGTCACGGTCCCTCTGGACCACGGCATTTGAGGTCATCCTGAGGAAACGCATGCGAGAAGATCAAAACCGCC
>JBDNHZ010000548.1:0-5431 GCA_041688515.1 Verrucomicrobiota bacterium
AAATCGATGGTCAGACAGTACGGGGTTCCGGCCTCGTCCTGCCGCGCGTAACGCCGTCCAATCGCGCCGGCCTCATCGTAGAAGGACAGGATATGACCGCGCAGAAGCTCGTGGACCGCCCGTGCCTTGGCCACCAATTCCGGCTTGTTTTTCAGCAGCGGGAACACGCCGACCTTGATCGGCGCCACCTTCGGATGGAACCGCAGGATCACCCGGGTCTCGGTCTTGCCCTTGTCGTCGGTGGTGGTCACTTCGCTGTAGGCGTGGGTGATCAGACCGAGGATCAACCGATCGACACCCGCCGAGGGCTCGATCACGTGCGGGAGGTACTGGCCCTTGCCCAGTCCATCCGCGTCCTCGCGGGCCTGGCGCGCCGCGATCTCAGCGGCGACCCCGGCCTTGAGCAGGTACCGCTGACGATGCTGGAAGTAGGATTCGTGCAGGCGAAGCCGGGTGGCTTCGTCGAGCTTGCCCCACACGGTGCGCAATTCCTCGTCGAATACGCCCTGCGATTTGCCCGAGCACCGGGCGTGCTGGCTGAGATCGAAATCGCCACGGGCCGCGATCCCCTCGAGTTCCTGGGTGCCGAACGGGAACTTGAACAGCAAATCGACGGTCGCCCGGGCGTAGTGCGCCAGTTCGTCCGGCTTCTGCCAGTATTCTTCCAGCGACGTGCGGGGCAGACCGATGGATTCGTAAAAGCGGATCCGTTCCTCGACCCAGTACTGGTGCCAGAGTTGCCATCCCCAGTTGCGCTGGGGCTCGCCCGGATGTCCGGGGCCGGTGGGAAGCGCCACGCCTCCGGTCAACGCCTCCACGGCCTCGTCCGGCGGAATGAAGAACTCGAGTTCCATCTGCTCGAACTCGCGGGAACGGAAGGTGAAATTCCGCGGCGTCACCTCGTTGCGAAACGCCTTGCCCATTTGCGCGATGCCGAACGGCACTTTCTGGCGCGACGTCTCCAGCACGTTCTTGAACTGCGCGAAGATCGCCTGCGCCGTCTCCGGCCGCAGGTAGGCGACGTTGTCCTCGTCCGGCACCGGCCCGACGTAGGTCTTGAACATCAGGTTGAAGGGCCGCGGCTCGGTCAGCAGGGATCCGTTGTCCGGGTTGAACCTCTGCGAATTCTCAACCTTTTCGGTGCGTTCGCCTTCGAGTTCAACCTGGCCCAACCCGCGCGCCTGGTAGTACTGCGTTGCCACCTTGCGGGCGCTCTCCGGAGGTTTGCCCGGAGACAGCAGGACCGCATACGGCTCCGCCACGAACTTGCCCGTCACGGGATCCTTCGCCCCGCTGAAGTGATAGGCCACGCCCGATTGCGGATCGATCTGGTCGGAGCGGAACCGCTTCCGAGTCAGGAGACAATCGGCCATCGGATCGCTGAAGGTGTCCACATGCCCGGAGGCCTTCCAGATCTGCGGATGCATGATGATGGTGGCCTCCAGGCCCACCACGTCATCGCGACGCCGGGTCATCGACGTCCACCACAACTCCTTCACGTTCCGCTTCAACTCGGCGCCCAAGGGACCGTAATCCCAGAAGCCGTTGATCCCGCCGTAGATTTCCGACGACGGATAAACAAACCCGCGGCGCTTGCACAGGCTGACGACCTTCTCCATCAGCTCGTTGACTTTCGGTTCGGCCATAGAAAGGGAACATCATCGCCAACGCACGTCCAAGTTCCAAGGTTGGAGTTCCCGCATTACACCCCGAACACGCGTTCGACGAACTTCCGGCTGCGGGCGTGGTTCTCGACTACGGTCCGCGTGATCTTCGATCCCCCTTCGATGGCGAGTTCCACCGTGAAGAACTGGGGAAGCTTGCGGGACTTCACCTCCGCGGCGATGGCCGCGTAATCAATGTCGCCGGTATCGAGATCCTCCCACCAGATCTGGTCCCGACTCTGCCGCAGATGCCAGGAAACGATCCGGTCGCCGTAGGTCTTGAGGCATTCGGCAGGCTGGATCCCACCGCGGTACACCCAGTGGACGTCGTAACAAAATCCCACCGTATCGGCCGGGCATCGGCGGAAATTCGAGTGGAACTCGTATCCGGCATTGGCCATCTCCGGCGTGTGATGATGAAGCCCCAGCTTCACGCCAAGATCCTTCAGTTCTTCGCCCAACTCGCTCAGGGCCGCGGCCTGGATCTCCAGTTCGCGATCGGTCTTGGCGCGACCGATCGGATCCGGGTTGAAATTGATGATTCCGAATCCGGCCTTGGCGGATTCCTTGGCGGCGCGCGCGATGCGTTCACACGTCTCGCTCGCACGGCCGAGGACGTGGGTCGCCCCTCCGGTGTAAAGGCTCACCGGCTTGAGACCCTGCTTCTTCAGGCGATTGGCAAACTTGGCGTTGTTGTCCGTCGTGGTGACATCCAGTGAACCCTCGGCGTAGTCGTACCCAGCGTCCTTCAACGCCAGCAGGACCTCATCCAGGTTCTTGGTGAAATCCCGCCCGTTCCGATCGTAGTACTGGCCCCATCCGTAAAGCTGCGAGCCCACCATCGGGGCCTTCAGTTTCGGACCGGCCGGCTTCTTCACCTCCGCCGCGCCCAGCGCCCACGCACCCCCAAAAACCGCCCCTGCCACAAGGAACTCACGACGTTGCATGAATCCCCTCTGCCCGAGAATGCCCCGGTCGTCGACGCGGAAATCGTGCGGAATCATCGGCGGAAGGAGGCGGCAAAATCCTCGGAGCCACCGGCCACCACCTTCTTCTCGTGACGCGACCCGGCGATCAACCCCTGCAATCGCGTCTCCCAGGCGGCGGCATCCATCGGAAGCGACATCTCCCGCCCTTCCAACGCCGAGAACACGATCGCATTGGCCAACTCGACGGAGAGCAGACCGTCGCGGCCGGGCGCGATCAGGGGCGCTCCATCGAGAACGGCGGCCACGAAGTTTTCCATCAATTGCGCGTGGGGGGTGGCGGCGTTCTCGAAGGGAATCTCCACATTCCAGATCTCGGGCTTGGTGAAGCCGCCTTTGGCCGTCCGCGAGAATTCCAGCATATCCCCGTCGTTGCGGGCGAAACGGAGTCGTCCGTCCTCCAGCACCAGACGTCCCCGGGACCCGACGATCTCGAGGCGGTTGGTCCCGGGCGCTTCCGCCGTGCTGGCGACAAAGACCCCGGTGGCACCGCCGGGATACTCGAAGTAAGCGGTGACCTCGTCCTCCACCTCGATGGCGTGGTGACGGCCGAAACCACAGAAGCCCCGGACCCGCGAAGGCGGCCCCAGCAGCCAGGACAGGACATCCAGATTGTGCAGGCACTGGTTGAGCAGGACACCCCCACCCTCGCCCTTCCAGGTCGCCCGCCAACCGCCGCTCCCGTAGTAGGCCTCGGTGCGGAACCAGTCGGTGTTGATCCAATTGACCCGCACGAGTTGACCCAGTTCCCCGGATTCCAGAAGGCGACGGATCTTCTGATACCGGGGTTCGACGCGGAGCTGGAACATCCCGGCCAGAACCAGTCCGGGGCGTTGGTCCGCACAGGCCAGCAATCGCTCGGCGTCGGCCTTGTGGGCGGAGATGGGCTTCTCGACCATGACATGCAATCCGGCCTCCAACGCCGCGATGCCGAGCGTGGTGTGATCGTAGTGGGGCGTGGCGATGAGGACGGCATCGATCGTCCCGCTGCGGATCAACTCCAACCCATCCCCCCAGACGCGCACGTCCCGGGCGGCATAGGCCTCCAGTTTGGACGGTGAAGTGGAGCACACCGCCGCCAATTGGCACCGGGCGACCTTGCCCTCCAGCAGGTACGCGGCGTGATGCCGCCCGATATTGCCCATCCCGATAATTCCGATCCGGATCAATTTCATGCGCAGGAGTGTCGGCCAACAGCGTGCGCAACGACCCGGGCGATCGGCAAGCCGGCAGGGCCCTTCGTCCCGGAGGAATGCGAGCGTCACCCCGGGGACTACGCAGATTGCCGAACTTCGCGGAGCGTCCTGGAGTGCGGGTGGCGTCAGCCACCGCTTGGGTCGCGGGATCCGAGAAACCCTTCGACGCATCCAGGCCCCGCCATCAAGGATTCCTCAAGCGAAGGCGCGAAGAAGGCCGCCCAACCCGGGCAGCGAAACGGCGACCGGGAGTGGACGGGATTCCCGCCGTTTCGAAGGCGAGAGGCGGCGAAGATCAAAATCCCGCCGAGACGCGGGATCATCTGCCCAAAGACCGGAGTTCCACTGATCCTACGGGTTTGAAATCCCCCAACCGGTTCCCACCGCTTGCCGAAGGCACAAGAGGGTTGCAAGCCGACCCCGAATGGCGCTCTTCCCAAATCGCCACAGCATCACATTGTCAACTCTACGGGACTAACCCCATTGCCTCCTGGTGAAGGCGACCGACTTGATCAACCGGGAGTTGGAATCGTGGGTTGTACAGGGGTCGGTTCTTGATAGTGATGCATGAGGCAGAGGCGGGTGGTTCAACCATAGCCGCGGCACGCCAAAAAACGGGGAAGTCCCGCAAGAAGTATCCGTTATCAAAGACTGACCCCTTTCCTCGCGGATTCCCAATTACAATCTCGAGCGTTACCACCAGGCGAAGCCGCTGTTTCAAACCGTGCCCCCGTCACGCTGTTCGCCAGCCTCAAATCCCTCACCTTCCGGCTCTGGGATGAGCAGCGGCGCCGTCAGGTTGGTTTCGGACATCTTGCCAATCTCCGCTAGGGTACCACCCCATGGCGAAGCCGCCTCGGCTGGCGCAACTCTGTAGTAGGGTCCGTCGCAACCACTCGCTCAAACACCCTGTAGGCGCGATGCCAACACCGAACAGAACGAAACGAACATCGAAAAACACTATGAATCTGCTCACAAATGAATTTCGGGCTTCGCTGTTAAGCGCTCAATATCGCGGCGCCATGGAATCTGGGGAAATTTTTCCCGCAGCCCGGCCAGCCACGTAAACCGGGATGACGACCCAGACCTGCACGCCTTCCTGCCAAGCGATGGCCCCGATGAAATAACAGAGCCCAAGCACCGCGTAGTCACAGAAGGTATTCCGTTTGCGCGCTGGAAAACGGCCCCTTGCAAAACAGGAACGGACCTACTTTTTGGTCTTCTTGCGGGCGGCCTTGGCGGTTTTCTCGTCGAGGACCGGCTGCATCCGGGTGTTCTTTTTTGTCGAGCCGGCGACGCGCGTCTTCGGACGATTCGCGGAGTCGGGAAGCGCCGTCTTCGCCGTGGCGTGGACGGTCATTTTTTTGGGAGCCATAAGCTCAAAAATAGCAGCCGATCGCGGATTTGCCCATATAATATTCATCGAATTGTTTCGGCGATGTCTTCGGGTTCTTCGCTGCTTCCTGTGGCTGGAATATGATCGCCTGCAGGTCCGTCCGTGAAGGCCCTACGCGCCTTCCTCCAGGCACACGCCCCGGATTCGCCAAATCGGGCACCGCGATGCGTCCTGCTGCTGCCTCCAGAA
>JBDNHZ010000549.1:0-1957 GCA_041688515.1 Verrucomicrobiota bacterium
ATTTCGAGGCCGCGCAGTTCGGGCAGGATGCTCTTGAGCGCCAGAAAATGCTTTTCCGCACTCATTCCGAATCCGCCTTCGACCCGCTCCAGCTCCTTGTCCGGCGAGGTCTCGGCGTCGGGGTAGTTATCCTGCAAATAATAGACATTCAGCCGCGCCCCATCATCCAGTGCGGTCATCACCGGATGTTGCAGCCGGTCGGCAAAGGCGCGCAGCATGTCCACATCCGTGCTGCCCTCGACGTAAAGCACATGCCCCGTCTCCCGCGCCTTCACGTAGTGCTCCGCGCCGAAATGCTTCAGGGCATTCGTGATGTCCGTCTTCTTCGCCAAATTCTCCGCCTCCCCTGCGAGGATGAGCGTGAGGTTTTGCTCCAGCGCCTCGCGCAGCACCACTTCCGAATGCGTCACCATCACCACCTGGCAGCCGTTGCGGTGGGCGATGTCGCGCAGCAGCACATACACCTGCTGCTGCCGCAGGATCTCCAGATGCGCGTCCGGCTCGTCGATCAGCAGCACGCTGCCCTTGTGCGAATAGAGATGGGCGAAGATCAGCAGCATCTGTTGAAAGCCCCGCCCCGCCAGCGAGAGATCCAGCGCCGCGCCGATGCCCTCCTGCTCGTAGCCCAGATCCACCGCGCCAATTTCATTTTCCACCGGAACGGTCAACCGCACGCGGAACAGCCGCCGCATGAGATCCGTGATCTCCGTCCAGTCCTGCTCGTTGGTCTGCTGCACCATCAGGCATAGGTTTCGCACCACTTCCGCCGTGCGGCCCAGGCCCAGATTGTAATTGATCCGGTTCGGCTGGATCACCGCCTCGTCCGCCGACGTGCCGGACATCGGGTAAAGCAACGACACATCCAGCTTCGCCCCCAATTCCACTGCCCCTTCGTTCGCCAGCGTCTCCGCCGTGGGCTGGCAATAGACAATCTCATCGCTCGAATGGTGCGTGTAGGTCATCGTCACCCGCACCGGTTGTCCGTTCACGTCCACGCCCACGGTGATTCGCAGATCGTTTCCGGCCTTCAGGTCGTGCCAGAAATGCCGCGTCTTCGGCACCGGCACGGCCACGATGCCCAGCCGGTTCAGTGCCTTCCCCTTGCGCTTCTCCGCCTTGGAATTCTCCGACTCCGCCCGCCAGGTCCTCAGGCCGATGCTCCACAGCGCGATGGCTTGCAATGCGCTCGTCTTGCCGCAGTTGTTCGGGCCGATCAAGACCGCAGGATGATCCAACTCAATGCGCTGGACGACCCCGTAGCGCTTGAAATTCTCGATCTCAACGTAGTGCAGCAGTTTCATGGCGTCATAGTGGCGGGGCGAGGTGGAAAAACAATCACTCCGCCTCCTCAGGTTCGAGTTCCTCCTGCCCTTCGTCGTCGGCGGGGTCAGGGGTGGCGGAAGCGGCGGGGAGGGCGGGCAGCTTCGCGGCGGCGGGGCGCACGTCCAGCTTGCCCGTCACCACGTCCGCCGTCAGCAGCGTCCGGTATTCCTGCATCAGCGCGATCTCTCGCTCCGTCCGGGCGATGGCGGTGTTGAGCGGGGCGCATTCTCGCTCGACGGCGGCGACAATAACTCGCTGCTCTTGCATTTCGCCGAGGGGAATTCCGGAATCATGGTACTGCCGGGTCGTGGTCATGCCGTTGCGCACGATGCCCGTCTGTTGGCCCCGACGGTCGTAGCTGAAGGTAGTCGTTGGGGTGGTCCCGTCGTTGTAGCTCACCGACAGCAAGTCGCCGTGCTCGTTCCCGCCGGTGACGTCGTTGAAGCCATAGGTGTAGGTCGTCACGATCCGGTTGGAACCGTTGTACGTTCGCGCCCAGGTGCGGGTCCGAAGGCGTCCGCCGTCGGTGTAGGTGTAGTCGGTTCCAACGGTACCGGCACCGCCGGTGGCGGAATCGGCGTAGTCCTTGGCCAACAACCAACCGCGGTAGGGGTCGTAGATCCAGGTCGTGAGG
>JBDNHZ010000074.1:0-12406 GCA_041688515.1 Verrucomicrobiota bacterium
CGACGGTGAACCGGTACGTGTCAGCGGTCACCCAAAGTGTACCCCCCGGCGATAGGCCGCATGAACCGCAGCCTCCGGGTCCACGGCCAGTCCGGCGCTCGTCAGGGACTGCCACTCGGTTGCCGGGAACGGTGTTCGATCACTCCGTTGCCGGCAGCGCGGGGGTCTTGGGCACGGGCATGGAGACGCGATGGGTCTGGGTGACACCGCCGCCAATCGCCTTGTACGCCTTGACGAGGGCGGTCATTTGCGACTGCCGGATCTCGACCAGGTCGATCCGGGCCTCCAGCGCCTCCCGCTGCGTGAGGAGCACCTCGGTATAGTCGGCCCGCGCCGAGTCAAAGAGCTGGGACGATAGCGCTGCCGAATCGGACAGTGCCTCAACCTGACGGGACTTCAGCGCGTAACTCTGACCCATGTTGTTGATCTGGGAGAGTTGGTTGACCACCTCCACATAGGCCTTCAATACCTTCTGCTGATAGCGGTAGATCGCAGCCACTTGATCGGCGTGGGCGCTCTGGAAGGCCGCCTTGATCGCGCTGCGATTGATCAGGGGGCCGAGCAGGTTGGCAGTCGCTCCATACACCAAGTTCTCCTTGGCGAGGATCGGGGAGCCGAGGGTAAACGACTCCAGGCCCAAAACCGCGGAGACGTTAGCCGCCGGATAGAAGCGAGCTCCTGCCGCTTTGACCTCCAGACCTGCCGCCATCAATTCCAGTTAGGCCTGCCGGACATCGGGCCGGTTTTTCAACAACTCTGCGGGGACGCCGCTCTGGAGTTGATTCAACGTCCCCAGCTCAAAGCCGTCCGGGTGACGCTCGATCGGTTGAGGAAAGCGGCCGGCCAGGAAATTCAGGCGGTTCTCGGTCTCCGTGATCCGCTGGCGAACCTCAAACAGCCGTGCCTGATTCTTTAAAACCTCCGCCTCGAAGCGACGCACGGCGAGTTCGGTCACCCGGGCAGACGCCTTCTTGAGGTGGACCGACTCCAGCGCCCTTCCCTGAACCTCAAGCATGCGCTCGAAGATCGAGAACTGGTTGTCGAGTGCGAGCAACTCGTAATAGGACTCGGCAACTTCCGCGACGAGATGCGTCACCATAAAGTTCCTGCCCTCTTTCGACGCGAGATAGCGCGAGACCGCGGCATCCCGTTCGTTCCTTAGCTTCCTCCAGATGTCGATTTCCCAGTCGAAATCAGCGAACACCCCATAGTTCTGCAATGGCTCCGGGAATTTTCGGCCTTCCCGGATCTCGAGGCCCTCCTCCACCGCCCCGTCCCGGGTGTTCCTCGAAACCTTCTCCGCACCCGCGCGTCCACCCAGGCGAACAAAAGGAAGAAGTGCGCCCTTGCGCGCCCCGACCCCGGCCCTGGCAATGGCCACCTCCTGCTGGAGCACATGCAGTTCCTGATTGTTGTCGAGGGCCGTGGAGATCAATCCCGTCAGCACGGGGTCCTGAAAGAACTCGCCCCAACCAATCACCCGGGAGTTGGGGCTCCCGTCCGCCCCCGGAAAGCGGTCCGGCAATGGGGGTTGGCTGGACGGCAGGGGGCCGGTCCGTGGAGTTCCGCAGCCCGGTGTAGTCAACAGAATCGCAGCGCCCGCCGCGACAACGAGAAAGCTCAGTGAAGGGTTCATTAGCGGGATCTTTCGTCTTCAGGAAGTTCACTGAGCGGCAGTTCATCTTCGTCGGGCAACAGCTTGCTACGTTCGGAGAGTTTCGCGCAGATGTAGTAGAGTCCAGGGATGACGATCACGCCCATCAGCGTGCCGAGCAACATGCCCCCGGCAGCGGAGGCACCAATGGTCCTGCTGGCGATCGCGCCAGCGCCGGACGCGCGCAGGAGGGGAACCATGCCTGCGATGAAGGCGAAGGAAGTCATCAGGATTGGGCGGAATCGGGACTTGGCGCCGTCGATGGCAGCGTCAATGACCGGCACGCCCTCGGAGTGCCGCTGAGCGGCAAACTCCACGATCAGAATCGCATTCTTTCCAAGCAGACCCACAAGCATGATCAGGCCCACCTGGGCGTAGATGTCATTATCCAGCCCCATGGCCTTGAGCATCATGAACGATCCCATGACCCCGACTGGCAACGAAAGGATCACCGGCAGCGGCAGGAGGAAGCTCTCATACTGCCCCACCAGCACCAGGTAGACGAACATCAGCACGATGATGAAGATATAGAGAGCTTCATTCCCGCGTCCCACCTCGTCGAAGGACAGGCCCGCCCAGCCGATGTCATAGCCGCGGGGAAGAGTCTTCGCTGCCACTTCCTGAATCGCCTTGATAGCGTCACCGCTGCTGTAGCCATCGGCGGGAGCGCCCTGGATGGACGGAGCCGGATAGGCGTTGTAGCGGGTGATCTCGTTCAGTCCCTGTTTGGGTTTCAACGTCATGAAGGCCGAGTAGGGAACCATCTCGCCCTTTTCGTTGGCGACATACAGGTCATTCAGGTCCTTCGGCAGCTTGCGGAACTTCGGATCCGCCTGGACATAGAGTTTGAAGAACTGTCCGAACTTGATGAAGCCTTGCTCGTAGGTGCTTCCAATCAGGATCGAGAGGTTGTCCATGGCTTTGCCGATGGATACGCCCTTCTGCATGGCCGCCTTGTTGTCGATGGCAAGTTCAATCTGGGGGTAATTGGCGCTGAAAAAGGTGAACAGCCCGCGCAGTTCCTTGCGCTTTTCCAGCGCCTCCATGAACTCGTTGTTGACGACCTGCAAGTGGTCGTAGTCACCGGTCGCGGTCTTGTCGAGCAACCGAAGCGAGAAGCCACCCGCCGCACCATAACCAGGCACGGCTGGAGGTTCATAGAACTCGATGGTCACCCCGGCGATCGCTTTGCAGCGCCTTTCCAGTTCCGCAATGATCTGCGGAGCGGTCATCTTGCGACGCGACCAGTTCTTGAGGTTGATCAGACAGGTGCCGGCATTGGATCCGCGGCCTTCGGTGAGGACCTCATACCCAGCCAGCGAAGACACGGACTCGACCCCTTCAATGGCCGACGCGATCTGCTGAAGCTCGGTGGACTTGGCGAAAGTCCGCTCCAACGTCGAGCCCGGGGGGGTCTGGATGATGGCGTAGATCATTCCCTGGTCTTCGGCAGGAATGAAGCCAACGGGCAGATTCCGGCCGATCATGACGATGGCCAGGACGGCAACCCCGAGGATGACCAAGGTCAGCAGCCAACGATGCACGATACGACGGAGCAATGCGGCATAGGCATCGGTCACCCGGTCGAAGAAGCGGTTGAACTTGCCCAAAAGCCAGCCGATCGGACCTCTCGGAGCGTGGCCCTGGTCGGGCTTCTTCAGGATCATGGCGCACAGCACCGGCGTGAGGGTCAGAGCCATGACGCCGGAGAGCACAATGGCGACCGCCATGGTGATGGAGAACTGCCGGTAGAAAACGCCCACCGGACCGCTCATGAAGGTCACGGGCACAAACACCGCCGTCATCACGAGTGTGATGGCGATCACGGCCCCGCCGATCTCATGCATCACCAGTTGGGTGGCCTTGTAGGGCGGCAGCCCGGTAGCGTGCATCTTCGCATGCACGGCCTCCACGACCACAATGGCGTTGTCCACGACGATCCCGATGGCGAGCACCAACGCGAACAGGGTGATGAGGTTGATCGTCACCCCAAACATCTGCATCAGGAAGAAGGCACCGATCAGCGACACGGGGATGGCCAGCGTTGGAATGAGGGTGGAACGCCAGTCCCCGAGGAACACGAACACAACCAGGGCGACGAGCGCGAAGGCCTCCATCAGCGTGTGCAGGACCTTTTCGATCGACGCATCGAGGAAGTCCGACACGTCGTAGCTGATCTTGTAATCCATTCCCGCGGGAAACGACTTCTGTTTGAACTCCGCGAGCTTGGCCTTGACCTCCTTGATGACGTCGTGGGCATTGCTGCCAAAGCTCTGCTTGATGACGATGGCGGCGGATGGACTGCCATCGAGGTCGGAGTAGAGGTCGTAGAATTCGCTGCCCAGTTCGACAGTGGCCACGTCCTTGAGACGCAGCAGCTCGCCCTTGTCCGTGGCCCGCAGGATGACGTTCTCATATTGGTTCACCTCATTGAAGCGGCCGACATAGGTGAGGACATACTCCAGCGATTGGGAGGCCTTGCTGTCGGCGCGTCCGAGCCGGCCAGGGGAACCGATCACGCTTTGCTCGGCGAGGGCTTTCATCACCTCTTCCGTTGAGATCTTGTAGGCGCGCATCCGTTCTGGATTCAGCCAGACACGCATGGCGTACTGGCGGGTGCCAAGGATCTTGGCGGAGCCAACGCCCTTGATGCGACTCAGCTCAGGAATGAGGTTGATGTATCCGTAGTTGAACAGGAACTGCATGTCCGCGTTCTTGTCAGTGCTGTATAGGTTCACATACATCAACATGTTCGGCGTGAGGTTGTTCACGATCACGCCCTCGCGTTGAACCAACGGCGGAAGCCGGCTCATCACCTGATTGACCCGGTTCATCACGTTGACGGTCGCCTGATTCGGGTCCGTTCCCATGTTGAACACCACCTGAATGGTCGCCTCACCCGCGCTGGTCGCATCGGAGGTCATATACTTCATGTTGGGAACGCCGTTGATCGAACGTTCCAACGGAATCAGACAGGACTCCTCGAGCACCTTTGCGCTCGCGCCGGGATAATCGAGCGTCACCATCACCACCACCGGTGCCACGTCCGGGAACTGGGAAATCGGGAGCGTGACCATCGAGAGCCCTCCCAGAAACAGGATGATCAGGGAGATGACGATGGCCAGGGCCGGCCGACGGAGAATCTTGGTAAACATGGGGGAGATCTCCGTTCACTCACTCCGCGCGGAGCTTCAGGTTCGTGTAGGCCTTCTCCGGCTCCAGGAATTCAAACTCGACCTTCTCGCCTCCCTTGGCCTGCCGCAACCCTTCGATCACGATCCGGTCGTTCTCGGTGACGCCGTCGCTCACGATGAAGAGATCCTCGATCTCCTCGCTGATGCGGATGCGTTGCTGCGTCACCACGTCGTCCTTGCCCACGACGAAAACATAGTGGTGGTCGAGGATCTCAAAGGTGGCCTTCTGGGGCACCAGCACGGCGCCCTTGACCAGTTTCTCCAGCCGGATGTTGCCCGTCTCGCCATGCCGGAGCAGTCCGTTGGGGTTGGGGAAGTCCGCGCGGAACGGGATCGTGCCGGTCTCGCTGTTGAATTCCGCCTCGATGGCGTTGATCCGGCCGGGGTGGGTAAAGCGCTTTCCGTTGGCCATCATGAGGCCCACCGTCTTGCTTTCGTCAGACTGGGGCTGCGAGGCGTACTCGAGGTATTCGGCCTCCGGAACGTTGAAATAGACCCACACCTCGCTGTTGTCGGACAGGGTTGTCAGCAGGTCTCCTTCGTCCACCAGGCTGCCGTTCCGCAAGTGCAGGCGGTCAACGAGGGCGGTGAACGGAGCCTTGATCTCGGTGAAGCCGAGGTGCGCCTGCGCCAGACTCACCTCCGCCAGTGCCTTCTCCAACTTCGCCCCCGCGATCGCCAGTTCCGTGTCGGACACAATCCTGGAGTCGGTCAGGCGCTTGGTGTTGTCGTACTCCACCTCTAGCGCCCGGGCTTCGGCCTCCGCCCGCCTCAGCTCGGCCTGATAGACGAGCGGAAGGATCTTGAACATCAACTCCCCCTCCTTCACCTGCTGTCCCTCGGCAACCTTGACGGCCTCCAGATAGCCCCGTTCGAGGGCACGAACCTCGATGTTCCGGGCTGAATGGATCTGGCACACGTAGTCGCGCACCACGGTGGTGTCCCGGCGCATCGGTCGGGTAACGATCAGTTTCGACGCTTCCGACTCCTTTTCATGCCCGTGGTTGGCGTGGGAATCGTGACATCCGCAGAGAATGACCGCGGTCAACCAGACCGCGCACAGGCGCTTCATCCAAACCTCAGATCCTCGCTCTTCCATGAGGCCACAACCCTAGGTGCCCCCTCTGCGTTCGCGGTATCCCGTCGAGAGGGGGGAGGCAGGCACTTTGTCACGGGGGGGGCGCGAGCCCTGGGAGGAAGCCGATCCCCAACTGAATCAGTCAGGTTACGAACCAATGCATCCGAAATGGTCCTACGAATCGCCTTCTTCCCCCCGAGGATTCTTCGAAGTCACAACTCTGAAGCCGCGGCGAGAGCTCGCATCTCCGGGGCGTAAAATTTTGTTTAAGGCACTGATTCACAAAGCTTAAGGAATTTAATTTACCGAGCTCAACGCCGGCATGCGCACCTCCAATGCGACCCTCGTTCGACTCTCTATTCTGTCAGGTGACGTTTTAATTATTCGGGGGCCTGCCTTTGCTTTGGCGGATCATCGTCCGAACTGAATTGCCCACGGATCGCAGGTGCGGGCGGCGCGTTCGAGTGACGCTGGAGGCCGGGGTTCGATCCGTAGGATGCGCCCGTTCCCGCGCGATCATTTAAATCTCACTTGTCTTACTAGTGATTTAATCTAAAACCTTCTCCCATGAATTGGATGAGGTTCCCCCGACGGGGGTTGACTGGCGTGACGGCCACCGTGCTGATGACTGCGTGCACGGGCTGGACTGCGCTCGTGGCCAAGGACATCCAACTGCTCAATGTCAGTTACGATCCTACCCGCGAGTTCTACGCCGAGTTCAACGCCGACTTCGCCCGGGTGTGGAAGGAAAAGACCGGGGACACCGTCCGGGTCCAGCAGTCGCACGGGGGATCGGGGAAACAGGCGCGCAGTGTGATCGATGGACTTCGGGCGGATGTCGTCACGCTCGCGCTGGCCTACGACATTGATGCCCTGGCGTCGAAAGGGCAGATGGTTCCAGCCAACTGGGCTCAGCGGCTTCCCTCCAACAGTTCGCCTTACACCAGCACGATCGTGTTCCTGGTTCGAAAAGGGAATCCGAAGGGCATCCGGGACTGGGGCGATCTGGCGAAGCCCGGCACGGGGGTGGTGACGCCCAATCCAAAGACCGGAGGCGGAGCCCGGTGGAACTACCTGGCGGCCTGGGGATATGCACTGCACCAACCCGGCGGCACGGAAGCGTCGGCGAAGGAGTTCGTCCGGAAGGTGTACGCGAATGCGCCGGTGCTCGACACCGGAGCCCGCGCCTCGACTTTGACCTTCAGCGAACGCGGCATCGGGGACGTGCTGATCACCTGGGAGAACGAGGCGTTGCTGTCGCTCAAGGAAGAGGGCAAGGGGAAGTTTGAGATCGTCGTGCCTTCGGAGAGCATCCTGGCCGAACCGCCGGTGACGTGGGTGGACAAGGTCACGGCGCGCAAGGGAACCGAAGCGGTCGCCAAGGCCTATGTGCACCACCTCTACTCCGACGCCGGACAGGAACTGGCGGCCAAGCATTACTATCGGCCGCGGAACGAGAAGATGGCTGAGAAGTACGAGCAGCAGTTCCCGAAGATCAAGTTGTTCACCATCGACGAGACCTTCGGCGGTTGGGCAAAGGCCCAGGCCGCACACTTCGCGGACGGCGGCGTATTCGACCAGATCAGCCGGCGCTGAAGCGTCTGTCCGCTCTCCGCGGTTTACCCGGGATCCCTTCCGGGCTTAAGCTTGCGAACTCTACGCATGGCGTCGAAACGCTTCCATCTCCTGCCCGGATTCGGGCTGACCCTGGGATACACCCTGACGTATCTCAGCCTGATCGTCTTGATCCCGATCGGGGCGCTTTTCCTGAGGGTGACGGACCTTTCGTGGGCGGAGTTCTGGAAGATCGCCGTTTCGGACCGGGCGATGGCCTCCTACCGGGTGACCTTTGGGTCGGCGCTGATCGCGGCGATCATCAACGCCGTGATGGGCACCCTCCTCGCCTGGGTGATCGTGCGGTACCGGTTCCCGGGCAGACGCATCCTGGATGCCTTGATCGATTTTCCCTTTGCGCTGCCGACGGCGGTGGCGGGCCTGACATTGGCCAACCTGTTCGCCGAAAAAGGCTGGCTGGGAAGTGGGCTGGCGCTGGTGAACATCAAGGTTGCCTACGCGCCGGCAGGCATTGTGGTCGCCCTGATCTTCATCGGGATCCCGTTCGTCGTGCGTTCCCTTCAACCCGTGCTGGAAGACTTCGAGATCGAAGTCGAGGAAGCCGCCGCGACGCTGGGCGCAAATCGATTCACGACGGTCACCCGGGTCATCCTGCCAACCTTGATGCCAGCCATCCTGACCGGGTTCTCCCTCGCGTTTGCCCGGGCCATCGGAGAGTACGGGTCGGTGATCTTCATCGCGCCGAAGGAATTCGAGATCACGCCGCTGCTGATCTGGTATCGATTGGAGGAATACGATTTCCACGGAGCGATGGCGATTGCGGTGGTCATGCTGGTGATCTCCTTCTTCCTGCTGATCACGGTCAACCTGCTCGAACGTTGGGCAAGCCGGTTCCAACGCTGACCCACCATGGCCGGAACCACCCAGAAACGCGGGCGCGCCAGCGAGACCAAGTCCCGACGCGGGACCGAGGATCCGTGGTATGTCCGCGGGTTGCTGATCGCGCTGGCGATGGGGTTTTCCGGGATCTTCCTGGTGCTGCCGTTGGTGAACGTCTTCGGGCAGGCATTGGCGAAGGGATTCAAGGAAGCCTTTGGTTCCCTCGCCGATCCCGACACGCTTTCGGCGCTCAAGCTGACGGCGCTGGTGGCGGTCATCTGCGTTCCGCTGAACACGGCGTTCGGTGTCGCGGCCGCCTGGTTGATCGCCAAGTTTGAATTCCCCGGCAAGGCTCTGTTGACCACGCTGATCGACCTCCCCTTCTCGGTGTCACCGGTCGTCAGCGGCCTGCTCTACGTGATCCTGTTTGGTCTCAGGGGATACTTCGGACCCTGGCTCGATTCCCACGACATCCAAATCATCTTTGCCGTCCCGGGGATCGTCCTCGCAACGCTGTTCGTCACCTTTCCCTTCGTTGCCCGCGAACTGATCCCACTGATGCAGGCGCAGGGATCCGACCAGGAACAGGCGGCACTCACCCTGGGTGCCAGCGGACTCCAGACCTTCTGGCATGTCACCCTGCCGTCCATCAAGTGGGGGCTGCTGTACGGGGTGATCCTGTGCAATGCGCGGGCGGTGGGTGAGTTCGGGGCCGTCTCGGTGGTCAGCGGGCACATCACTGGCGTCACGGACACGTTGCCTCTCCGCATCGAGAAGCTCGACAAGGAGTACAACGCCGTGGCGGCCTTCACCATCGCCGCCCTGCTGGCGTTGCTGGCCCTGCTCACGCTCGGCATCAAGACCTGGCTCGAACACCGTCAACTCCGCGAACTCGAACTGGCACAGACCTCTTCCGACCAGCCCGATGAGCATTGAACTCCGCAACATCTCCAAACGGTTCGGCGACGTCGCCGCCGTCCAGAACGTCTCCTTCAAAGTCGGGGAAGGCGAACTCGTCGCCCTGCTCGGACCCTCCGGCGGCGGCAAGACGACGGTCCTGCGAATGATCGCCGGGCTCGAGCAACCCACCGACGGCGACATCCTGATCCGCGGCCAGCGGGTCAACGACGTTTCCGTCCAGAAGCGCAACATCGGCTTCGTCTTCCAGGGTTACGCGCTGTTCAAGACCATGTCGGTTTTCGACAACATCGCCTTTGGTCTGAAGATCAAGAAGTGGCCGTCGGCCGAACGTGCCGAACGCGTGGGCGAACTCCTGAAGCTCTTCGGCCTCGACGGCCTCGGCAAACGCTTCCCCCATCAACTCTCCGGTGGCCAGCGTCAGCGGGTGGCCATCGCGCGCGCCCTCGCCCCGAAACCTTCGGTGCTGCTGCTGGATGAACCCTTCGGTGCCGTTGACGCCAAGATCCGCCAGGAACTCCGCGATTGGTTGGTCCACCTCCACGACGAACTTTCCGTCACCACCGTCTTCGTCACCCACGACCAGGAGGAAGCCATGGAAGTCTCCAGTCGGATCGTCATCTTCAGCCGCGGCCAACTTGAACAGATTGGCGCGCCGCGCGAAGTGTACGAACAACCGTCGAACGAGTTTGTCGCCCGTTTCATCGGGGTGCTCAACGTCCTTGAACTCCGCGTCGAAGGCGGCACTGCCCGCCTCCATGAACTGACCTTTCCCACCCATGGCGTCGCCGAAGGGGCCAGCCTGCGCATCGGCTTCCGGCCTTACGCCGTCCAGATTTCGACCCACCTGTCGGAGTACCGTTACCGGGCCACCCTCCGCCACGTGTACTTTCTGGGAGTCCAACTCCGGCTCGAACTCGAAACCCCCTCCGGACTGACCCTCCGCACCCGGATCACCAAGGACGAATTCGTCCGGCTGGGTCTGGTGGAGGACCAGGAGATCAGCTTCCAGATCCGCGAGTACCGGGTGCTCGCCCGCGACGGGCACCCCCTGGCTCCCGAAGTCTCGGCCGTGCATCAGGCACCGAGCTACGCGGAGGGGATCTGATCAAGCCCGAGGGCTGCCGGAGTCCCGTCCGACGACCAAAGCCTTGCGAAACTGCCGCTCGCCGCGAAGCACGCGCAGGAGGAAGACCCGAGCTCCGTCGTAGCGGTAGAAAACCCGGCAATGCGGCTCCACGATCTGCCGGTCACAGGATTGTCGCATTTCCGCTGGCCGGGAACCGCTCTCGGGTTGAAGGAAAGGCGGCGGGCTTGGCCGCTTTCATGAACGGAGCGCTTCTTGACAGCAAGTCATCGCGCATCAGGATGCTTGCATGCGAACCACCGTCACCCTCGATCCGGATGTGGAGCGGCTTTTGAAGGAGGCGATGCACCAGTCGCGAAGCACGTTCAAGGAATCCCTCAATGCCGCCATCCGGTCTGGACTGGCCCGCCCTGCCGTGCCCAGCGACTCCGCTCCATTTGTCGTCCAAGCACGCCCGTTGCAACTGCGTCCCGGATTCGATCCGTCTGGCTTCAACCGCGTAGTCGATGATCTGGAAGCCGAGACCTTCCTCGCCGCCACTGGAAAGCCTCCGCACGCGTGATCATCCCGGATATCAACCTGCTGATTTACGCCCACGACTCGGCTTCCCCGTTCCATTCCAAAGCCAGAATCTGGTGGGAGGGATGCCTGAACGGTAACGAACGGGTGGGGCTCCTCACCGTGGTGGTGCTGGGGTTCGTCCGCATTGCCACCCACCCAAGAATCTTCCGGGATCCCCTGTCCGCAGCGGAGGCGGCCGGGCAGGTGCGAAGGTGGATGGCGCGGCCGCAGGTGAAATGGCTGGAGCCGGGATCGGGCCATATCGAGGACGTGCTCAGCCTGCTCGAAAGCGTCGGTGTCGCTGGCAACCTGGTAACCGATGCGCAACTGGCAGCCGCCGCGCTTCAGCACAACGCCGTGCTTCACACGACGGATGCAGACTTCACCCGTTTCGCGGGCCTTCGCTGGTTCAATCCCATCACGGGTTCGGGGAGTGAAGAACGCCGCCGGCGCTCGAAGGCCTGACGTGCACCGTTGACGGACCCGGCCCGGGACCGTGAACTCAAGGGAATGCACCCCGTTCCCGCTCTGCCTCTTTCCCGGCGCTCGGCGCTACTGGCCCTCGCCGGTTCGGCCGTCGCCCTGGCAACCCCCGGTCTCGTCACTGCTGCCAGCATCCGTCCGCACGACGCCCGCATCGTCCTGTTCCTGGGAGACAGCATCACCTACGCCGGCACCTGGGTTGGTTGGGCAGAGACGTGGTTCCGCATGCAAAAGCCACAATCGGACACCGCCTTCATCAATCTGGGGCTTCCGTCCGAGACGGTTTCCGGGCTTTCAGAACCAGGTCATGCCGGCGGCAGTTTCCCGCGTCCCGACCTTCACGAACGTTTGGGACGCGCCCTTGGCAAGATCAAGGCCGACCTCGTCATCGCCTGTTACGGCATGAACGACGGCATCTACTTTCCCTATTCCGAGGAACGCGCTCAGCGCCACTACGACGGCATCACCCGCCTTCGCACCGCCGTCCTCGCCACCGGTGCCAGCCTGATCCATCTCACCCCGCCCACCTTTGATCCCGTCCCGCTGAAGGGCCGTACGCTTCCCGCCGGACGCGACGCCTACCCGAGCCCCTACGAGGGTTACGACGACGTGCTCGACCGCTACGCCGCGTGGTTGCTGGCGAAACGCCCCGAAGGCTGGATCGTGGGGGACATCCACGGTCCGATGGCCCGGCACCTGGCGGAACACCGCAAGGCCGAGCCCGGTTATGTGCTGGCGGGGGACGGAGTCCATCCGGGTCCGACCGGCCACTGGCTGATGACCCGCGAGCTCCTGCGCCTCTGGGGTGCGGCGGCGGCCCTCACCGATTCGGAGTCCCCGGAACCGCTGCTTCAATCCCGACCCAAGGGACGTGAGATCTCGGATCTGGTCGCCCGCAGGCAGAACCTCCTCCGTGATTCCTGGCTGACCGAGGTGGGCCACCAGCGCCCCGGGATGGCCAAGGGAAAACCCCCGGC
>JBDNHZ010000550.1:0-15031 GCA_041688515.1 Verrucomicrobiota bacterium
AACCCCCAACTCGCCGGATTCCGAGCGCCCGGTTTCCGTAAGGGGTTGGGGAAAAGCCGCCGGCAACGGCGTCTGGGCATGCGCCCAGCCCAGCGCGATCCAGATCAGCAGTCCCGCTTCCAACGGAGCCCGAAGGCCGCCGCCGGATCCGCTGCGAATGAGCGCGGGCCTCCGTTCCAGCGGATTCCTGAATTTCATCGTTGCTCTCTTAATGCCTTGGCCTGGTTCAAATGTGCGCTACCGGACTCCACCGATCGGTCAACGGTTGGTGAAGGACCGTAACAACCCCCGGCCGCCACTCTCAAGCTCTTTGGCGGCATCGCTCAAACCTGTGGGTTCGACGCCCCTCCGGAGTTTCGGACTCGCAGAGCCCCTCTTGGGACCGCGGGCGTCGTCGCCCGCCTGTTCCTCCCACCCCATTTCACTCACGTCCCTGCGCCTACGGCGCATCGGTGATCCGATAGAACCGGATCGCACTGGCCGGCCTCGGATCCGTCCGTGTTGAGGTCTCGCCGCCGGCAGTCACGGCGGTTCCCACCGTCACCCAGCCCGACGTCAGCGTCTCACGGCTCCACGCCTGATAACGCCGTCCCGGGGCGCTTTCCCACGTCAGTTCTGTGCCGTCCACCGTCATGCGGATTCGCGTGAGTCGGTACGCCACCGAGCTTCGGTTGGTTGGGTCGGACCCCATCAGCCGTTCCCGACGATTGACGAATCCGTCCCCGTCGGGATCCGCCTCCGGCCCGGCCTCGGTCCGCGTCCAGGGGGCGAAGTACTGCCGCTGGAACCGGTCATCCAACCCATCAAAATTGTGGTCGGGCGCGATCGGGTCCACGTCGACAAACCCCACCGCAGCTGCGGTGAA
Source organism: Verrucomicrobiota bacterium (assembly GCA_041688515.1). Taxonomy (GTDB): domain Bacteria; phylum Verrucomicrobiota; class Verrucomicrobiia; order Limisphaerales; family UBA9464; genus UBA6176. The sequence continues at coordinate 866 of JBDNHZ010000550.1, forward strand.
ACCATTGGCCGTCAATTCGATCGATCGCAGGCCTGGGGGTGCGTCGGGTGCGACTGTGACCGGTACCTGGACGAGGGTTAACTGGCGGAGGGCCTGCGGAATGACCTGGGAATTGCCGAAGGTCAGGCCGGGTCCGGTGATGCTGAGGACCGCGTTGGTGGGCAGGGTGACCGGGACGAACACGCCCACCCAGAGATTGCTTTGCCCTGCCGGCAGCAGCAGCGGTTGATCTCCGCTCGCCCGTCCGGCCGGGTTGAACCCGGTGCGCACCTCGGTGATGCGGAACGGAGGCGTGCCTGCGCTGACCGTCACATTTCGTTCCACGGAGGCCCCCGCAGCCAACGTCACCAGCGCGTCGAGCGTCGGAAGGAAGCTGGTATTGGCACTGGAAAACCGTCGAGCCGCGGACACATCGAGTTCCAATCCCCGTACCAGCGAGGCGTCCCCACCGGCGTTCGGGTCCGCTGGATAGGCTCGCAATCGATATTGGCCCGGGGGAAGGCCCGGAATCCGGAAGGATCCATCTGATTCTGTCACCGTTCCCGCCATCACGACGCCGTCCGGTCGCTCGGCCGCCACCAACGCTCCGAACACCCCGTTCCCACCCAGACGAACCGTCCCGCGCAGGATTCCATCCGCCGCCAGGGTCGCCGGCTTGCCGTACTGGGATCGGGCGAAGCTGAGGTCATCCGAGGACAGGCCTGCGCCTGCGCCCACGCCGGACGCCTGGTACCACCACAGCGTTGCTGCACCGAGTGGGGAGTGGTTCATGCCCAGCCAATGCCCGATCTCATGGAGCATGGCGCTCTCCAGAAAGATCCGGCTGGTGGTCGTGCTCTGGAAATCCACGACGTAGTCCAGGTCCCGATTGAACAGGGTGTCGGCCTCGACAATCGTGCCGGTCGTGGAGTCGTTGAAATCCACATCCAGCGAGAGGACCGTCAAGGCGATGGTCCCCGAGCCCATCGAGATCCGCTCTCCGAGATCGCCCTGACCGTAAGTGCCATTCGGAAGCCAAACGACATCGTTGCGTCCGTCGAGGGCGCTGACGTTGACCGGATTGGAGACGGGAGCGCCTTCCTCGAACAGGATCTTGGTTCCCGGCACCGACTGCCACTGGGCGAAGGCGGAACGAACCGAGTTCCATTCATTCGATTGGACGCCGCTCCGCGAAACCGTCGTTCCCAGATGGAAGCGAACCGCCCGGGTGGACGGGTTCTGGTCGGGGAAGAAATCCGCCAGGTACTGGTCGAAATTCCAGCGCAGGGGAGGGGAACCCGATTCGGTTCGAAGGACCGCGGCGGAGACCGGCAAGGCGAAGGCGATCGATCCTCCCAGCAATGCGCAGAATACAGGAGTTTTCATGGTTTTGTGGCGCTCACGCGCCGTTGGAACTCGGGGAGGGAAAGGGGGAGTCGATGGGCCGGGCGGAAGCCTCCGGGACGGGGGGAGCCGCCGATGAACGGGTTGGCCACCCAGACGTGGGAATCTTCCCGCTGCACGGAGAATTTCCCCTGGGCCATCCCGGACGTCAGCCATTCCCCCCGGGAATTGGCGACCAGGAAGACCACCACCTCTTCGCCCGGTTGATACGTGGCCTCGCCCCCGACCAGGACCCGGCGGGAGCCCAGGGTTCCCCCGGCCTGCGTGACCACGATCCGATTGGTGGACGACCCTTTCCAGGTGTTCTCCACCGCCAACTCGACCCGGGTCAGAGGGACGCCGTCCGGTCCGGCCGCGACTTCCACCGCCGCAACGCGTCCGTGGACCACGCAGGTCGCTTCCGCGGCAAGCTCCTCGATGCTGCGGGGGACGAACTGCGCGGCCGTCGAGGTCACGGTGCCAAGAACGACCCAAGCGATGCCCAGGCGTGTCCATCGTCGGAGGAGGGGAGGTTTCATGGGGATTCCGGGGGAGCCGTGCGTGGAGGTTCCCCGATGGGAATGGTGCGATCAACCAAGGACAGCGTGTTCAGTCGATGGGCCACCATCAGGGTCGTGCGCCCTTTCCGCAGCCGGCTGAGGGCGTCCAGGACCAGGCGCTCGCTGGTGGCGTCCAGGGCGCTGGTCGGTTCATCCAGCAGCAGGATCGGGGAATTCCTCAGGAACGCCCGCGCCAGGCTCAGCCGTTGTTTTTCGCCGACACTCATGTGGAGGGCGCCGTCGCCCACCCGGGTGTCGTAGCCCGCGGGCAAACGGCGGATGAAATCATGCGCCTGGGCGGCGTCGGCGGCGGCTTCGATTTCCGCCCGTGTAGCTCCCGGTTTTCCATAGGCCAGATTCTCGGCAAGGGTTCCCGGTAGCAGGACTGGTTCCTGTGGCATCCATGCGATGGAGTTTCTCAGGTCGTGCAGTCGGAGGTTCCGGAGATCGATCCCGTCGATCAGGATCGCGCCGGCATCCGGGTCGATGAATCGGGGGACCAGTTGCAGCAGGGTCGATTTGCCGGCTCCGCTCGGTCCGACCAGCGCGACGGTCTCGCCGGGTTCGAGGATCAGGTTGATCCCCACGAGGACGGGTTGGCCGGGTTGGTAGGCGAAGGAGACCTCTCGGAACTCGATCCGACGACCGGACGGGGCGGCGGGCGGGAGATCCACCGGGTGGAGGGGAGGTTTCGGTTCGGGTTCCTGGTGGAACAGTTCCACGACCCGACGGGCCCCGGCCCCGGCGTTGCTCACGGTGGTGCCCACGTTGGAGAGTTGCTGGAGCGGGTCGTAGAACTGGGCGAGGTAGGCGATGAACACCAGAAAAGTCCCGAGCGAGAGGCGTCCGGCCGCCAGTTCCTGGCTTCCGAACCAGACGATGCCGGCCATCCCTGCGGCGAACACGACGCCCACCCCCGCCAAGTATCCCAATTCAAAGCGATGCTGGCGACCGCGGGCCGTCAATGACTCCATCGCCTCTGCGCCGAACCGCGTTGATTCGTGGGATTCCGCATTGAATCCCTGCACGAGCGCGAGGTGGGCCACGGTCTGCTGGAAACGTGAGGCGAGCCGGCTGTCGGCCTGTTGCGCGGCTTCGGCCCGGCCGGCGATTCCGCGGGAGAAGCCGCGCATGACCGCCAGCAGGGGCGGGATGGTGGCCAGCGCGACCAGGGTCAGGGGTCGGTTCAGTTGCCACATCACCACACTCATCGCCACCAGCGATCCCGTGGCGGTCAGCAGGGTGAAAACGCCGTGTTGGAACAGGGTCTGGAAGGCGAAGGTATCCCAGGTCGCTCGATAGATCAGATCCCCAGCCTGCGATCCGAGCAACCGGCGCATCGAAAGCCCCAGCAGCCAGTCGAACATCGCCTGCCGCACCCGGCGGAGTCCGCGCAGTCCCGTGTCGATCAGGATCAGATTGAGCAGCGCCCCCAGTCCGGCGTGCAGGGCGTAGAAGGCGAACAAAAGCCCCACCCAGCGGGCCGTCCCCATTGTTCCGTCGGTGGCACCGCCGGTGTTTCCAAGGTTTCGAGTCCAGCCATCCACCAACTGGGCCAGCGGCCACGGCTTCATCAGGCCCGCCGCCGTCACGCCCACCGCCAGCAACAACGCCAGAACGACCCGGGGCCAGTCACTCCGGTAAATGCGCACCACGGCTGGGATCCAATCCACGGCCGAAGCCTAACCGGAATCCGACGGCGCGGGTACCGGAGTCTGTCTCCTCCGTCGGCAATACGACGTGAGGAGACTCTGACTTCCATTCGGGCGTACCCCGGCCCACGCACGTTCCCCGCCCGACCAGAATGAGCCCCGTACCCTCGTCGCCTGCCCGTAGGACGACTCAGTTGGGTGACAAACTCGGCCTTGGCGTTCCCGGGTCTTCGGGTAACATCTGGGGGTTCGCCTCCGTCATGCGCCTCCGGAACTCCATCTATCTCGTTTCGATCCTGTGGTTCGTCGCCCTTCGGGCGTCGGCAGCGGACGCCTCCGTCGTCCGGCGCGGGGCCTCGGTTTATCATCAGCAATGCCAGCGGTGCCATGGTGCCAAGGGCGAGGGTGTCGCCGGCAAACAGGACGAACCCCTCACCGGCGAACGGTCCATCGAGGCGCTGACGTCCTATATCCAGCGGACCATGCCCGAGGATGATCCCGGATCCTGTTCCGCCATGGATTCACAGGCGGTGGCCGCCTTCATCCACGGTGCCTTTTATTCCCCCGAAGCCCGGGCCCGGATGAACCCGGTTCGACGCGAGTTGCAGCGCCTCACGCATCGCCAATATCAGGAGTCGATCGCGGATCTCCTGGCGGGGTTTGGTCCGGTGCGGCAGGCGGCGAAGTCCGGTGGACTGAACGCCGAATACTTTCAGTCGAAGGGCATGAACAAGAAGGAGCGCAGTGCCCTCCAGCGTCAGGATGCCCGGGTCGATTTCGACTTCGGCACCAACAGCCCCGCGGAAGGCATCACCGCCGACCAGTTCTCCGTCGCCTGGTCTGGTTCTCTTCTCGCCCCGGAAAGTGGCACCTACGAGTTCCGCGTGCGCACGCCCAACGGGGCCCGGCTCTATCTCAATTCAGATCTTGCCGCCGGTGACTCAAACCGGCGCGACGACAGCGACGCGCGTCGTCAGTCGGCCCTGATTGATCTGTGGGTCAGCTCCGGGGGGCAGATGCGCGAGGAGACCGCCGCGCTGCCGTTGCTGGGTGGACGCAGCTATCCGCTCCGGATCGATTTTTTCAAGTTCAAGGAGACCAACGCATCGGTGCGGGTGGAATGGCGCCCGCCCCATGGCTCCTGGGCACCGATTCCGCCGCAGGCGCTCTCGCCCGAGGCGTCCACTTCCTGGGTGGTGGTGGGAACGCCGTTCCCCGCCGATGACTCCAGTCAGGGCTATGAACGCGGCACCGCCATTTCGAGGGCATGGCTGGATGCCGTCTCCAAGGGAGCCGTCGAAGTGGCCACGGGGGTGGAGGGACGTCTGGAATCCCTGACGGGCAGTCGCGAAGGCGCGACCAATCGCGTGGCGGCGTTGAAGGCCTTCTCCCTCAAACTTGCCGAGCGCGCCTTTCGCCAGCCCCTCACCCGCGAACAGAAGTCGGCCATCGTCGACCATGCCTACGCCGCCGGGATCGCCCCCGAGACGGCGATCAAGCGCTCGGTCCTCCGCATCCTGACCGCTCCGGAATTCCTCTACCCGGATCTCGCCCGTGGATCCGGCGACGCCGCGGTGGCCGCACGTCTTGCGTTGGCGTTGTGGGATTCGGTGCCCGACGAGACCCTCCGCACGGCGTCGTCGAAGGGGGAGTTACGGACGCTCGCGCAGGTGCGCGGACAGGGGCGTCGGATGCTGGAAGACCCCCGGGCGCGGGCAAAGCTGCGCGGCTTTTTTCATCACTGGCTCAAGCTCGAAGAGGCCACCGACATCTCGAAGGATCCCAAGGCCTATCCCGGGTTCGACGAAGCCCTCGTGAGCGACCTGCGTTGGTCCTTGGAGAAGTTTCTCGATCACGTGGTGTGGGGGGAACGCTCGGACTTCCGCGAGTTGTTGCAGGCCGATTACCTGTTCCTCAACGACCGGCTCGCCAAGTTCTACGGCGGGGACGTGCCGGCAGGAGGCGATTTCGTCCCGGTGAAGTTCGATGCCTCGCAACGCGCCGGCGTCCTCACCCATCCGCTCCTGCTGGCCGCCTTCTCCTACCACCGCAATTCGTCCCCCATCCATCGCGGGGTGTTCCTGACCCGCAATGTTCTCGGGCGCACCCTGCGTCCGCCCCCGATGGCCATCGAGTTCATGGACGACCGGTTTGATCCGTCGCTGACCATGCGGGAGAAGGTGACGGAACTCACCCGCAAGCCGAACTGCATGGGTTGCCACAGTACCATCAATCCCCTCGGTTTCAGCCTGGAACACTTCGATGCCACCGGACGGTTCCGCACCGTCGACAACGCCAAACCCATCGACGCCGTCTCCGACTACACAACCGCGGATGGTCGGGTGCTGCGCCTCGCCGGGGCTCGCGACGTGGCCAATCACGCCAGTGAAAGTCCCGAGGCGCGACGCGCCTTCGTGCGGCAATTGTTCCAGCACACCTGGAAACAGGCCCCGGCGGCGTACGGCCCGGAGGTTCTCGGCCAGCTCGATCAGGATTTCACCAAGAACCACCAGCACATCCGCCAACTCTGGATCGAGATCGCGGCGGCGGGTGCCCTGGAAGTCTCACCCCGCACCCGTTGACCCGCATGAAACATCTGAATCGTCGGCAATTCGCCCAGGAGCTTGGCCTCGCTGCGGCCACCCTTCCATTCCTCGCCGGTCTCCCCTCCTTGCAGGCCGCGAAGTCCTCGCGCCCCCGCCAGCGCATCGTCTTCATCTTCACTCCCAACGGCACTGTCCCGCCGCAGTTCTGGCCCGATGCCGAGGGACCGCACACCGCCTTCAAGCGCATTCTGGCACCGCTGGAACCGTTCAAGGACCGCGTCCTCACCGTGGAGGGACTGTGCAATCGCGTTCGCGGCGATGGCGACGGGCACATGCGCGGCATGAGTTGCCTGCTCACCGGCATCGAGCTGTTCCCCGGGAATATCCAGGGCGGTTCCGACACGCCGGCCGGCTGGGCCAGCGGTCCGTCCATCGACCAGGAGATCGCCCGGTTTCTCCAGTCGCGCCCCGAGACCCGCACGCGCTTCGCCTCGCTGGATCTGGGTGTGGCGGTTCCCAACCGCGCGGATCCCTGGACCCGCTGGAGCTACGCTGGCCCCAACCAACCGGTCGCACCGGTTTCCGATCCCTACCAGGTCTTCGAACGGATGTTCGGCCAGATGAAGGATCGGGAGAGCCTCGGCAGCGTTCTCGACAGCGTGCGCGATGACCTTCGGCGTGCCGGGAAGAACCTGCCGAAGGAGGATCGAGCGCTGCTCGATCAGCACGCCACCTTTGTCCGCGAGATGGAGCGGGACTTGAAAGAGGCGAAGAAGCAGAAGCTCGTCCGGCCCGCGCCGACCCTCGAGCCCGGGGTGGGCATCGACAACGACGACATCCCCCGCGCCTCGGCGCTCCAGTCGGAGTTGTTGGTGAATGCCTTCGCCAATGACATGACGCGCGTGGCCAGCCTCCAGTACACCAACTCGGTCGGTCAGGCCCGCATGCGCTGGCTCGGCATCGATGAAGGACATCATGCCCTCTCGCACGATCCCGATCTGAACGAGGGCTCGGTGGAAAAGCTGGTGAAGATCAACACTTGGTTCGCCGGCCAGATCGCTGCCCTCGCCCAGAAGCTCGCCGCCACTCCCGAGCCTGGAGGCCAGGGCACCCTCCTCGATCACACCCTGCTGCTGTGGACCAACGAACTCGGGAAGGGCAACAGTCACACCCTGGAAAATATTCCCTTCGTCCTGATCGGCGGCGGTCTCGGATTCCGCAGCGGTCGTGCTCTCACCCTCGAAAAGACGCCGCACAACCGCCTCTGGCTTTCCCTCGCCCACGCCTTCGGACACGACCTCAAATCCTTCGGCAACCCAAAGCTCTGCGAGCAGGGGCCGCTTGCACTGGCCTGAGGCCAGGTGGCCAATGCCGGGCGGGTTTGAACGGGAAACGGAACCTCCGGAAGTTGCCTGCGCGGTAGGCAACGAGGGGAGGAGGCTGATTCTAGTCGGGCAGGGAACGTCTGACGGCCGGGGTGAGATCGAGGCGGATTCGCGAGGTGCCTAGAAGCGTGGCACTGCTCGTCCGCGTTTGGAGCCGCTCCCGACTCCCCCAGCCTCTCGGGATGCTGGGCAGCGAGGAGTGTGAAGGTTCCTCAGTTCACTGCGAAAGACTAACTCCTGGGGGTGCGACAGCGGCAGCAGCCAGTTGACCAGCCGCCAGACCTCCCGAATGGCCGGCTCCGGCATGCCAGACATCATGAGGCTCCTGACAATGACCAGTTTTCCAGCCCGTCGGCGGTCAGGGTCATTGCCGGTGAATTGCGCCACCCGATGCGCATCGATCACCCGGGCAACCGGGTTGCCGGCAGCCAGCCACGGGGTGAGGTCGAGTTCCGCCAGTTTGCAGATGGGGAAACGGAATTGGAGTTCGCACCCGCATTCCTTTCGTTCGTAGACCGATGGCTTCCACGAGGGATGCGGGTCGGCAAGGACAGCCACGCTGACCACCGGCAGTTGGAAACGTTACACCTCGGGCAAGACCCGGTCCCAATTGAGATCGAAGTTGCCCGCCGTTCACAAAGCGGACCTGCGGATCGCGTGAGCTTCTCAAGGCATGCCTCAGGGCGAGATGTCGTCTCGGGTCCGTCCGTGGTGAGGTCGGGGTGGCGACCGAAGACCTGGCCGCCGCGCACGGGTCCTCCGAAGGCGAAGGCATTGCCTCCTCAGGCGTGGTCGCTGCCTCGACCATTCGCGCGAAGGGTTCGACCGAAGTCTGAGCAGGCGAAGGTGACGATCAAGGATGCGCTTTTTGGGGTAGGCATCGGCGCATCCTGACTTTGCCCCCCGGATGAGTCGGGTGTCCGAAGCCATCCGTTGGGGTTAAAACGCCAGCAGGAGTTTCGGACTCGCGGAACTCGTCCCTCCGACCGCTCGCCCCACTACGACTTCCTCAACTGCAATCGATGGTCGATCCGTTTGGTCTGGTAATGTTCCAGCGGCGGCAGATCGGTGTCGGTCGGCGATTCGGTCTCGTGCAACAGGGCTTTGGCGAGCGATTGGAACTGGTTCCAGCGATCCCAGTCCAAGGCCGGCGCATTCGACACTTGTCGCAACAGGGAACGCCACTCGATGATGATGCGGTCGATGTCGCCGTCCCCGAGAAAGTCCGTCACGAAACGGTACTTGCTGAACGGATCCCGGTGGACCGAATGCACCACCCGGTTTGCGCCATCGCCGTACTTGGGCGGCACCCCGTTCTCGAGGTAACCCTCGATGTTCTGCGCCCCGTACTTCGCGTGGCAGGCAATGGCCATCCGTCCGCCCCAGCGGTTCTCATCGCCACAGAATCGGAAGCCGGCGTCCAGATTGGCGAGGTCGTAGAGCAGTTCATCCAGCGGGTACACCGGATCTTCGAGCGACGCCGCCACCGCCAGACCGATCCCACCCTGGAAGAAGCTGACAATGCGCCCGCGGATCGTGGGCACCCCGCGGTGATCCACCAACGCCAGACGACGCCACAACAATGCCGTGCCGGTCGCTGCGCTCAGGCCCCGACAGGTCTCGGTCAACGGGCATCGGGCGCAGTCGGCCGGGAAGATTTCCCGTTCCTGCGGTTTCCAGAGCGCCACTCCATGGCGATCCACCGGGACGCTCACCCCCTGTTCTCCCAACGAGACCAAGGCCACGATCTGCTGGGGATGAACATCGAGCCGGATCAAGGGCGTGTGTTCCGTCGCGAAATGCTGCTCCAACAGGGGGGCAATGGTGCCGTGCCACGTCTCGATCGGTGCCTCGCGCCCGTGCCAACCAGTCGTTCTCCGGACCCACTTCGACAGCACCACGCGATCCGTCCCCACCCGTTCCGCCACAATCAGGGAACGTCCGAACACCGGTCCGTCCGGGGATTCTGCGATCTTGGCCAATCCACCCGTCCCGATCTTGTGGAGCGCCGCCGACACCGTGAGGGCCGAGACCAGGCGCGGCGGGCCTGCCGGGGTGGCGGCCTCTTCTACCGCCACCGGATGAAACACGTTTTTCAGCGCCACGTCCTTCGACACGGGAAACAGCTCCCATTCGCCCTGGGAATTCTGCATCTCGCGCACCTGCCTCCGGACGTGCCGCGCCCGTTCGGCGTCGGTCTTGAGTCCGCAGGGGGTGTCGGGGTGACGCAGGGATTCTTCCACGCCGAGAAAGATTGGTTTGGTGGTGAACAGACGGGCCTGCACCCGCACCGCTTCCAGAAAGGGATCCTTGTTCAGGTCATTGGCCGCCGCCATCAGGTTGAGCAGGGCCGACCAATCCACCATGCCGGACCGCGCCAGGAAGGCTGGTTGCCCGTCCCGTAATCGCAGGCCCTGGGGCCAGACCAGTACGTAACCGGTTTCGTCGATGCCACGGCGTCCCGCCCGCCCGAACATCTGGAGGATCTCATCCTGTCGGATGGGCACCTCGACGCCGTCGCGTTTGTAGGACTCGGCGGTGAGGGAGACGGAGCGCAGGGAAAAATTGATGCCGGCCGCCAGGCCCATGGTGGCGACGACCACGCGGAGTTGTCCGGCCTTGGCCAACGGTTCGATCACGCCGGCGCGGACCGCATAGGAAAGCCCGGAGTGATGATAGGCCACACGCGACTTGAGAAGCTTCGCGAGGGGTTCACCGACCAAACGCCGTTGGGCGTCCGAGAGTTGCAGCGGGTTGGGATTCGGCACTTCGCGGGCCACCTCGGCCGCGATGGCCTCGGCCTGCTGACGTCGTGGGGCAAACAGCAGAATGGGGCCCAACGATTCCGCCAGTGCCTTGGCACAAAAGCGCGGCCAGTGGCCGCGGATTTCCGGGGGCAACCGCCAGTTCAGGTGCTGCACGGACACCTCCTCGAGCGGCACCGGCCGCACATCGTACCGGACCAGGGCCGCGTCGCGTCCGAGCCGACGCAGCCATTGGACCACGTGATCCGGATTGGCCACGGAACCGCTCAGCAGGAGCAACTGCGTTCCCGGCGGAGCCAGCGCGATCGCCAGTTCGTAGTTCAACCCGCGATCTTCGTCGGCCAGCATCTGGTACTCATCGACCACCAGCAGCGACGGGCCGTCCCCGTGGATCAACCGGTTCTTCTGGGTCTCCAACGTCGCGACCAGGACCGGGGCAGAGAGGTTGTCCGACAGATCGCCCGTCGCGATCCCGACATTCCATCCGCGAGCCCGCCATTCGGCCAGCTTGTCATTGGCGAGGGCGCGGGTGGGAACGGTGTAGATGGCCTGGCCGCGATTCTTGCCCTGATTGGACCACAGCTCGAAGACCAGGGTCTTGCCCGCCCCGGTGGGCGCGTGAACGACCACATCCTTTCCTGCGCGCAACGCCAGCACCGCTTCCTGCTGCCACAAGTCGGGGACCGTCACCTGTTGCAGCGCCGCGAAGGACGACGCCTCCGCCTCAATGGAAGCGTTCGCTGCCCGGTGATGCGTGCCCTGCGTCTTCACGGACGAAAGGTTGGTCGTTCCTCAGGAAAGCCAAGCGCCAATCTGCGGATGAGGGACTCCCCGCCCCATCCGGGAAGTCTGCGGATGCGCCGTTGCAGGGCCGCGGAACTGCGGATTGAGCCGGCAGCGACAAGGTTCACCAGGGCGATGGTGGCGGACGGCATCATGGATACCTGCGAGGGCTTGACGCTCGCGACGTCCACGATGGGAGCCTTGGTGAGAACGTTGAAATCAAAGGGATTCGATGCGACGGCGATTTCCTGGTCGTTGCGGTAGATGATTCGTCCGAAGAGCATTCCGCCTCCTTTCAGCAGGACCATGCTGGCTTGGTATTGCTCGGAGATGGACTGACTGGGCTCGGAGATGGCGACGAGGATATCCTGGATCGAGTAGCACTTGGCGACCGAGCCCAGGTCAGGGCCGGAGTAACCCCCGGTGCCTTCGAAGCGATGGCAGGCCACGCATCTGCCGGCGGAGAACATCTTTTTGCCGTTGTCGAAATCCCTCCCCACGAGCTCGGTGTTCAGCGTTTCGTCCTGGGCGGGGTAGAACGGTTCCAGCCTGGCGACGACGGCAGCGATCTCCGCTGGCGACGGCGTGTTCAGGCGGATGAAGCACAGCGAGTAAGCCCGCAGCAGAGCCAGTTGGTCGTCCGGCTCGAGACTGCCGAATGGAACGCCGTTGAGCTTCTCCAGGATCCGACCCTTACCGGCCTCTCACTCCTCCTCCGGCTCGTTACTGGCCGGCTGCATCTCTTCCAGCCGACTGGCCTCCCGTTCCCATTCGCTGGTGACCTGTCCCAGGGAGCGGGCGACGATGCGCATGCGTTCCTTGATGGAAGACGAGCGGCTGCTGGAGCCCTGGGTTGAGGGAAGCTTGAGTTCCGCGGAGAGCTGCGCCTGCTCGGCCTCGAGGGCGGTGACCCGGGCTTCGAGATCCGTGACCTTGCGCTTCTGAACCGAGATCAGGCGTCGGGCCTCGGCGGCGGCCTGACGCCGCTCCTTCTGGTTCATCTTGGGCACCTCGGGTTTGGCGGCCGCCACCGGCTTCGCCAAGTCGCCGGCCCGAGCGTCCTTCGGCAGGCCTCCCGGAGCGGTGCCGCCCGCGGTCAACGCCGAGCGGGCGGAACTGGCACGGGACTTCTCCAGATAATAGTCGTAGTCGCCGGCGTACGGCGTCAGTTGCCCCGAGTGCACATGGAGCACCTTGGTGGCGATGGCACGGATGAAGTACACATCGTGCGAAATGAAGATGAGCGTGCCGGTGTACTCGGTGAGCGCCGCCACCAGGGCGTCGATCGAGGCGATGTCGAGGTGGGTCGTCGGCTCGTCCATCAACAGCAGGTTGGGCGGGTCGAGCAGGAGCTTTACCAGCGCCAGGCGCGATTTCTCGCCGCCGCTCAACACCTGCACCGGCTTGAAGACGTCGTCGTCGTGGAAGAGGAAGCAGCCGAGCAACGTGCGGATGTACAGCTCGGTGACCCGTGCGGGGGTATCGACGGCCTCCGCCAGGACCGATCGCCCGACTTGCAGCATCTCGGTCCGGTACTGGGAGTAATATCCCGGCTTCACGCGCAGCCCGAGATCGCGTTCCCCGGCCTGGGGTTCGAGCACGCCCGCCATCAGCTTGATCAGGGTGGATTTGCCCGCGCCATTCGGTCCCACCAGGACGATGCGTTCCCCCTTCACCGCCTCGAAATCGAGGTTCTGGTAGATCGGCCGTGGGCCGTAGGCGAAGTCGACCTGGCGCAGGCTGACGACGCGATGCCCGGAGGATTCCGGCTGGGGAAAGTTGAATCCGACCGTGGCCGCTGCGGACTCGGGCGCGGCAACCTTCTCCATCCGTTCGATCTGCTTGAGCTTGGCCTGGGCGCGGGTGGCGGTGGTGTTCTTCGCGCGGAACTTGTTCACGAAATCCATCAGGCGCCCGATTTCGCGCTGCTGGTTCTTGAAGGCGGCGGCCTGCTGCTCTTCCTGAGCCTCGCGTTGGTCGAGGAAGGCGTCGTAGTTGCCGCGGTAGCGCCACAGGCGACCGCTGCGCAGTTCCAGAATCCCGTTCACCAGTTGGTTGAGGAACTCGCGATCGTGCGAGATGACCACGATGCCACCCGGGTAATTTCGCAGGTAACCCTGGAACCAGATCAACGTCTCGAGATCGAGATGGTTGGTCGGCTCGTCCAGCATGAGCAGGTCCGGTTCCTGAACCAGCAACCGCGCCAGATGCGTGCGCATCACCCAGCCGCCGGACAACTCCCGCGCCGGACGATCAAAGTCCGTTTCCTTGAAGGAAAGACCCTTCAGGATGCGTTTCGCCCTGGCGACCATGGCACCATCCATGTGCCCGTGCGCCTCCGTACCGGTGGCCACCTCGATCACCGTCTCCTCGCTGGCCGGAGCGGATTCCTGGGGCAGGAACCCGACCGTGGCACCCCTCTGGCGGGTGACCTGGCCGGAGTCCGGGGCCTCCTGATCGAGCAGGATCTTGAACAACGTGGATTTGCCGGCCCCGTTCGGGCCCACAAGGCCCAGGCGGTCGGTACGATTGATGGTCAGGCTGACGTCCTCAAAGAGGTTGCGTCCGCCATAGCCCTTGGCGATTTCGGTGAGAGTGAACACAGCGCGCCGCGAAAAATTCGCGAACGGAGACACTCACGGGTCCGCCCGCCGCTTTCAAGGGGCCTGTCGGGTGGGAGCAGGGGAAAGTTTCAACCCCGGTCCGGCACCGAAAGACCAGCGGGGGCGCGACAGTCGCAGACGGAGACGGCCCGTCCCGGGACCGCGGGCGTCCTCGCCCGCCTCTTCCCATTCGGCATCCGAGCAAATGGCGCGAGATCTCCGCGTCAGGGACTCCGATCAAATTCCTGTGCCGACGACAGGGGAATTGGCCGAAAGGAACGAAAGGAGGCGAAAGAAGGGAAGGAGCCGCGTTGGCGTGATTCGTGGCGTCGGGGAAGGCGGTGGCTGCGCGGTTCCCTTCTTTTGATTCTGCGTTTCTTTCGGCCCATCGGCTGTGGCCACCCGGCGGCCCAGAATGGAAGGGAGTGGATTCACCGCAGAGAACGCGGTGAGCGCGGAGTTCCGCAGAGAGAGAGACGGGATGGTCCCGCGTTGGCTCTGCGTTCTTTG
>JBDNHZ010000551.1:0-1513 GCA_041688515.1 Verrucomicrobiota bacterium
ATCACCGCGGAGCGTCAAAAGCAAATTCCTATCAGTAATCACAACGGCATCCCGCTGATCACCCACAACCTTGGGGATTCGGAGGGGGATTTCCTCCAAGCGGTCGTCGATGCCCTCAAGAGCCGTTTCCCGGGTGTGATCGTGCTCGGTGGCGGCTCCGCTGGAGCGGTGTCGCTGGTGGCGGCCGTTTCGGCCGAATTCACAGGTCGTGTCCAGGCAGGCAAACTCATCCAAGCCATCGCACCGATCGTCGGTGGCAAGGGTGGAGGTCGCCCGGACAATGCCCGTGGTGGCGGCAAGGATGCGACCCATCTCGACGCCGCGCTGGCGAAGGTGCGGACGCTCTTCGAATACGCAACGATTTCGCCGAGACCGCACCCTGAAAACGGCGGTTGAAGGATCCACAGATTACACCCGTTGGAGGGGAGTTGGTGATGAAGGGAGAGGAGCTCCCCCCCAAGTCCCGCTTCCTCCTGATCCCGGCGGGGTCATGGAGTGTAGCCGGTGGGTCGAGTCAGCGAGACCACCGGGCCATCGAGCCCCTTCGTTCCAGCCGACCCCGGAGTGGGTCGCGCGTTGGCTCCGCGCGGCCTCACCTCGGTCCCAGAGTTCGGGCCCTGTAATAGGCTTCGCTGGGACCGATGGGTAGGTTCCAGGTCTGCAGGTAGGTGTCGGCAACCGTTTCGCCTTCGGCGAGCGGGCTCCATGGCCCTTGGTTGTGGAAGCCCGCCCGGCCCTCCAGTGCGTAACGCATTCCAGGTGCGCCGTAGACCGTCAGGACTGCCACAGCGCTGTCGGGTTGGGCCGACCGCTCCATGACCAGAATGGGTTCGGTACCGATGAGGACGATCCGGCCCGATCGGCTGAGGATTCTGTCCGGCGAGACCCCGGTATCGGCGCTCGCGACGATTTGCTCGGGCGTGATTCGCACCAGAAGGGAGTCGGGTGCAGTCAACGAACTGAACCCGATGGCCAGCAGTTCGCGGGTGGAGAGCAGCGAAGTCCCGGGTCGGATCTGGAGTCGCAATTCCGCACGGCCCTCGGCTCCGCGCACGATGGTGGCGCCCGAGACATCGGCTGCGAGGGAGGCGATGGTGGGGTTGACGATCCGTCCGGGCGGAAGGGTCAGTTGGAAGTTCAAGCCGGTCAGGTTCGGCGCGGCGTTCAGGAAGATGGGAAGTGTTCCCGAGGCACCGTTCTCGACCGCGGTGGCTCCAGCGACGACGAGGAGATCTGAAAACGTGTCGCGGACGGCCACCTTGAAACTCGAATCGGCACTGAGCTGGGGAGAGCCGTCATCAATGATTCGGACTTGGATGTCGTAACGGATGCCGCCTTGGTCCGGGCGTGGGCGCCATAGGAATAGCCCGGTGACCGGATTCACTGAGGCGCCGGGAGGTCCGCTGACCAGGCTGTAGCGGAGCGATTGCATTGGGCGATCTGGATCAGATCCAGACAGATTGAAGCTCAGGAGCGTGCCTTCAGTGACGAGTTGATCGGAAGACTGGGCAAG
>JBDNHZ010000552.1:0-11710 GCA_041688515.1 Verrucomicrobiota bacterium
AAGCGGAGCGCCCCTGACGCCGCTCATCAGTTCACTAGCCGTGCCCAGCACGGGTTCGGCCAACACTTACACCGTGATCGAAGCCGACGTTTCCCTGCCCGCCGGCACTGGAGTCCTGCGGGTCTGCGGGCTCGGTTCGAGCTTCAACCTGAACTGGCTCGAGGTCGCCCCGCGCGGTGCCTGCCGGGAAATCTGGACCGGCGTGACGGGCACCAGTACCGCCCAGATCCCCACCGGACTTGCGCCGAACACGGTTAACACGCTGACCACGCTCGAAACACCCCAGAACACCGGCGACAACTACGGCATCCGCCTCCGCGCCTACCTCTGCGCCCCTTCCACCGGTTCCTACCGCTTCTGGATCGCCAGCGACAACAACTCCGACCTGTACCTGAGCACCAACGCCAACTCCTCCGCCCGCCGACGAATCGCCAGCGTCACTGGCGCAACCAAGTACCGCGAGTGGGGCAAATACAATTCACAAAAGTCTGTCGCCGTTTCGCTGGTGGCCGGACAACTCTACTACATCGAAGTCCTCCAGAAGGAGGGCACCGGCCCCGACCACGTCTCCGTCGGTTGGTCGCGTCCCGGCCAGGGAACCAGGAACCCTACCGAGATCATCCCCACTTCCGTGCTCTCGGCCTTCCTGCCCTGAGCCCATCCTGGCCGGCGCGTTCCCTGCGCAGAGGGAACGCGCCGGCCCTTTTCGTTCATGGCCGCAATTCATCCGGGGACTGAATCCAGGTCCACCCCCACCTGCCCTTCGCTGACGGACCAACCGCCGTCGATGCACACCACCTGTCCGGTCACGAAACGGGATGCGTCGGACAAGAGCCACACCACGGCCGCGTCCAGGTCTTCGGGAACCCCGATCCGTCCCCCGTCGAGCGGTTGCTTGGTCTTCACGAATTCCAGGATCCGGGCATCGCCTTGGGCGCGTTGGGACATCGGCGTCGCCACCAGGGCCGGTGCCACCAGATTGAACCGGATCCCCTCCCCCGCATACTGCGCCGCTGCGGATCGAGTCATCCCGATCATCGCCGCCTTGGCGGCGGCGTAGGCGTGGGTGGCGAAGAAACAGGGCGACGGCGAGAGGCCGAGAACCGAACCGCAGTTGAGGATGGATCCCGTGGTGCTGGTTTCCCGGAACCGCCGCACGGCGGCCCGGTTGCTGAGGAAAACCGAGCGCAGGTTCAGGTTCATGGTGTAGTCCCATCCCTCCTCGCTCAATGCGTGCAGGGGACCGTCGCCCATCCGTCGCCCGCTGCCTCCGGCGACATGGTAGAGTCCGTGAAATCCGCCCCACGCTTCGACACCGGCAACGATTGCAGACTCAGCGGTGCCCGGATGGGTGGCATCCGCCACCAGAACCCGCACGGCATCGCCCAACTCCAGGCGAACCGCCTCGGCCTTGAGCGGGTCACGTCCCACGGCGACCACCCGGGCACCCGCCTCGACACAGGCACGGCACGCGGACAAACCGAGTCCGCTCGTGCCGCCCACCACCACGATCACCTTGCCGGACAATTCCGCCTTCATCCAGCGAGGGTAACCCTCGGGGCACTCGCGGCACAACGGGCCTTCACTGCCGAACCGCGAGGCGACCCAGGGAGCGACAAAGCTCTGGCGGGACGAGCTCCGCGAGCCCGAAACTGCAGGAGTCGGTCATGGGGACTCGTAGAACTCGTCCCTCCAGAACTTGTCGCTCCGGACCCAGCCGCCTCATTTTTAAAACAGCTGTTTGACAGTTTCAAACACAGGTTTGACTCTTCGCCCCACGAATGGCACCGCGCCGACACCAACCTCCCGAACCCGCCACCACGCGCAAGCAGTTGCTTGCCGCTGCGGCCGCGGTATTCGCTGAGCGCGGGTTCCGTGACTCGACTGTCCGCGAGATCTGCCACCGGGCGGGGGCGAACATCGCCGCGATCAGCTATCACTTCGGCGACAAGAGCGCCCTGTACTCCGCAGTCCTCCGGGAAACCGCCCCGGCACCCGCCGGGGGCCCCCACGCGACCCCCACCCCCGGGTTCGATCGGCTGCCTCCCGCCCAGCGAGTGGCCCATTTCATCCGGGAGTTCATTGCCCGCATCGCCGAGAGCGGTCCTGACTGTCACCACAGCCGGATCATGGCGCGGGAAATGATCGAGCCAACTCAGGCGCTGGATCATCTGGTGAACAGCTTCATCCGGCCGCAACACCAGTGGTTCCAGGGACTCGTCCGGGAAATGCTGGGCACGGGATTCAGCGATGAAGAGATCCGACTCGTCGCCAACTCGGTCGTCAGTCAGATCCTCTTTTATCGGCACTGCGGCGCGGTGATCGAGCGGCTACAGGGGCGCGATCCGCTGGAGCAATCCAACCTGGAAGTCCTGGGGGCGCACATCACGGAATTCTCGCTGGGCGCAATCCGTTCCCTGGCACGCTCCCGAAGCCGCAGCCGGTCGATCCCGGGCCCCACTCGTAAATCGGCAAAGAGACCCTCCTGAATCATGTTCCATCTCGCCCTCCGCATGCTCCTCGGAGACCGCGCCAAGTACATCATGCTTGTTGGCGGGCTCACCTTCTCCTCGCTCCTCATGACCCAGCAGAACGGGGTGTTCCAAGGACTGCTGTCCTGGACAACCAGTCACATGCGCAACATGCGCGCGTCCATCTGGGTGGTGGACAGCCGGGTCGAGCAGGTGAACGAGACCAAGGCCCTGCGCGACACCGACGTCAACCGGGTCCGTTCGGTGGACGGAGTCGATTTCGCCATGCCCCTGTTTCAGGGCGTGATCAAGGCTCGCGCAACCGACGGCTCGGAAAAGCTGATCCAGTTGATCGGCATCCATTCCGGCACCCTGTTCGGGCGTCCGGCGAAGGTGATTGAAGGCGACATCGAACAACTGCGCATCGCCAGTACGGTCGTCATTGACGAGCTGGCAGCGGAACGCCTGGGCAAAGTCCGGGACAAAAACGAGGCTCCTCGGCCGCTGCGGGTGGGCGACACCTTTGAGATCAACGATCGGGAGGCGCGGGTGGTGGGCATCTGCCGGACCGAACGTCACTTCTTCGGGTATCCGTACGCTTTCACCAGCTACGATCAGGCGCTTCAGTTCGCCCCGCGCCAGCGCAAGATGCTTTCGATGATCCTGGCGGAGCCGAAACCGGGGTTGACCGCCGCGGAAGTGGCGCGCGCCATCCGCGCCGAAACCGGGTTGGCCGCGTACACGGTGCCCGAGTTCGAGCGGAGCACGATCGCGTGGGTCTGGCGCAATACCGGGATCCCGGCCAGCTTCATGACCACCATCATCCTCGGGTTCATCGTGGGGGTGGCCATCGCCGGCCAGACGTTCTACTCGTTCGTGCTCGAAAACCTTCGGAATCTGGGAGCGCTCAAGGCCATGGGTGCCAGCAATGGCCTCCTTTCGGCCATGCTCCTGTTCCAGGCCTTGACCGTTGGACTCGTGGGCTACGGGATGGGCCTCGGCCTGACGGCGGCGTTCGGCTTTGCCGTCGCCGACAACGGCCAACCTCCCTTCCTCCTCCAACCCGAATCGATCCTTCGGTCGCTGGTCGCGATCCTGATCATCTCCTCGCTCGCCGCGCTGCTGGGCATTCGAAAGGTTGCGCGACTGGAACCGGCCATCGTCTTCCGTGGCTGACCCCCCTGTCCCCCTGAGCCCAACGCCCCCTCCATGATCACCCAGTCCACAGGTCAGATCGACGCAGCCACCCCCGCCGTTTCCATCCGAGGGGTCGTAAAGGCTTTCGGCACCGGAGACGCCCGAACGGTGGCCTTGAAGGGCACGGATTTCACTGCCTCCCAAGGAGAGCTCCACCTCGTCGTGGGTCCATCCGGGTGCGGCAAGACCACCTTGTTGTCCGTGGCCGCGGGAACGTTGGACTGGGACGAGGGCGAAGTCTCGGTTTTCGGCACCGTGCTCAACGGCATGCCCCGGAGTCGGGTCACGGCGTTCCGAAGCCAGCACGTGGGATTCATCTTCCAACAGTTCAACCTCATTTCGACCCTCGACCTGGTCGAAAACGTGTCGGTTCCGCTCCTGCTCAATGGCGTGCGCCGTGGGGAGGCGGAGCAACGCGCCGCCGAACTGCTCCAGCGTCTGGGCCTGGCCGGCAAGGAACGCAAACGGCCCACCCAACTCTCCGGCGGCCAGCAGCAGCGCGTCGCCATCGCCCGGGCCCTGGTCCACAGCCCCCGACTCCTGATTGCCGACGAACCCACCTCCGCCCTCGACCGCGAGACGGGCCACCAGATCATGGACATTCTTGCGAACGCCGCACGCACCCCGGGTCGCAGCGTGATCATCGTCACCCATGACCCCCGGACCTACTCCTACGCAGACCGCCTGACCGAAATGGAAGATGGCCGGGTGGCAGGCGTCTATCAGGGCCAGACGCTGCGCGATTTCATCTCCAACCATCACTGAACCGCCGCCATGCTCCGCAAACCGTCCTTCTATCTCTCCATTGCCGGCATCGTCGCCGCCCTTCTTCTGGTACGACGCCAGAGTGCCCGCTCGCCGGATCCCGGCCCGGTGTCCGCGCCGGCGCGATCCCCCTATGCCGCCAAGGTCGCGGCCACCGGATTGATCGAGGCCGCCCGGGAAAACGTGAGGATTGCCTCACCCAAGCCCGGCCTCGTCACCCGGGTCCATGTGAAGGTCGGGGAGGAAGTGCACCGGGGGGATGCCCTGTTCCAACTCGACGACCGCGAAGCGGCGGCGCGCATCGTCGCCATGGAAGCCCAACTCCAGTCCACCCGTGCCCAACTCGCCGTGGAACAGAACCAGGTGGCGGACGGGAGCGACCAACTGGCGCGGATGGAAAAGCTGGAGCGGAACCAAGTCGCCACCGAGGACGAAGTGAAGCGCCGTCAGTTCGCCCTCGCCGGTTCCCGCGCCAAGGAGGCCGCCATTGAAGCCCAGATCGGCGCCATCCAGGCACAACTCGATCAGGCCCGGACCGAACTCGCAGTGCTGACCATCCGCGCCCCGCGCGACGGATCCCTTCTCCAGGTCAACGTTCGCGAGGGCGAGTTCGCCCCCGCGGCCGTTCTCAACGAACCCCTGCTGCTTCTGGGTGACACACGCACGTTTCAGATCCGTGCGGAAGTGGACGAACAGAACGCCGTCCTGGTGGCGACCAATGCGCCGGCGGTAGCGAGCCTCAAGGGCCATGCCGAACGGTCCATGCCGCTCCGCTTCGTCCGGATCGAGCCCTACGTCGTCCCGAAGCGAAGCCTGACCGGAGACAGCCTCGAGCGCGTCGATACCCGTGTCCTGCAGATCGTCTATGCCCTGGATCGTCCGTCGTTCCCCGTCTACGTCGGACAGCAGGTGGACGTGTTCATCGAGCGTCCGGCCGGCCCCACCGTTGCCTCCATCGCGCCCTCCGGGACACCGGCGAAGTTGCCTTGAACCCGGACCTCCTCTCTCTAACCTGCCGAAGCTTCTGCGCCATGAAACACGCCGTTCTCCTCGCTGTCGGCCTCGCGGCCACCCTGCCCCTGTCGCCCGCGCGGGCCGATACCAACAATCCGCCTCCGACTGCGTCGGGGCACCGGTCGGCTCCCCGCTGGCCGGAGGCACCGCTCACCCGTGAGCAATGCCTCGATCTCGCCCTTTCCTGGAACGCCGCCCTGTTGAAAGGCCGCCAGGACATCGCCGAATCCCAGGGAATCGCCCTCCAGCAAAAGTCGGGCATTCTCCCCCGCGTGGGCGCGACCGGTGCCTACAACCGGATCGACGAGGAGAAGATTGAAAACGTCTCCTTCGCTCCGGGAACGCCCGCGGTCGCGTTCGCCAACAACCAGAACTGGAATGCCACCATCACGGCAACCCAACCGCTCTTTGCCGGCGGCAAACTCCGCTCGGCTGCGCGTTCGTCCAAACTCACCCGGGAAGCCGCCCTGGCCAACTACCAGGCCCTGGTGTCCAACACCCTCCTCGAAGTTCGCGTGGCCTATGAAGACGTCCTGCTCGCCGCCGAACAGATCCTCGTCCAGGAAGCCTCCATCCGCCTCCTTGAGCAGGAACTGACCGATACCAAGCGTCGGTTCGATGCCGGCACCGTTCCCCGGTTCAATGTCCTTCGCGCCGAGGTCGAGCTCGCCAACGCCCGTCCCCGGCTCATCCGCGCGCGAAACGCGCTTCGCATCGGTCGCAACAATCTGGCCGTGCTGCTCGGGTTCAATGTGCCGCGCGATGCCGACAAGGACATTCCCCTGAACACCGCGGACAAACTCGTCGCCGTGCCTTCCGACCTCCAACTGTCCGACGCGATCGGAAAGGCCGTCGCCCAGCGTCCCGAGTTGGTGGCCCTGCGCACCGGTGAAAAAATCCGGGCGGAGGAACTGATCCAGGCCCGGGCCGAGTACTATCCGCAACTCGCGGCTGCGGCCGGCTACGGATGGCAGTCCCGCAATTTCAATCGGGATCTGTCGCGCCCGTTGGACGGCTGGAACGTCGGTGCGCAGCTTTCCTGGAACTTCTGGGACTTCGGTCTGACCCGCGGAAAGATCGACGCCGCGAAGGCACGCCAGAACAAGGCTGGCATCGAGATCGACGACACCGCGCGACGCATCGAACTGGAAGTGCGGACTGCCTTCTCCAACTTCACCGAGGCACGCGAGGTCCTCGATTCCCAAACCAAAGTCATCGAGCAGGCCGAGGAAGCCCTCCGCCTTTCCGTGGCCCGTTCGGATGCCGGCACCGGGACGCAACTGGACGTGCTGTCGGCACAGACCGCGCTGACCGAAACGCGCACCGTTAACTCGGTGGCCTTGCGCGACTACAGCGTTGCCCGGGCCCGCCTCGACCGCGCCATGGGCGAAGGCGTGCGAATGGTCGCCGGACGATGAGTCTCCCCGGGGGGAGGGTCGGTTAGCCGCCGAATCCGCATCCACGCGGGAGCGACTCCGAGAATCGGGTCATGCGTAGCCGCAACCCCGCGACGAGAGGTCATGGACGGATTCATGCGCGAGGGTGCTTCGCGCTCACCGGGAGGTGCCCCCCCTTTTTCGCTCCCGGATTGGTTCAGTCTGGTCGGGTGAAGAACGCCCCGGTTTCAGTGCAACGGGCTCCCGAGTTGCCCGTGCCTGCGGGCGATGGGGAATGCTGCCACCCAGTTCTTGCTCCGGCGCAAGAGGGCAAGAAAGGGTTCGATCGGCAGCATCCGGTTGTTTGCAACGGATGGGGCAAATTAGATGCGATAGACGTTGAGCTCCCGATTCATAGGAGCCTTCCGTTGAGGCCTTGCCAAGGACCGGCTCGCAAGAAACACGGTTAGCTGAATCCGCTGTTTTTATTGGCTTTTTTCAGACAGTCCGCGAGGGCGGGTCTAGAAAATATTCTTGTCGCCGTCCTCTTGTCGCCGCCGGATCAGCTTGGGCCTATGGGGGATCGCTGTCGCAACCCGATTGTCCGCGGCCGACGCCATCGAGACTTCCGGCGATGTGCTCCAGTTCGCGCTCCCGGCGTTGGTCTAGGGAACGACGTTCGGCCATCGAAGCGAAGAGGACGGAAGACGCTGGGACCGAAAAGGGACGATTGAGTTCGCCGAGAGCGCGGCGCTCACGCTCGGGGTCACCTACGCCCTCAAATATAGCGTGAACACCCGGCGACCCAATGGCGGCATCCAATCCATGCCGTCCGGGCACACGGCGATCTCATTCAGTTCGGCGGAGTTCCTACGCAAGCGCTACGGCTGGGAATGGGGCCTGCCGGGTTACGCGGCCGCCTCATGAGTCGCCTACAGCCGCGTCGAATCGAACCATCACCATCCGCAAGATGTGGTGGTGGGCGCGGGCATCGGCATCTTGAGCAGCTATATTTTCACGCGGACGTATCACGGCTGGCCCCCACGGTCTCCGCCGATCTCCATTCGGTGAACGTGGAGTTCTCGCGCCGTTGGCAGCTGGGAAGATGTTGGGCGGCTCGCCCGCCTCGAGTTGGTGGAGGAAGGGTGTTGGAGTCCCAGCGATCGCTGCCGGAAACACCCACCGCCCCCCTGTCGAGCCCTGTCTCCCAGCACCCGACGAGGGATATCCAGCGGTCGTCGCAGTTTCTGGCTGCACTTCAGTCTTGGAAGCTCGCATCGTCCGAGGGTTGAATCCGAGTACATCCAAGGTGGTGCCGAACAAAACGAAGCCGCGAGCGCTCGCCCTCCGCATCCACTTCAGTTTCCCGACTCAGCAAACTCTGATTTGGCTCATCGTGCAGGGAACCCAGGAAGTGGTCGCGCAGGGCCGCATCGCCGCGGCCAAAGGCCCCTTGGCGCCTTTCTATCCCCTGATGACGGATTGGTCTCCGAACAGGCCAGCCATTCCCTCAGGGATTTGTCATACGCTCTCTTCGAGTCGCGCCTTCATCCGGGCTCTCATCCGGACTTTTGAGCCGGTGGAATCCATCATCCAGATCTCGCCGGAAGGAGGCTCCAAGCTCGACTATCGGCTGCCATTCGCGGATGACGAATGGCAGCCGTGGGTTGAACAGACCCTCGCCAAGTGGGCTAAATTCGCCCGCGAGTATGCCGGCACTCGGGAGGCCGGCACTGGCAAGTCCATGCATCAACTGTGGGAGCACCTGAAGTCCGAGTGGAAACACTTCGGTGTCCCGACAGGGGAAGAATTTTCTGAGGCGGCGGTCACGCGATCGTCCCGTGACCAGCCCTCTGCAGCGCCTGCGAAATCTCCCAAGAAATCAGTGCCGACTGCCGAACCTCGATCGACACCCCGGCCAACCGCTCCCCCCATCCCGGCGGTGGATGTGCTGTGGGACCCCTCGCCGATCCTTCTCCAGACTCCGATCCCCGTCGAACGTAACCTCAGCCACTGGGATCTCCACGCCCGGGCCACCCGATGGTGGGTGTCCAACCAGACCGACGAACTGCTCTGCCTCCCCCATTGCAACATTGAGCAACTTGAATATCAGGTCCGCGCCGCGCTCCGGGTCATCGGCTCGCTCCGAGGTCGCGCCTTGCTCTCGGATGAATTCGGGCTCGGCAAGACCATCGAGGCGGGCCTTGTCCTCAAGGAGTATCTCGTCCGGGGCATGGTTCAAAAGTTCCTGATTCTCACTCAACCTTCGCTCGTGGACCAGTGGGCCGAGGAGCTCTCGTCGAAATTCGACATCCAGGTGGCGACCACCCACGACTCCGAGTGCCGCTCCAACCCAGCGAAGTTCTGGCGCGACCATCCGGCCGTGGTCGCCTCCCTGCCGGTGGTACGCCAGCCTGGACAGTGTCCCCACGTCCAGGCCATTCCCTGGGATCTCCTGATCGTCGACGAAGCCCATCATCTCCGAAACCGCACATCGCTTTCCTGGGCCACCGTCGCCGGTATTCCCCGCCGTTTCCTGCTGCTCCTGACGGCCACCCCGGTCCAGAACTCACTCGAAGAACTCTACAACCTGGTCACCCTCCTACAGCCCGGCCAATTGCCCTCGCCCAAAGAGTTCAGAGCTCGCTTCATCGACCCCAAGAAGCCGCGGCAACCGAAGGAACCGGAGGAACTCCGACGACTTCTCGGGCAAGTCATGATCCGCAACACCCGGGCAAACTCGGGAGTCAATCTTCCTCCGCGCCGTGCGGAAACCGCCCTGTTCGAACCCGAACCTCCCGAGGCACAGGCCCTTGAATCATGGGAAGCCGAACTGCGGGAATCCCTCGCCACCCTCTCGCCCTCGCAGTCCAGCCTTTGGGGTCGCCTGCTCCTGCAAGCCGCGGGCAGCAGTCCGGCTGCCCTGTTGTCCGCACTCAAAAGTTATCCCGACCGCGACCGTGCCGCGCGTTGGAGCCAGAGCCTGATCCTGCCCTCTGCCTGGAGTCGCAAGTGCGCGCTGCTCCCGCCGATCGCAGAAGGAGAGGGTGGAGTCGTTGTCTTCACCCAATTCCTCGCCACCCAGCACGCCATCGCGGAGTTCCTGGCTCAAGCCAAAGTCCCGACCACCCTGATGAACGGCTCAACCCCGGCCGCCCAACGCCAACCTATGATCGAGGAGTTCCGGCACCGACGGGGGGCCCTGCTCCTCACCCAGAGCGGCACCGAGGGACGCAACCTTCAGTTCTGTCATCGGATGATCAACTTCGACCTCCCTTGGAATCCCATGGAGATCGAGCAACGCATCGGCCGCCTTCATCGCCTCGGTCAGACACACCCCGTCCGAATCCACAACTTTGTTCAGGCCGGCACCCTCCAGGAAAAGCTGCTCAATCTCCTTCAGGAAAAACTGAACCTGTTCGAACTCGTCGTTGGCGAAACGGGGCTCATCCTCGGCGATCGTTTTGGTGAAGATGATTTCGCCGAAGAAATCCTTCGCCGCTGGCGCGAAAGCCAGGGCCGCCTCGATGAAGCCTTCTCCGATCTTGGCAACGACCTCGCTCAGGCCCGCGACGACTACCGTGAGGTCCAGAAGCTCGATTCCACCCTCTTCGCCCAAGACTACGCCAACCTGTGAAACTCGATCGTCTTCCACCGGAGCCCGGTGCCCTCGCTGGTTTCTACGCCGATGCCCTGACCGCACTCGGTGCCGTCGTTGAGCGTTCCTGGTACGATCGGTTGGATGTCCTCGCCGAAGGGGCTGCCGCCCGCGTCTGGAATGACTCCGGGCAACTTCATGAGTTCCAAGTCAGGTTCCCTGCCCCTGACCAAGCCGGCCCACGAGACGCCAAAGTCGAGATCTTCCCCGGTTGCCCCACCACCTTCAGGCTTACCGAACTTCTCAATCCAAGCCCAACAACCGTCCGTCGTGTCGTCCTCGAACCCCACCGCACCTCCAGGGTTGCGCCCTCGGATGAGGTCGCTGCCAAGACCTGGTTCCAATCCTTTCCTGATTCCCCGAAATTCCATCAACTCACCCCGTACACAGCCACCTTCCATTTCAGCGCGGTCGCAATCGCCCGCTGCGAAATCCAGGCGATTGATCAGGTGTGGTCCGCTCACCAGGTCCGATTCAGCCTGCTGGACGGCAGGCGGGACGCGACCCTCCATGACGACGCCGTCCTGAGCATTGATCCCACCCCCCATGAAGCCATCGTCTGGCCCACCTTGGACAACGCATCACTCCAGCAGTTTCTGATCAGGATCCTCAACCTGGAACTCGCTGCTGAACTCGACGCCATCCGCACTCGGCAGCAACGCTACCTGAACCGGGAAATCCGGCGCATCGACGAGTACTTCGCCTCTTACGAACAGGAGCTCCGCAGCCGTCGGGTCCGGGCTGGATCGAATCCGGCTGGAGCAAAGAAATCCGTCGAGGATCGAATCGCCGCCGCGCGAACCGAACACCTCCGCCGCCGCGACGATCAACTCCAACGCCACGCCATCCACGTCAAACCCCATCTCGATGCGCTCCTGATCCTCGCGGAGCCCGCCTGGGCCACAACGGCCCAGATCCGGATCGGTCGCGAGCGCCATCCAGAACCAGTCCTATACGTCCCACACGCACGCCGTTGGCATCAGACCGCTCCAGCCAAATCGTAGTTCTAATATCCCGCAGAATTTCAATGGGATCGACCCAACACCGTTGACGATGGCTTCTGCCTGCCCGCATCGGGAGGCTCTGATCTCCGGACGAACTCCCCGCGTCCGTGAGCGTTCCCCGCCCGCCCCACATGCGCCTCGTCACCTCGGCACCTACCCGTAGGAGGCGACGTCAGGAGACTCTGACTTCCATTCGGACGTCCCCCGGCCTTCGCGCGTTCCCCG
>JBDNHZ010000553.1:0-8121 GCA_041688515.1 Verrucomicrobiota bacterium
ACACAAACCTGGGTAGCTGCCGACGTGAGGAGGCGGATGCTCTCGCGCTTTGCCTCGTCTGGGTCCGCCTCGTTACCTCGGCAGCTACCCCCTTGTCGCACCGTTCGTAGCTGCCGACGTGAGGAGTCGGATGCTCTCGCGCTTTGCCTGGTCTGGGTCCGCCTCGTTACCTCGGCAGCTACCCCCTTGTCGCACCGTTCGTAGCTGCCGACGTGAGGAGGCGGATGCTCTCACGCTTTGCCTCGTCTGGGTCCGCCTCGTTACCTCGGCAGCTACCCCCTTGTCGCACCGTTCGTAGCTGCCGACGCGAGGAGGCGGATCCCAGACGGGCAGGAGCACGGTCAACACGCGCCCCCATGGGAGGGGCGCGAACGAAACCCTGAACTTCTCTGTCGCACAACCGTGCCATTCCAAAAATACTCCCCCCCGTGATCAACGTCGGCATCATCGGCACGGGTTTCATGACCGTCGCCCACCTGAAGGCATACCAGAAGGTTCCCCAAGCCCGGATTGTGGCCTTGGCCAACCCGAGCGGACGCAACCTCGACGGCGACTTTTCAAAGGTCGCCGGCAACGTCGGTGACCAAAATCCCGTCCGCCTCGACATGACCCAGGTGAAGGCCTACCGGCGCATCGAGGATCTGCTGGCGGATCCCACGATCCAGGCCGTCGACATCTGCACGCCGACGCACACGCACGTCGAACTCTGTCTGGCGGCCCTTGCCGCCGGCAAACATGTCCTGGTCGAGAAACCCCTCGCGCGCACCTCCGCCGAAGCCCGGCGCATCGCGGTCGCCGCGGACGAAGCCGCCCGCCGCGGCGTCTTCCTCATGCCCGGCCTGTGCATCCGCTTCTGGCCCGAGTACGCCTGGGTCCGACAGGCCATCGTCGCCGGAACCTACGGGCGGGTCCTAGACGCCCGGTTCCGTCGGGTGGCCCAGACACCCGCCTGGGGCCATCAGCATTTCCTCAAGGGTTCGGATTCGGGCGGTGCGCTGTTCGACCTGCACGTGCACGACACCGATTTCGTCGTCCACTGTTTCGGGCGTCCGGCGTCCGTCACTTCGGCTGGCTACTCCAAGGTGAGCGGGGCCGTTGATCATGTGACGACGCTCTTCCGTTATCCCGACGGCCCGGTCGTCACTGCCGAGGGCAGTTGGGCGATGACGGAAGGCTTCGGATTCAACATGGCCTTCACCGTCAATTTCGAACGGGCCACCGTGGATCTCGACATTGCCCGCGGTGCCGATGCGCTTCGCCTGTACGCCGCCGGCCAGTCGCCCGCCACGATCAAACCCGACGGTGGCGACGGCTACATCGGAGAGATCCGGCACTTCATCGAGGCCATTGAATCCGGGCGCGCGCCCAGTCGGGTGACGGCCGCCGAGGCCGCACTCTCCATTGAAGTGTGCGAGGCCGAAGAACGATCCGTGCTCACCGGCCAGACGGTGGTGCTGCCGTGAGTGATCCCATTGAAGTGCGTCCGGGATGGGTCGCGCCCGAGGGTCTCCGCCACGCCGTTTTCGATTGGGACGGCACTCTTTCCTTCATTCGCGCCGGGTGGGGCGAGGTGATGCTGGAAGTTTTCCTCGATCATCTACCGCCCGCGCCCGGTGAAGATGCAAGCGCACGCCGACGACTCGCCCACGACGACATCTGGCGGTTGAACGGCAAGCCCACCATCCACCAGATGCAATGTCTGGCCGACCGGGTGGCCGAGCGCGGCGGGACCGCGCTGACTGCGACCGAGTACCAGTCCCAGTACGCTCATCGACTGGGTTCCGTGGTGCAGCAGCGCATCCAGTCGGTCCGCTCAGGCAGCGTCGTCGTCGCCGCCATGCAACCGCCGGGAGCCCTCGCCTGCCTGCATGCCCTGCGCGATCGCGGACTCGTGCTGCACGTGGTCAGCGGAACAGAAGTCCACTCCGTCCGCGCCGAGGTGGAAGCCCTTGGCTTGGTCGAGTTCTTCGGGGAACGGGTCCACGGCCCCGCCGGCCCCAGCGACCGCACCTATACCAAACGCGGCGTCATGGATGCCGTCCTGGCCGCCGACGGCCTTCCTGGCAGCGCGCTGGTGGCCTTCGGGGATGGCCATGTGGAGATCGAGCAGTCGAAGGCCCTTGGCGGGACCGCCATCGCTGTGGCCACCGACGAGGAACACTTCGGATCCGGCCGCATCGACGAAGCCAAGCGCACCCGCCTCTCCGCCATGGGTGCCGACGTGGTCATCCCGGACTACTCGGATCTGCCGGGATTGCTGACGCTGCTTGGGCTCTGATCGCGGGATTTCCGATTCCCCCGCGCGGCGGGTTCATGGCAGCCTCTTCGGCATACCATGACTTCCGGCGACTGGAAACTTATAGCTCTGGCCCTGACCTCGATCGGCGTGCTCGTCCTTTTGGTCACGCGATTCCGGATGAACGCATTCATTGCCCTGGCGGGCGCGGCGCTGGTGGTGGGCACCGGAGCGGTCTTTTGGCTTAAGGTGCCTGCCCGGGACGCCGCCGGCACGATTTTGAAGGCGTCGACCGAAGGGATCACGCCGCGCTACGGCATGCTGGGAGTGGTGCGATCCTTTTCCGACGGCCTTGGCGGCGCCCTCGGCGGGATCACCGCCATGGTCGCCCTCGGCACGATGCTCGGGAAGTTGCTGGCGGAATCCGGCGGTGCCGAAGTCCTCGCCAAACGGTTCATCGACTTCTTTGGGCCCGCACGAATCCAGCTCTGCATCATGGCACTGGCGCTGACCATCGGTTTGACCACCTGGTTCGCGGTTGGCCTGGTGTTGTTGACGCCCATCCTCCTGACCCTGACCCATCGGACGAAGCAACCGTTCCTGCTCCTCTTCCTTCCCCTGCTCTCCTGTCTGTCGGTGATGCACGGGCTCATGCCGCCGCACCCCGGACCTTCGCTCGCCGCCGAGAAGCTCGGCGTGGACATGGGCCGAGTGCTGATGTGGGGATTCATCATCGGCATTCCCACCGCCGCCGTCGCCGGTCCGATCTACGCCCGGTTCATCGTGAAGCACGTGCCCACCGAGGCGCCGGCCGCGCCCGACCGCTCCCGCAGCCTCGAACCCGGGCATCGCCTGCCGGGGTTTGGTCTCACGCTCTTCAGCATCCTGCTGCCGGTGGTCCTCATGCTGATCGCCACGGTGGGCGAACTCGCGTTGCCCAAGGGCGATCCCCTGCGGGAGACGCTCTCCTTCGTTGGCAGTCCTTTCATGGCCCTGCTGCTGGCCGTCGTCTTCGCCGGGTGGTCCCTTGGAACCCGGTGCGGCTATACCGCTCCCCAGGTGCTCAGGTTCACCGAGACCGCCGTCGCTTCCATCGGCATGACCCTGATCGTCATCGGTGCCGGCGGCGGTTTCGCCCGGGTCCTGCGCGACAGCGGCGTGGCCGAGGCCATCGGCCACTTTGGTGCCTCGGCCAAACTGTCGCCCCTGCTCTTCGGCTGGATCATCTCCGCCTTCATTCGCGTCGCCACCGGTTCCGCCACCGTCGCGATCACCACCGCCGGGTTCCTGCTCCCCGACTACCTGCACACCCAGGGAATCACCCTCGACCCCAATCACCTCGCCCTGGTCGTCGTCGCCATCGGATGCGGATCCCTCTTCCTCTCGCATCTGAACGACGCCGGATTCTGGATCGTCAAGGAATGCCTGGGCCTGACGGTCGGCCAGACCCTCCGAACCTGGACGGTTTGCGAAACCCTGGTGGGCATCGCCGGCATGCTCTTCTCGCTCGTCGCCTACTCGTTGATCTGAACGTTCCACCGGAAACACCGCACCCATGCCGACCACCCGACGCCAGTTCCTCGCCGCCGGCCTTGCGGCTTCGCCCCTCGTCGCTCTTGCCCAGCCTCCGGTCGCGGCCCCCGCAATCGCCTTGCGGCCGGGACCGGTGCCGACCGCCGGCGGATTTGCC
The DNA here is from genome assembly GCA_041688515.1 of Verrucomicrobiota bacterium. Lineage (GTDB taxonomy): Bacteria > Verrucomicrobiota > Verrucomicrobiia > Limisphaerales > UBA9464 > UBA6176. The sequence continues at coordinate 3,927 of JBDNHZ010000553.1, forward strand.
CAGCCGAGTCGGATGAAGCTGGGGATCGTCACCTACAACCTGGCGAAGGACTGGGACGTCGCGACGATCATCGCCAACGGTTCGAAGACCGGATTCCAGGGCGTTGAACTTCGCACCACCCACCAGCACGGCGTCGAAGTCACCCTCTCCGCCGCCGAACGGCTCGGGGTGAAGAAGCGCTTCGCCGATTCCCCGGTCGAACTGTACTCGCTGGGTTCCGCCTTCGATTACCACACCCCGGACGCTTCCCGCCTCCGCGCCGACATCGAGGCGACCAAGCAGTACCTGCAACTCGCCCACGACGTCGGGGCCACGGGGATCAAGGTCAGGCCAAACGGACTGCCGAAAGAGGTTCCCGAAGAACAGACCCTGGAACAGATCGGACGCTCGCTCCGCGAACTCGGCGAGACCGCCGCCGGCCTCGGCCAGCAGGTCCGACTGGAAGTCCACGGAGCCGCCACCGCCTCCCTGCCCCGCATCCGCCGCATCATGGACGTCGCCAACCATCCGGCGGTCGGCGTCTGTTGGAACTCGAACCAATCCGATCTCGAAGGCGCCGGGTTCGACGCCAACTTTGATTTGGTGAGCAGTCGCATCATCGAGGTGCACCTCCGCGACCTGTTCCTCGCCGAGTATCCCTTTCGTCGTCTGTTCACCCGCCTGAACGGGATCGGCTACACCGGTTACACCCTTGCCGAGATTCCCGAGACCACCGATCCCATCCGCGTGATGAATTACTTCCGCGGAATGTGGCTCGCTCACCAGGGACTGATCTAGCGCCTCCCCTCGCGGCCATTTCCACAGCGAGACCCCTCTCGTCGCCCAACTTAAGATCGCCAGGTCTTGTGGCACCGGTGGGACCGGGGCGACTGGTCGAGATCCCGCGCCGCACCGAGGTCCGCTACCGCAGCGCCCGATTCCTTCCCGACGGCAAGACGATCATCGCGCTGACCGATGAGACGGGTGAACTGGAGTTCTGCCAACTGCCGGCGAACGGTGCAGGTCCTGCGGTTGCGCTGACGACCAACGGAACCGTGTTCCGCTTCGATGGGATTCCTTCGCCGGACGGACGACGCATCGCGTGGTCGGACAAGGACCATCGCCTGTGGATCCACGAACTGGAGTCGCGTCGGAGCACCCCGGTGGCGACGACGCTCCGGCAGGCGGTGGACGACCTTGCGTGGTCGCCGGACAGCCAGTGGCTGGCCTTCAGCGAAGCCGCTTCGAACCACGTTCAACAGATCCGGCTCTACCGGATCTCGGACGGGACGTTGACTGCCGTGACCAGTGAACGGGTGGAGAGCTACGGTCCCGCCTGGTCGCCCGACGGCAAGTGGCTGTATTTCCTGAGCGACCTTGAACTGCGTTCGCTGGTCCCGAGTCCCTGGGGCGCGCGGCAACCGGATCCGTTCTTCACCGAGACCACCCGCATCTACGCCTTGGCCCTGACGCGGGAGGCATCGTGGCCGTTTCGTCCGAAGACGGAGCTGGAGCCCGACGTGGCCGAGGTCAAAAAGGACGAGCCCAAGTCGGATGCAAAAACCGAGGCTGCGAAGCCCGGGACAAATGTCCCTCCGGCGGAGGTGAAGGCCACCACACCCGCACCGGCCAAGCCGGTGATCATCGAGCTTGATGGACTGGCGGGCCGACTCTTCGAGGTGCCGGTGCCGTCGGGCAATTACGCCGGGTTGAAGGTGACGGCAAAACACCTGCTGTGGGTCGCGCGCGAGCTGGGATTCAAGGCCAAGTCGCATCTCAAGCAGATGGAGATCACGCGACAGGATCCCAAGCCGAAGACGTTGGTGGAAGACATCAACCGTTTTGAACTCTCCCTCGACGGCAAGAAGCTGCTGGTCGTGAAGGACAAGACGTTTCACGTCATCGCCGCCGATGCGGCGGCGCCAGCCAAGCTCGAAGACAAGGTCGACTTATCCGGATGGACCTTCTCCCTGGTCCCGCGCGAGGAATGGCGTCAGATCTACACCGAGTCGTGGCGCATGATGCGCGACTCTTTCTATGACCGGGGCATGCACGGCGTGGACTGGCGCGCCATGCACACCCGGTACCGTCCGCTGGTGGATCGGGTCAGCGACCGGGACGAGCTCAATGACGTCATTTCCGCCCTGGTCGGAGAACTGTCCGCGCTTCACCTCTTCGTCCGGTTCGGCGACGAACGCACCGGGCCCGACAAGATTGCGGCGGGGTCGTTGGGAGCCGAGTGGGTTCGCGATGATGCGGGCGGCGGTTGGCGTGTGCAGCACATCCACCGCGGCGATCCCGATTACCCGGCGCGATTGTCGCCTCTGGCGGCTCCAGGCGTGCAGGTCCGGGAAGGCGACGTCATTCTGGCGATCAACGGACGGCAGACCACGGCGCAGGCCAACCCGGAGATGCTCCTGCGGAATCAGGCCGGCAAACAGGTGTTGCTCGAGGTGAGGCCTGCCGGATCCACGACGAATCGTTGGGTGGTGGTCCAACCCATCACCGCACCGGCAGCGGCAGACCTGCGATACGACGAGTGGGAACTGACCCGACGCGAGAAGACGGATGAACTGGGGCGCGGCCAGATCGGATACGTGCATCTGCGGGCGATGGGTTCCGCCGACATCGCACAGTGGGCGCGTGACTTCTTTCCGGTGTTCAACCGCCAGGCCCTGATCATCGATGTCAGACACAACCGCGGCGGCAACATCGACTCCTGGATCCTGGGAAAGCTGTTGCGCAAGGCCTGGTTCTACTGGCAGCCGCGGGTGGGTGAACCGACGTGGAACATGCAGTACGCCTTTCGCGGGCACCTGGTGGTCCTGTGCAACGAGAGGACCGCCAGCGACGGTGAGGCGTTCTCCGAGGGATTCCGTCGTCTCGGCCTGGGCAAGGTCATTGGAACGCGGACCTGGGGCGGCGAGATCTGGTTGTCGGCCCAGCGTTGGCTGGTGGACAGCGGCATGGCCAGTGCTGCCGAGATGGGCGTTTACGGGCCGGAAGGCCTATGGCTCATCGAAGGTCACGGCGTGGATCCCGACGTGGTGGTGGACAATCTGCCTCACGAGACTTTCCAGGGGCGCGACGCTCAGTTGGAGGCCGCGGTGAAGCATCTGCAGGAACCCGTCGCCAAGGATCCGCGCCCGGTGCCGCCCACGCCCAAGTACCCCGACAAATCGTTCAAGCCGTGAGGCGGACGCCGCTCGGCGCTTCGCCCTCACGGGTTCGAGTTCATCGTTTCCGCCCGGAAGAACACCGCCTGAGACCCGGTGACAGTGGCATCGCCCGACTCGCTGAACACCACGTCAAAACCTCCGTCGGGGCCGGCGATGGAGTCACCCAGGGAACTCCATTCGCCTGAAGCCAGATCCCTCGTGGACGCCAGGCGGTAGCGTCGCCCCGGGATTCCCTCGAATCCGTAGTGCACCTCGGTCGCGTGAATCGCCTCGACGTAGCGGGGATTCCCCACCGTCAGCAATCGGAACGTCGACGGCGGAGGTGGCGGCGGGGCTGCCGGAGCCACCTCCAGGTCATCCAGAAACATCCTGCCGGCAGGCGCCCCGGAACCCGACCACTCCAACGTCTGGAAGGTGGGCAACCCCGTGTTTTCGGCCTCCTCGAAGGCGGCCACCACCGCGCCATTGAGGAGGCACTGGAGACGTCCACCCGTTTCCCATCGAAATTCGACTGCGTTCCAGTCATTCCCCCGGACCCGCGCCGATTCCGGCAACGCCTCGGAGGGGCCGATCGGCTCCGGAGATCCCAGCCCGCCCGGACCGCCTAGCCGAAGAAGGCTCACGTGGGTGGACGACAGGACGAATCCGTATCCGACGGCGACCGACTCCACGACTCCGGCGTCACCCCCGCGGAGAAGCCAAGTCACTTGCCAGTCGGGACCGGCCTCGCCGGGGAAAAACTGAAACTTCAATCTCAACCCGTTCGTTGCCGATGGGCGGCTGCCGATGTTGACGGAGCCCTGCGCAAGACCGTCCTGCAGTTGGATCCGGGCCACGGCGTCGGCGGCAGGGCTCAACGGATCGATGGACCCGGTCAGGGCACCCAGCCAACCGGGAACCGGCGCATCCGGGGCGATCCGATCGAAGTCTTCCCGGAAATAATACGCCGCCGCCACCCCCGCTCCGGCGAAGGCCATCCAGGTCGAGACGGTGACCGGCCGATCGTCCGAGGCGAGAGCGAACCATGCGGCCCCGGT
>JBDNHZ010000075.1:0-5854 GCA_041688515.1 Verrucomicrobiota bacterium
GCCGCAACTCGATGACCTCCAGTTGAGGGAGACCGTCGCCCGCTACCGCCAGCACCTGCTTGATCTGGGCAATGGATCCCGACCGATGCCCTCGACCTGAAGCTCCGCCCGCCATGTCCCAGACTTTTCTCCTCCAGGCGATCATCTACCTCCTCGCCGCCGTGATTGCCGTTCCAGTCGCCAAGCGGCTGGGACTCGGATCGGTCCTTGGCTACCTCATCGCCGGGACTCTCATTGGGCCCTCGGCCCTCGGACTCGTGGGGGCGGTCGAAGACGTACAGCACTTCGCCGAGTTCGGAGTGGTCATCATGTTGTTTGTCGTGGGGCTTGAGCTCCGTCCCAGCCTGCTGTGGCGTCTCCGGGGTCCGATTTTGGGAATGGGCAGCGCCCAACTGCTGGGAACAGCCGTTGCCGTTGCCGGAATCGCCCTGTTCGCGGCGCAGAAATGGCCGGTGGCAGTAACCATCGGATTGACCCTCGCCATGTCGTCCACTGCCATCGTGCTCCAGTCTCTTGCCGAGCGCGGGATCCTCAATACCCGGGCGGGACAGGCCTGCTTTGCGGTTCTGCTTTTCCAGGACATCGCCATCATCCCCATCCTGGCGTTATTGCCGTGGCTCGGTCGTGCCCTCGGTGGTCTGCCGGTGGCTGATGCCTCCGGCTCCGCTCTGGCCGAGTTACCGCCCTGGGGACAGACCGTCGTGACCCTCGTGGCGGTGGCCGCCGTGGTCGTCGTCAGCCATACCGTCCTGCGCCAGGTCTTCCGGTTCGTCGCAGCGTCGCGTCTTCGTGAGATGTTCACTGCGGTCGCGCTCTTGGTGGTGGCCGGAGTGGCCTGGCTGATGCATCTCGTCGGGTTGTCCGCCGCCTTGGGAACCTTCATTGCCGGGGTCGTCCTCGCCGATAGCGAGTACCGGCATCAATTGGAGGCGGACGTCGAGCCGTTCAAGGGCCTGTTGCTCGGCCTGTTTTTCATGGCGGTGGGGGCCGGCCTCGACCTACGTCTGGTCGCCAGCCAACCCGGCATCATCCTCGCCCTGGTTGCCGGCCTGATGCTGACCAAGTTCGCCCTGCTGCTGGGCGTCGGGTTGGTGTTCCGTCTCGGATGGGCCGCCTCCCTGCTCTTCGCCTGCGCCCTCGCCCAAGGCGGAGAATTCTGCTTCGTCCTCCTCAGCATGGCTGGCCAGTTGAACCTGTTCACCGATCCGGTCGCTCAGGCACTCAAGGCGGCCATCGCGATCAGCATGGCGCTGACGCCCCTGCTCCTGCTCTTTAATGACCGGTTCCTCCAACCCCGGTTCGCGGCCCGCAAAGGTCCTGAACGGCCACCGGACACCATCGAATCGCACGAGCACCCGGTCATCCTGGCTGGGTTCGGACGCTTCGGTCACATCGTCGGACGTCTCCTGCGGGCGAATGGCTTTGGCGTCACCGTGCTCGACAACGACCCAGACCAGGTCGAGACCCTCGCCAAGTACGGCATCAAATCCTACTACGGCGATGCTTCGCGCCTCGATCTACTTGCCGCCGCCGGCGCCGCACGGGCGCGATTGTTCATCTGCGCCGTGGACAATCAGGAACAGTCCCTTCAGATCATCGGCCTGGTTCAACAGGAGTTCCCCAACCTCCAGATCCTGGCGCGGGCAACCTCCCGGGCCCACGCCTACGAATTGCTCAAGCGCGGCGTTCACCAGTTCCAGCGCGATACCCTCGGGAGCGCCATTGATTTGGGAGTCGATGCCCTGTGCACGCTCGGCTTCCACGCTCACCGGGCGGTTCGCGCCGGCCAGATCTTCAAGCAACACGAAGACCTCAGCCTGCGCGAAATGTCCGTCCATTACGGCACCGATGAAGCCGGCTATATCTCGATGGCCCGGCAGCATGTGCAGAACCTGGAAAGAGTACTGCAAGGCGATCGACGCCCTCCCGAAGAGGCCGATTCCGATGCCTGGGACTCCGCAGGGCCAAAACGCTGACGCTGCCCTCAGTCGGGGCCGCCGTCCGGCCGCCCGCTTTTTAGGGTGAGTTCCATCCCGAACCCCGCGAGCTTCGGTCCCATGTTGCGAAGGATGTCGCTCGGGATCTTGTCACTCTGGTTCGGCGCTGGGATCGGCGTCGCCTTTATCGCCATTCCGGTGGTGTTCGCTCCCGGGATCAAAGACTCCCTTCCACCCGGCGAAGCAGGGCGAGTGGCGCAGTCCATCCTCTTGCGATTCTTCCAGTGGCAGGCCGGCTTCGCAGCACTGGCGGCACTCCTCTACGGATTCGAGCGGCTCCGGAGAGAGGACACGGGCCGATGGCGCGCGTGGATCCTTCCGCCCGTGATCGTGCTGGCGTTGCTCTCGTTGTTCTGGATGCACCCTCGACTGGCCCGCATGCATGGCGAGCGGTACGCCCTCGGCACGCCTGAACCGCGCCGTCGGGAATTGGCCACCCAGTTCGGCGCCTCGCACGGAGCATCGCAGTTGGTGAACCTCTTCGTCCTGTGCGGGGTGCTGGCTTGTTGGCAGGACCTGACGCGAACCAAGAATCGTAGTTGAAACAACTACAGAAAACGGGAGCATGGAGATCCCGCGCCGTCCGCCCCGCGCCGGACAACAAACCATGCCAAAGACTGAGCGAAATCCGGAGGCCGAGCCGTTGCGCGTGGAAACGTTTCAGGTGGAACGGAAGCTCGTCACTCTCATCCTCCGCGAAAATCCACGGGGACGCTTCCTGCGGATCATCGAGGAGGTGAACGGTCGCCGGGACATGGTTGTGGTCCCTGCCGTGGGCCTTCGTGAATTGCGCGCCGCCCTCGATCGAATCATCGAGACCGACGAATCGACCGACCGACCGGACAGCGTGCTCCCCGCTTAGGAACAGGGTTGCTCAGGCCTCTTCTTCGTCTTCACCGGCACCGGCCTCCGGTGCTTCCCCGGCGGCGGTCTTGCGGCGGGAGACCCGAACGCGTGGGGCGTCGCCCCACAATCCTTCGAGGTCATACTTGAGCCGGACTTCCTTGCGCATGACGTGGACGATCACGTCGAAGAAATCCATGACCAGCCAGCTTCCCTGAGCCGATCCGTCGGTCGAACCGGGCTTGATCGCGTTTTCTTCCAGCAGTTTCCCGGTGATCTCGCTCTCGATGGCGCGCAGGTGGGGCTCGCTCGTGCCGGTGGCGATGACAAAATAGTCCGTGACGCTCGACAGTTTGCGAACGTCGAGGACAACCAGGTCCTCTGCCTTGCGGTTCTCAGCGAGATCTCGGCAGAGTTGTGCCAGCTTCCGTGAATCCATGTGCGGTCAATGTTGCTCGACGGTGGGACCGGAGTCCATGGGCATTCACGATCCCGCCGCAGACAAGCCCAGCGTCGTCCGTCCTGCGCTGGTCAGCTTGCGGATCCGATCCCGGTAGGCGGCCACATTCAGATTGGGACCGATCAGGACGCCGAAAGGTTCGGGATCCGGCTTTGCTGGGAATTCCTCCAGCAGATGATGTCCCCAGACCCGCTGGAACACGAAGATCTTGCCCGGTGCCTCGCGGAAACGGACGAAGCCTTTGGCCCGGACCACCTCGCGGGGGTCCAGTGATCCCAGGAAATCGACAAACTCCTTCCGGGAAACCGCCGTGGGAAATCGCCAGGTCAGGCTTTGATACGTCGAGTGAAGATGGGCGCTGGACGGTTCCGCAGCGACGTCATCGGCGGAAAACTCTGCCGGTGGCCGTGACAGGATCCTCCCGATTTCCGGCAGTCCGAAGGGCAGGCGCACGATCTCCACGCCCGGGTTCCATTCGCGGATCTGCACTTCAATCGCATCGGCCTCGCCCGGTCCCAGCAGATCGCACTTCGACAGCGCCACGACCTGGGCGAACTGCACCTGACGCTTCGCCAGCACGCGTTCGCCGATGTCGTCCCCGGGCCGGGAAAACCAGGAGGCATCGAGAACCGTCACGACGGCCTGCAACCGGACCTCGCTCACCAGGTCGGGATCGCTGAGCACATCGATGACGCTATCCGGATCCGCCAGGCCGCTTGTTTCGAGGACCAGATAATCGCACTCCCCGGAGCGGACCAATTCGCGGCAGGCACGATCCAGTTCCGACTCCGGCGCGCAACACACGCAACCCCCGTCCACCTGCCGGATCGGCAGGCCGGGCCGGCGCACCAGTTGTCCATCCACACTTTCGGCACCGAACTCGTTCATGACGATGCCAACGCGCAGGCCGGTGGCAGGTGATTCAGACAACCAGCGGAGCAACAGGGTCGTCTTGCCGGCACCGAGGAAGCCGGTCAGGAGGATCACCGGCAACCGACGTGACCCGGGCGCCCCGGGAGTGACGCTGGAGCTCATGCGCGAAGGGCCGTCATGGCCCGGGTCAGCCGAGGCCAGAGATGCACCGCCATGCGCATCCCCGCGGCGTAGGCATCCAGGTCGAACTTCTCGTTGGGGGAATGGGCGTTGTCATCGGGCAGCGCCATCCCAATCAACAGCGTGTCCGCGCCCAGATGGGTCTTGAAGGCGGAGACGATGGGGATGCTGCCGCCCTCGCGGGTCAACAGGGCCGGATGCCCGAAACCTTCGGCGATGGCCAGCAGCGCCGCCTGCGCCAGCGGGCCGTCCGGGGAAACCAGGTAGGGTTCGCCCCCGTGCCCGTGCTGGATCGTGAGGCGCACGGTAGGGGGACAGAGCTTCTCCAGATGCGCCTTCACGGCGGCGATCACCTTGGATGGCACCTGATTGGGCACCAACCGGAGCGTGAGCTTCGCCTTGGCCCAAGAAGGGATGATGGTCTTGGAACCCTCGCCCTGATAGCCGGACGTCAGGCCATTGATCTCGAAAGTCGGTCGCGCCGTCCGTTGCTCCTCGTGGGTGAAACCTGCCTCGCCGAATAACTGGGGCGAACCGGTCAGCACCCGGTACTCCTCTGCCGTCGAGGGAATCCGCGCGAGTTGGGCCCGCTCGTACTCCGAGAGCGCGGCCACATCGTTGTAGTAATCAGGGATCGTCATCCGCCCCTGATCGTCGCGCATCTTTCCGAGCAATTGGCAGAGAGCCATGGCTGGATTCTCGACCGCACCTCCGAACAATCCCGAGTGCAGGTCCCGGGAGGGACCATCGATCCGCACCTCGATGGCAGCGATGCCGCGCAGGGCGTAGGTCAACGACGGATGCTCCAATCCCGGGATTCCATTGTCCGAGATGATGACCGCGCTACAGGCGAGTTCCTCGCGATGCAGGGGAAGGAATTCGTACAACGCCTTCGAGCCAATCTCTTCCTCGCCCTCCACCAGGAACACCAGATTGCAGGGCAGCGGCGTTCCAGTCCGAAGGTAGGCTTCGACGGCATTCAGGTGGGCCAGATGCTGCCCCTTGTTGTCCGTCGTGCCGCGACCGAACAGGCTCCGCCCGCGCACCTGCGGATCAAAGGGCGGCGTGGTCCATAACTCAAACGGTTCGGGTGGCTGAACGTCGTAGTGGCCGTACACCAGAAACGTCGGGGCCCCGGCAATCGTCGGCGTGCGGGCGACCACGATGGGATTGCCGGAGGTCGGATAAACCGTGGTGGCCAACCCGAGCGCCTGACATCGGCGGGCGAACCAATCGGCACACGCCCGGACATCCGGTGCGTGTGCGGGCTGGGCGCTGACACTCGGAAAGCGCACGTACTGGCACAGATCGTCCGTCAGGCGATCCTGTTCCCGCGCCAGGTAATCAAGGGCGGTTTGCATGATGGCAATCGACGACACGCTCACTTCTTTCCCCGGCCGAACGGCAGGAGATCGAGCGGATTGAGCGTCTTGGGAACCGCATTGGTTGCCGCGGGGGCGTTGGTCGCGGGACTGTTGGTCGCCCTGCCGCCGGTCAGCAC
>JBDNHZ010000554.1:0-3002 GCA_041688515.1 Verrucomicrobiota bacterium
GTAGGTGCCGACGTAAACGAGAGTGTGTTCGGCGACGGCGACGCCAGCAGGAAGCGCCATGGCACAGAAGAGCGAACACCAACGCGACGGAATCCGGTGGAACATGCCTCTATGGGACCGGGCGCAAGGGCCAGTGGCAAGCCTTGGGTCAACGGACCCATCCTGAGACCACATTTCCCGAGCATGGGACGCGATTCTGGCACTCCCCCTGTGCTAGCCTCGCTCGCGTTATGGGAACCCAAGCCTCAGCCCGTCGTCTACAGATCCGCCTCGTCGCCGTATTCGAGGCCTTGAAACAACATGCCCATCCCAACGCCAACACCCTCGCCGGCGCCCTGGAGGTGTCCCCACGCACCATCAAACGCGACATCGAACTCCTCCGCACCCATCACGACATCGGCATCGACTATGACCCGGTCGATCACCGCTACACCCTCGCCAATCCCAGCCAGGCCTTTCCCGGAGCCCGGTTCACCGAATCCGAACTTCTCGCCCTGTTCGTTGCCCGACAAGCCCTCTCCGCCCATCAGGGCAGCGCCCTCGAACAGATCCTCAATGACGGCTTCCGCCGACTCGAACGTCGACTCGACGAGGAACAGACCTATACCCTCGGAGATATGGCGGGACTGCTGTCGTTCCGCATTCCGGCCCCGGAAGATCTCGGAGCTGAACTGTTCCAGTCCCTGACCCAGGCCCTCCGCGCCCGCCTGGAGGTGACGTTCCACTATCAGGGCCTCTCCGACCCCGCACCGCTCCGACGCCGGATCCGCCCCTACCACATGGGTTACCTCGATCAGAAATGGTACCTGATCGGCTGGGACACCCACCGGCGCGGCATCCGAACCTTTGCCCTCAGCCGGATGCGGGACGTGATCGTCTCCGCCAAACCCTTCAAGAAGCCAACGGGGTTCAATCTCGAAGAACACCTGCGCGGGTCCTTCGGCATCCACTCCGGAAAACCCGGCAACGAAACCCGGGTGGAAATCCGTTTCGACGCCTGGGCCACCCGCCTCATCCGCGAACGCCGCTGGCATGCGTCCCAGGAAATCCGCGCGGACGGCACCGGTTGTATCCTGGTCCTCCGCCTCAGCGGGCTGGAAGAGATCCGACGCTGGATCCTGAGCTGGGGCGAACACGCCGCCGTGCTTCACCCTACTGAACTCCGGACCGACCTCCACCACACCGCCTGGGAGATCCTCAAACGGCACAGCCCCGAAGATCCGACAGCGCAGCCCACGCCCTGAGCCTCCCGGCCTGGGGCCACGGTCGTTTCCATCCGCCATATCGCCTCGAACCATTTCAGGCATGGGACGCAATTCTGACACTCCCCCCGTGGTAGGATCCGAAAGTTCCAGGAGCGCCCGCCTCAACCCAATCGGCCAGACTCAAAGCCGTTCCCGCGGCTTCCCCCTGCTCCGCCCCCATCCTGGGGGGCGCGGGCGTCCCCGCCCGCCTCTTCCTTCCCCGGACCGACGAACTCCGCGAGTCCGCGAGTCCGAGTCCCCCCCGGGGCTCTCTTGCATGTCGATCAGAGCCGCAGCCCCGAGATGGGCGCCTTCCCGGAGCTCAAGGCAGGCTCAGGGGAAACTCCGATTCCGGCTCACCAGTTCCTCGTCGCCAACAGCCTTCACGCTGCAGCGGGCGCGCGCAGGTAAGGGACAAGTTGTCTCGCCCCTTCAGGGCTAGGTTTGTTTTTGACCATTGAACCCAGGGCGTTGCCCTGGGCGATCGCCTTGCGCCCCGTTGGGGCAAAACCAACACGCGTCCGTCACACCGACCCATCCCGCGCCCTCGCCACTCTTCATCGCCGTTGGCTTCAAGATCGAAAACGAGCGCGTCGTCCAGTTCCGCATGCGGGCCAAATGCATCGTCCCGCATGGCCGGGCCGCCGCCCTGACGTGGTTCGGGGAGCTCGCCGTTGGAAAGAGGAAGAGTGAAATGGGAAGAGTGGACCACCGGCACGCCAACCGAGATTCTGCAACTGATCCCGACCGGACAGGAGCCCATTCTCCCCCCTTGCCACAACCGCGACACCTCTCGCCGACCTCGACCGCGTGGCCCTCGTGCAGTAGCCTGCCTCTCATGAAGCGTTTCCTCCTGATCGTCGCGCTGGCCGCCACCGTTCTGGCCTGCGGTACCGGGTGCAAGTCCGACCCCGGCAGCCGCGAGTACATCCCCGGCAAGGGTTGGCGTCCGGTCTGAACCTGGGAACCGCCCGTAGAAAGCGCATTTGGATCCCGCCGCTGACCCTCATTTCGCGTCCGCTGTGTCGCTCTTTCAGGTCAGTGCGGGCTTTGCGGGTGTGGCGTTGCTGATCCAGATCTGGCAGTACCTTGCCGCCCGGCACTTTCCCCTTCATCGGCGCACCGCCGATCCTCCGTTTCAGCCCGGGGTCAGCCTCCTGAAACCCGTCAAGGGTGCCGATCCCCAGCTCCGGGCCTGTCTGGAAAGTTGGCTCACTCAGATCTATCCGGGGCCGGTCGAAGTGCTGTTTGCGGTCGGATCCCCCGATGATCCCGCGTGCGGGATCGTCCGCCAACTGCTCGCGGCGCACCCGAAAGCCGATGCGCGATTGGTCATCGCCCTCGAGCGTCCCGGGGCTAATCCCAAGGTCTGCAAGCTGGCCTGCCTGGAATCCATTGCCCGCCATGATCACTGGGTGGCCAGCGATGCCGACGTGCTCGCCCCGCCTGATCTCCTGCGGCAGATCGTCCAGCCATTGGCCGATCCGGAAGTCGGCGTGGTGAACTGCTTCTATCGGCTTGCCCATCCGGCCACTGCCGCCCTGCGCTGCGAGGCCGTCGCCGTCAACGCCGACTTCTGGAGTCAGGTTCTGCAATCGGGCACCTTGCGCCGACAGGATTTCGCCCTCGGCGCCGTCATGGCGGTTCGTCGTCAGGATTTGGCGGCGATCGGCGGGTTCCGATCCCTGGTCGATTATCTGGCCGACGATTTTCACCTGGGACAACGGATCCACGCGCGAGGGCTTCGGATCATTCTGA
>JBDNHZ010000555.1:0-3177 GCA_041688515.1 Verrucomicrobiota bacterium
AGGTCTCGCACAAGCTGCGGGCCTTGATGCCGCAGTTGTAAAATCGACCGAGCATCAACTTGTAGGCCGCGCTCTGCGGATCATCCGGGACGATCTCGATGATTTCGAAGCCGTGGTAGACCAGGAACTGGTCGTGGTCCTTCGTGATAGACGCTGAGCACCGGATAGCGTTTATCGGCTCCCAAGATCAACTGGCCCGAGGGTGGGCAGTGGGGTTCTGGCTTGGGCTTTTGGCGGGCCGGCTTGGCAACGGCCGCCGGGGACACCAGGGGCTTTGGGTCGGGGATCAACTCCGGAAACAACCCATCGCAATCCAAGCTGCCCATGCCTGAGGGTGCGACATTCCCGGAGCCTCTCCAACGAGCAACATGAGCCATGCGGTGGAGCAGTCGTCCAACTGCCAAAACTCATGCACGCTGCTTCCGGGACACGGACGGTCCCACGAAAATCAGGGATTTCAACCCGTCAGTGCTTGGGAGCATTTACCCCGTTTTTTGTGAGGTCTGGGGTCAGTTCTGGTGAGCAGACCCGGGTCAATTTCCGTGAGCGACAACGCGATCTGGTAGGCGACGACCTGAAACGTAAAAAACGAAATGCCGAGCGGAAGGAATGCCGGCGGCCTGGGCACCGACAAGCCGCTTCCCGCCATGGCGAGCATGGCGTTGATGCTCTCCGCGATGAACGCGGTGTATTTGAACCACAGCAGGAGCGATAGGTTAACGCCAACGGCGATCAGCATCATGGTGGCGGATCTCGAACGGTGTTGGAGTCGGCCCATGAAAAAGTTGAAGCCGATGGTCGCGAGCAAGAGCAACACCCTTGGCCAGTGGTGGGCGGCGTAGAAGACCATCGAGGCGCAAAACAGCACCGCCAAGCGTGCCCGTTGCCACGGCAATGCCCAGTACAGCGCGACCGCAGGGACCAATAACGCGAGAAAACTCAGGGAATTGAACAGCGTTCAGTGCCCTCCGATCAGCCGGACGCCCTCGAACGCCAAGGCCCTCGAATAATGGGCACGCCCAACGTCCCCTAGATGCGACGGATTCCTGAAAAACCGTTGGGCAAATCCAGCGAGGCAAAATCCCAAACCTCGCATCCACTCCTTCGCGCGACCTCCGTGAACAGTGGCTGAAGCTCGTCGCGTTCTCGGGCAAGGCTCCACTCACGACTCAGCGGGGGAGAGGCGGAGGAAACCCGGATTCCCCGGGAGCTGTACTTGGATGAAATCGCCACCAACCGGTTGGCAATGGCGTTCATTTCCGGCTCCAACGACATCTGCCGGGCATACGGACCGATCACCCGGGGCTTCCAGATTGGCGCATCAAAATCTTCCGCAGTCCGTTCGCGGCGACCGAGCCACGTGGACACTTGGTCGATCCCCCTGACCTCCCCCGCCAGCGAGGGACCGAAAACGAGCAACGCCGGCAAGCGTGCAATATTGTCCGAAACGAAGGCCTCGCGGTGTTTCACCAGCTGGATTCGGCACGTGAGGGATGCCAGATCCGCTTCGACGGAACCACCTTTCTGCGGCGGCGAATTCCAAGACGTGGCGAGATTGACGATTTGCGGGTCAGAGAGTTCGAAGACCACCCACCTCAATTCGGGACGCGCGACGAAGCGATCGGCCAAAGCCTCGAGGGCATCGATGCTCGAGCTGGTGAATGCGGCGTTGTAGCCGCAGAATTCCCCCAGAGTTGTGCCAAACTGCTGCAGGGATCTGGAGATCAGGTACGGCGACACGCCATCTTGTGTCCGGGACGTCCCGAACAGGAGGAAATCGACTCTCGCATGGCGGTCGAACATCGCGACCGTGGCCAACGCGCGGTGAGTTGCCGAAGCGAACAGCGGCTCGTTCCAACGGACCAAGATCTCAAGGCCCGCGACGATCCCCACGAGACCGAGCACAAAGATTGAGAGACGCCGGACCGCCGGACGGGCGTAGCGAAATTGGGATGGACGTTGGAGGACAAGGGACCAAACTGAGGGTTCAAAGCTTTCGGGCAACCAAGGTCACATGTGCCCGATGGTAGAGATTGGAGGCCCTCAAAACGTCGAAACCTAGGCGCGAGGCCATCGAGTGAATGGAATGGGGCGTGAAATACCAAAGGTGCCCCGGTGGGCCCAGATACTTCCAATTGGCTCCCGCAAGCCGAGCCTTGATGTGTCCAGAGCAAGGGCAAACGACGTACAGCAACCCGCCTCGTTTGAGCAGACGCCCCGCGTGCGCAATGACACCGGCAGGATCCCGGACGTGTTCCAAAACATGGAGCATCACGATCCCGTCGAGTGCGGGGAGACCGACGGGCGCCTCTTCCAATCCACCGAGATGCGCCTCGAACCCACCCTGCTTGAGATGATCGATCGGGCCGGCGGCGTAATCCATTCCGATGATTCGCACCGATTCATTGCCGGCAAACGCCTTGAGGAGATCGCCTTGCCCACAGCCAAGCTCCAGAATCCTAATGGCAGGCGACTTTGCCTCCCGATGGTGGAGGATCGCCCGCTTCAACCAAACTGCGAACGCCCGGTACTTGAGGCGCCGAAGAAATCCTCCTTTCGGTCGGAACGTCCCGTCGGACTGGCAATAGGACGCGCGGTAATGTTCCCGCAGGAAATCGTCGCTCGGCAATTCTGACACATAGCGGAAGCCGCAATTCTCGCACTCGACGACGATGTAGCCGTTCTTCTGGTGCCACGGCCGGCTCTTCTCGCAAAGACAGGCCGGACACGCCGAAAGAGGTGTATGATCGGGTAGCATGGGATGGTGGAAATCTCCGGTGCGAACCGGCGGGCAACGAGCCCCTCCGGAAGATGTTCGAGATTGCGCCAGAGGGATTGCGAATCCAACCAACATTTCGCCGCATAACCGGGAAACCGCTCACCTGTTCTCAGAGGGTGATGGGCGAGGACAACCTCGCCAACGCAATGGCCTTCGTTACCTGCCATCCCCAAAACGTGCCTTGAGACCTTCATGCATCCGCCTTGGAGATGATACTGCGCGTGGATTGACCTCGCCGGATTCATGTGCACCTTTTGGGGTTCTTCGCTACTTCCTGTGGTTGGGATATCATTGCGGACAGTCCCGTCCGTGAACGCCCTACGCGCCTTCCTCCAGGCACACGACACGGATTCGCCAAATCGAGCACCGCGATGCCTACTGCTCCTGCCTCACGAAAT
>JBDNHZ010000556.1:0-42126 GCA_041688515.1 Verrucomicrobiota bacterium
GCTGTCACCTCTGCCACTGGTCTTCATACTGGTGAGCGCGGGGTCCCTGTTCGTCGACCGCACGGCGGCGAAGCGCGGGGTAGTTCAGTGGTTCGAACAGTACTTCCCGCTGACCGGCGAACAGGAACGCGGTGCAGTAGAGACGATCCGCGGCGTCCTGGAAAAGCGCGGCAAGATCGGCGTGGCAGCGTTCCCGTTGTTGCTATGGGGTTCGTTGAGATTCCTGCGCACCTTCATTCTGACCGCGAAACGAATCTGGCATTCGCCCATTTGCAACTGGTGGCGATTGCCGAGAGATCTGCATCCGATTCTGTGGTGTCCGCGTTTACTGGTGCGACGAACGACTTGCCGCCGCGCTCCGGTTTTGTGTGCGACACTGTCAGGCTTCCTCTGGTGGAACGCTCTAACTACGCCGGTCATGGCGCAAGGAGAGGCGGCCGGGACGCTGAATTTGCCTGCTTCAAACAATGAGGAGATTTCCCTCGCACCGGCAAAGATTGCGGTGCAGCCCATTGCCCATGACGAAGAGATCCGCAAGCGCCTTTCGGGCGTCATGGAGGCCACGGGGTGGTTCAAAGCTCCAGAAGTCAAGGTCGTAGACGGCGTTGTCTTCCTCAGTGGCCGCGCCGACAGCGATGAGATCAGGGCGTGGGCAGGCAGTCTGGCCCGCAATACCCAGGACGTGGTCGCCGTGGCCAACCGGATCAAAGTGGACCAGCCATCCGCTTGGAACTTCCGCGAGGCGCGGAACGGGTTGTTGGGACTGTGGCACGACGTCATCCGCTCCCTCCCGTTTCTGGCTATCGCCCTTTTGATCCTGGCCTTGTCGGCGGGGGCTGGGTGGTTCACTGCCCGCAGCGCCAGAACTTTCCTCGGCTCGCGTATCCGGGCGAAATTGCTGCAGAGCGTCCTTGCGGGTGGCATGGGCGTGATCGTTTTCCTTGGAGGCACCTATATCGTGCTGCGGGTCTCGGGTTTGACCCAGCTTGCTTTGACGATCGTCGGCGGAACCGGCCTGGTTGGCCTGGCAGTAGGCATTGCCTTCCGGAACATCACGGAGAACTTCCTGGCCAGCATCTTCCTGAGCGTCCAGCGCCCATTCGAGACGGGGGATCTAGTCGAAATCGTCGGAGTCACCGGCTATGTGCAGCAGTTGAATATCCGTACAACAGTGCTGATTACTCTCGACGGCAATCTTGTGCAGATTCCAAACGCCGCCGTTTACAAGAGCACAATTCAGAACTTCACAGCCACTCCAGCCCGGCGCGAGAACTTCGTGGTCGGCATCGGATACGACGATACAATTGATGAAGCCCAAGAAGTAGCCCTGAAGGTGCTGGTGGATCACCCGGCGGTTTTAAAGGAGCCAGAGCCCTGGGTTCTGGCGGACAACTTGGGCCAAGCGACCGTCAATCTGAAGATCTATTTCTGGATCAATGGCAATGAACACAGTTGGCTCAAGGTGCGGTCCTCCGTGATTCGGCTCGTGAAGCGCGCGTTTCAGCAACACGGCATCAGCATGCCGGACGAAGCGCGAGAAGTTGTGTTTCCACGCGGCGTCCCCGTCACGCTGCTCGATGGCAAGCAGGAAGCGGCCGAGGAGTCAAAATCGGTCAATTCACCCGACGGGTTCCCGCGCAGGGAAGGGTTGAATGCGGTGTCCACGAAGGCGGAGGCGGGGTTGTCCAGCGAGGCCAGCATTCTGGAGGAGCAGGCTCGTCAAGCCAAGCCGGTGGGGGAGGGGGATAACCTTTTGGGGGCCACCACCAGCGCTCGCCGCACCAAAGCCGATTTAGCCGCCAGCAATAGGCAGTAAAGCCATGAACAGACTCACAATTGTATGGATCAATTGGCGGTCAATTCTTTGGTTTCATCTTTCGATGATCGTGGCGGCCAGTGTCGTGCTCGCGGTTGTGTTGATCAAAGCCGATTCCAGTGGAAGCGGCTGCTAGCTGGCTAGATGGCCTCGATTGTTCGGTGCTGGCGCGGCAGCAGCGCGCGGCATGTTGTCTACCATTGCTGTTTCCATGATATCGGTCGTGCCCCAGATCGTTTGAAGAGCGTCATCGACCAAACCTTCACCGGTATCGGTCAGGTAAACCGTCCACAGGGGCGATTGCTGACACTGATGCTGGTACTTTTCCAATCGAGACTCGCCAAGTCGAACCGGGCCAATTTTGCCAATCTCCAGGCTGCCATCCGGCCGAGCGGACTGCAGAGCTTTTCTGGGACGCACCTGACCCCAGCCCGCCTGGCGGCAGTCCGGAGCTCCTTGTCGAGGGTTGCGAGCGGCAGCTTGCGCCGCATGGCCAGTTGAGATACTCGCGGCCGACCGAAGATCGTACCCTCGTTCCCTCTCAAAAGGGGAGGCCGACGGCGCGCCGGTACTGAACGTCTCTGAGTCTCCGCGTCTCTGAGGGAGGATTCAGGTGCCGAGGCATCGCCGGGAGAGGGAGGGGATTGACGGAAGGTGGAGTGCCTTCGTCGAAGGATGTAGGAGGCGACGGAAGATGCCCCCGTGACCTGTGGCCTATTGATGTCGCTTCATCCAGGTGCTCCATCGGATCGAGCGCAAGGCCCGGGATCTGAAGTTTGCCCTTGGAGGGACTGCTGGAGTTGCCAATGTGAGCCTTGTCTTGGTGGCGGTTGCCGGTAGGGTTCCGGACTTTCCGAAGGCTGCTGAAAACTGAAAACCTGGAATTGAAAACTGTTCACTGAGATGAATCCCCCCATTCGAGTTGCTGTTACCGGCGCGGCCGGTCAGATCGGTTATTCCCTCCTGTTCCGCATCGCGTCGGGAGCGATGTTCGGGCCGGACCAGCCGGTGATCCTGCACCTGATCGAGATCGAGCCGGTTTTGAAGGTGTTGAACGGAGTGGTGATGGAGTTGGATGACTGCGCGTTTCCGCTGCTGGCTGGGGTGGTTCCGACGGCGAGTCTGGACGAGGGATTCCGTGGGGTGAACTGGGCGCTGCTGGTCGGTTCGGTGCCGCGCAAGGCGGGCATGGAACGGAAGGACCTGCTGGGCATCAACGGCAAGATCTTCACCGGGCAAGGACAGGCGATCCAGCGCAACGCCGCATCGGATGTCCGGACGCTGGTGGTGGGCAATCCGTGCAATACGAACTGCCTGATCGCCATGAACTCCGCCCCGGAAGTGCCGAAGGACCGGTGGTTCGCCATGACGATGCTTGACCAGAACCGCGCGAAGACCCAGCTCGCCCAGAAGGCTGGCGTGGCGATTTCCCAGGTGTCGAACATCGCGATCTGGGGCAATCACAGTTCGACCATGTATCCGGATTTCGCCAATGCCCGCATCCACGGTTTGCCGGTCCCGCAGGTGATCCAGGACGACGCGTGGTTCGCCGACAAGTTCATCCCCACCGTTCAGAAGCGCGGCGCGGCGATCATCGAGGCTCGCGGCCTGAGTTCGGCGGCCTCCGCGGCCAATGCCGTGGTCGACACCGTCCGCGCGCTGAACACCCCGACTCATCCGGATGACTGTTTCTCGGTGGCGGTCTGTTCCGATGGTTCCTACGGGATCGAGAAGGGCCTGATGTTCAGCTTCCCGACCCGGAGCAACGGCCGCAAGTGGGAGACCATCCAGGGGGTCGAACTGAGCGACTTCTCCAAGGCGAAGATCGCCGCCACGGAAACGGAGTTGAAAGAGGAGAAGGCGCTGGTTTCCGATCTGCTGCCGAAATGATCAGCGCCGCTGCGAGCCGCGTCGGGCGACCCCGGCTCCCACTATTTCGACGAGAACCTGCTGCAGCACTCGGGCTTCGTCGGCATCGCTGCTGACCAGCTTCCGGTTCGCCTCCAGCAGGAGTCCCATCGCACGGACCAATTCGTCGGAGGTATAATTCTGCGCCTGCAACTGGGCCTGGAACAGGACGAAAGGGTGGATCGCCAGCGGGTTGTATCGCTTGTCCGACGGCATTTCATCGGCGGGGATGCGGTCGAGCTGGGATTTGAGGGCGTTGTATTGCGTCGCGGGCTTCAAGTACCCGGCGTGCATGAGTTCCCGGACAAGGATCAGGTTCCGTACTTTGGAGATAAGACCGTAGAGCAGGCCAATCTCGGACTTCTTCTTGTCGGTGCCAGTGCGGATTTCCCACAGCTCTTCGTCCAGCGTCCGGAGGAGCTTGCCGAGGTCACGGGCTCCGAGCGCTTCGGCGAGAGCGAAGGCCTGGGCCGTCTTCTGGCGGGCGGTGACCGCCTCGATATCCATCCGGGTCACCTCTGCGCGACCGCTGGTGTAGAGGATCAGTTTTTCGCATTCCTGGGCGAGCAGGCGGAGATTGGGGCCGGTGCGGGTCACCAGTTCACCGAGGGCTTCGTCCGAGATGGTGCGTCCGCCAGCACGCAGGGTTCGGACGGCTTCGGTCTCCGCCTTGGATCCCCAGTCCTTGTCGTCGGCGCTGAGTGCGGTGAAAAGCTCAACCAATCCGAGCTTTTCCAGCGTCTTGAAGAGCGTCCGGCGGCGGTCGGGTTTGGTGGCGGAGATCAGGAGGCGGACTCCTTCCCAGCGGAAGGCCTTGAGTTCCTCGGCCAGTTGCGCGAGCGCCTCGGTGACGGCGGCGGAACCGCTGGTCCGGTCTTCGCCCAGAAAAGTGCAGTTCTGGAACCAGACCAGTTTGGGCCCGCCGAAGAAAGGGAGCGTCTGGAGGGCCTCGCGAAGGCGACCCAGTGCCGCGAGGGCCTCCCCGGAATTCCCAGCCGAGCCGTCGAGCACCTCGTGATCCATTCCGCCTGCGGCGGCGCGCCAAGTCTCCCAAAGTTGCCGCGCGCGCTGTTGAATCCCGAAATCGTCATCGCCTCCCACCAGCATGACGGGAGTGGTGTTGGGCGTGTGGACAGGGCCCGAACTGGCGGCGGTCGCAGGGGTGCGGGCCATGGTGCGTCAGGTGGGGGTCGAGCCCGGTTCGTCGGATTCGTCGTCGCCCTCTTCGCCCTCCTTTTCGCGCTGTTCATTCATCCGCTGCAGGACTTCGCTCATGTCATCGACCTCCTCGAAGAGTCGGCGGGTGACGAATACCGGGCGCCGTGAGGCGGCGGCGATCGCAAGGCAATCCGAGGGGCGCGCGTCGAGTTCGACGAACTTCTGACCCAGTTCGTTGTCCTGTTTCAGGATCAGCCGGGCGAGGTAGGTGGAACTCCGCAGTTCGGTGATGACCACCCGTTCCACGCTGATTCCAAAGCCCTGAAAGATATGTCCGATCAGATCATGGGTGAGGGGGCGATCCTTGGGAGTGCCGCGCAGGGCCATGTCGATCACGACCCCCATGCTGTGTTCTACCTGGATGACGAAGACCTTCTCATCATTCCCCACGAACAACGCAACCCCGCTGTTGGCGGGGAGGATGCCCCGGATCTGGACCGGCACGACCTCCTGTTTCATGCGGCAAGGTTGGAACCCGCGGGCATGGCCGGCAAGCCTGCACCTTCTTCCAGCCCCGCAGGGTTGTCGGAACGACCTGTTGAGCCCAGTCTCCCGCTGCGGGCGATGCCCGGCTCTCCGTGAACGCGTACGAATATCCACCTCTGCCAGACCCACCCGACCTGCACCGACTCCGGGCCGCGCAGGGCTGGCTGGAACTCGGCTTGCCCGTCGAGGCTGAGGTCGAACTCGCCGGGCTTGGTCAGTTGGCTGGTCAGCATCCCGCCGCTCTGGACCTTGGCTGGGCGGCTGCCGCCGCCCGATTGGACTGGGATCGCGCCCACGCCGTGGCGGAGGTGTTGGTTCGCCTCCATCCTCGACAGGTAGGCGGATGGATCCATCGGGCCTACGCGATCCGGCGGATGCCGGGCGGCGGGCTCGCGTCGGCCTTGGCGGCACTCCTTCCTGCGGCAACGGCGTTCCCTGACGAATCGATGGTGGCCTACAATCTTGCCTGCTACCTCGTCCGCCTGGAACGGATTGAGGAGGGTTGGCGCTGGTATCTTGAAGCGGAGAAGCGAGGGGAGGCTTCGGGAATTCGGAAGCTGGCGTTGGCTGACGAGGACCTGCGCGGGATCTGGAGGCGGATCGGCGAACTGGCCCGGTCGGAAGATTGACGGGCCGGGACGCCTCGGGGGAGGATGTTTTCTTCGGGAAATGGATTTGGTTTTGGGAAGAACATCATGCGTCGTTCAGGGATCATCGCCGGGCTGCTGATCGCCGGCATCCTCATTGCGGGGCTGACCCTCGTGGTCCGTCGTCGCGCAGCCGCGAACCCGGAGGCCCGGTTGGCGGCGGCAGATGCCCGCTTCCATCGGGAGGTGAAGCCGATGCTCGACCGCTACTGCGCGGATTGCCATCTCGACGGGATGAACAAGGGCGATGTCAGCCTCGACGGATTCACCAATACCCTTTCCATCGTGCGCGACCGGCGGCTGTGGGAACGGGTGCTGGCGGTGACCCAGTCCGGCGACATGCCGCCGCCGAAGAAGAGTCAACCCCCCGCGCAGGAGCGGGAAGCGGCGGTCGCCTGGCTTGATGCAGCGCTCTACCCGTCGGATCCCGCGAATCCTGACCCCGGCCGCGTCACGCTGCGTCGGCTCAATCGCGTCGAGTACAACAACACCGTCCGCGACCTCATCGGGGTGGATCTGAGTCCAGCCGACGATTTTCCACAGGACGATGTGGGCTACGGGTTCGACAACATCGGCGATGTCCTCTCGCTCCCGCCCGTGCTCTGGGAGCGCTACCTGAATGCCGCCGAAGCCGTGCTGGACGAGGCGATGGTCAGTGGGCCACGGACGCCCAGGACCTACCGGTTCGGACCGACGAAGCTGCGCGGGCACGTTGGCAACGAGGCGTTGGCGACCCTGGCTTCCAACAGCACGATGACGGCATCGGTTCTTGTTCAGTTCCCGGGAAAATACCGGTTCCGCGTCCACGGCTACGGCCAGCCCGCAGCCAAGGAGAGCCCGAAGATGTCGCTGCTTCTCGACGGGAAGGCGCTGGAGGAGATCGAGGTCGAGAATGGCAAGGGTTCCCCGAAGTGGTTCGAAGTCGAGGTGGACGTTTCCCCGGGGCCCCACGAGTTGGGGGTCGCCTTTCTCAACGATCATTACCGGGAATGGATGGAAGACGAGAAGCGCCCCAGCGGTCGTGTCGTCCAGAACAAGAAGGTCGAGGACCGCAACCTCCACGTGCTGGGGATCGAATGGATCGGCCCGAAAGCCGGTGCAGTCGCCGAATTGCCGCTGTCCCATCGCCGGATCTTCGCTCCGCGCAGGCCCGGGATGACCGAAGTGGAAGCCGCCCAGGCGGTGGTGGAAGCTTTTGCCGCGCGTGCATTCCGACGGCCAGTGGCGGCGGAAGAACGGGAGCGTTTGATGGCTCTCTACCGGCAGGCGCGGGCGGAGGGAGACGGATTCGAGGCAGGGGTTCGACAGGCATTGACGGCGGTCCTTGTGTCCCCGCACTTCCTGTTTCGGGGCGAATTGCAGGCCGACCCGGACAATCCGAAATCCGTTCATCCCGTGGACGAGTACGCCTTGGCGAGTCGCCTCAGCTACTTCCTGTGGAGCTCGATGCCCGATGACGTGCTTTTTGACCTTGCCGCCCGGAAGCGACTTCGGAAGGAGCTCCGTTCCCAGGTCGCGCGGATGCTCGCCGACCCGCGTGCATCGGCGTTGACGGACAATTTTGCGGGCCAGTGGCTGCAATTGCGGACGCTGGAGATCCTTTCGCCGGATGCGGTGAAGTTTCCCAATTTCGACGGCGAACTTCGACAGGCCATGCGTCGGGAGACGGAGCTTCTGTTTGAAGCGATCGCGCGGGAGAATCGCCCCGTGGGCGAGTTCCTGACCGCGGATTACACTTTCGTGAACGAACGCCTCGCCCGGCACTACGGCATCGATGGGGTCCGGGGGACGGAGTTTGTCCGGGTCTCGGCGGCGAAGGCGTCCCGGGGTGGAGTGCTTACCCACGCGAGCATCCTCACGTTGACCTCCAATCCCACCCGGACCTCGCCGGTGAAGCGGGGAAAATGGGTGATGGAAAACATTCTGGGCACGCCGCCACCGCCTCCGCCGCCCGGGGTCCCCTCACTGGAATCGAAAGAGTTGAAGGGAACTCTGCGCGAACGGATGGAGCAGCATCGCAAGGATCCCACCTGCGCCTCCTGTCATGAGCGGATGGATACGATCGGCTTTGCCTTCGAGCATTTCGATGGGGTGGGGCAATACCGTGCGGACGACGAGGGAGCGCCGCTCGAAACCGCCGGCGAACTGCCCGGGGGACTGAAATTCGCCGATCATCGGGATCTCAACGAGAGGCTGGCCCGCGATCGTGAGACGGATTTCATGCGCCGTCTCAGCGAGAAGTTGCTCACCTACGGCCTCGGCCGGGGATTGGAGTATTACGACCGTCCTGCCCTCGAGCAGATCCAGGAGCGCCTGCGGAAAGGCGGAGGGAAGTTTCAGGAGTTGCTGCTGGCGGTGGTGCAGTCCGTCCCATTCCAGATGCGCCGTGGGGAAGGGGAGTCGGGCGGGTGGACCTCCGGGGCAGGGAACTGAGGCTGAAGCACCCAAGTTAGGGGATGCATTCCATGTGACGAATGGTCCGGCACGCTTGACTTCCGAGGCTGCCCATGACACTCCGTGGGCCTTGTTGCGTGGTTCTTGGCACTGAAGGGCCGTGATGCCATCGGCTCCCCGATGCGCGGGTTGGTTTGAATTCCCCATCCGTACCTTCTCTGCCTGCCGGTACCGCGCGACAGACATCGTCATCAAATTGAAATCCAAGTTGAGTATCATGAACATCAGGACCCACTCCGGCATATCGCTGGGGCTCGCGGCGGTCATTACGGCCCTCGCCTTCCCCTCGATCCAGGCTCAAGAGAGCGACCGCGAGATGCGGACGCGCGACCGCCAGAACTACGAAGTTCTGGTGGGTGATTACTACACCGGCCGCTCGCCGTACTTCCGCGGTGCGGCAAAGCCGGAGGTTGCTCCCGTCGTGATTGCCCAGGCCAAGCCCGCTCCGGCACCGAAGCCGGCTGGACCCTGCACCACGACCATCACGACCGGCCTCGTGAATCTTTCCAAGACGATGCCGGCCGAGGCCGTCCTCGGTGAGCCGTTCACCTACGAGCTCAAGCCCATGGCGACCGGTTGCGCCGGCAACGTCATCGTGACCGACACCCTCCCCGACGGCGTGACGCTGGTCAGCACCTCGCCCCAGGCCACGGTCAATGGCAACCAGCTCGTCTGGAACCTCGGCAACCTCGACGCCGGCGAGAGCAAGACCCTCAAGGTCACGGTGAAGCCCGAGAAGGAAGGCACGCTCGCCAGTTGCGCCACCATCAAGGCCGATCCCCGGGTTTGCGCTCAGACCGTCGTGGGTCGCCCCCAGTTGGCGATCGACAAGACCGGGCCTGAGATCGCCCAGCTCGGTGCCGACGTCGATTACAACGTGACCGTCAAGAACACCGGAACCGCCGTCGCCAAGAACGTGGTTGTCACGGACAAGTATCCGGCCGGCCTCGGTGGCGTGGCAGAGAAGACCTTCAACGTGGGCGACCTCGCCCCCGGCCAGAGCCGCTCGATCCCCGTCAAACTCAAGGCCTCCGAGCGCGGTCGCCATTGCAACGTGGCAGTCGCCACGTCCAGCAATGCCGGCACCGTCCAGGACGACGCCTGCACCACGGTCGTCAAGCCGGGCCTCAAGCTCGTCAAGACCGGTGACGAGAAGCGCTTCCTCAACAAGCAGGCTACTTACAAGCTGGTGGCCTCCAACACGGGTGACACCGAACTCACCGGCGTGGTCGTGACCGACACCGCCCCGCCGCAGACCAAGATCGTCAGCGCCCAGGGTGCATCGATCGCCGGCAACACTGCCACCTGGAACGTGGGATCGCTCAAGCCGGGCGAGAACAAGGAATTCGCCGTCGTGCTGACTTCCACCCAGGCCGGTCGCTGGTGCAACGTCGCCAGTGTGAATACGGCGCAGGGCCTGCGTGAAAACGCCGAAGCCTGCACCACTTGGCTCGGCCTGTCGGCCATCCTCGTTGAGGTCGTCGACGAACCCGATCCGATCCAGATCGGAGAGTCCACCCTCTACACGATCCGTCTCACCAACCAGGGCAATGCGGATCTGACCAACATCAACACCGTCGCTCAGTATGCCAAGGAGGTCACCCCGGTGTCCTCACAGGGCGGCACGGTGGATGGCAAGACCGTCAAGTTCCCGACGGTCCCCCGCCTCGGGGCCAAGCAGTCCATCACCTACACCATCACGGGCAGGGGCGCCGTCGAAGGCGACCATCGCCTGAAGGTGGTCGTGACCGAAGACCAGCTGCTGTCGCCGGTCGTTGAGGAAGAGTCGACCCGCGTCTACTAAGACTCGTCGTCAACTGATTCGCACGGAGCCGCCCCTTTGGGGCGGCTCTTTTTTGTTTCGACCGGTCGCGCCCTTCCTCGGGATGCTATGGAGATGTCCCCGCGCCTTCCCCATCTCGCTCAGTGCCTGGCGTTGGTCGCCTGCCTGCTCGGCATCCGCCTGTCTGCCCTCGATGCGGTGCCTCCGCCCCGGATCCAATCCGACGAGCACTTGCTGGAGGAGATCGAGCGGGCGGCCTTCGAGTACTTCCGGGTGGAAGCCAATCCCATCAATGGTCTCGTTCGGGACCGATCCACGCCTCAGTCCAAGTGCAGCATCGCCGCGGTGGGCTTCGGTCTGAGTGCCTGGTGTATCGGCGTGGAGCGGGGATATGTCGGGCGGAAGGAGGCGGCGGTGCGGGTTCAATCGACTCTCGCGACCTTTCTGAACGGCCCCCAGGGCCCCGCGGCCGAAGGAACGATCGGGCATCGGGGCTGGTTCTATCACTTCCTCGAAATGGAGTCCGGGCACCGGGCCTGGAAGTGCGAACTTTCGTCCATCGACACCGCCCTGTTCCTCGCCGGGGCGCTGGACGCCTCGCGTTTCTTTGACGGGCCAGATCCGGTCGAACGTTCTCTCCGCCGGATGTCGGATGCGCTGCTCGCGCGGGTGGACTGGCGTTGGATGTGCGATGGAACCGATGTGCTATCGATGGGTTGGTACCCGGAGAAGGGGTTCATCCCGCGCTGTTGGGTGGGATACAACGAAGGCATGCTCCTCTACCTCCTGGCGCTGGGGGCTCCGAAGCATCCGTTGCCTCCCACTGCTTGGCAGGGTTGGACCCGGGGGTACCTGTGGAAGACCAATCATGCGCAGGCCTACCTCGATTTCCCCCCGCTGTTCGGCCACCAATACTCGCACTGCTGGATCGATTTTCGGGGACAATCCGATGCCTGGATGCGTTCCCGGGGGATCGACTACTTCGAGAACTCCCGCCGGGCCGTCCTCGCCCAGCAGGCCTATTGCATCGCCAATCCGTCCGGACATCTTGGCTACGGGCCGCACCTGTGGGGGATCACGGCCTGCGATGGACCCGATGGATACGGCGCCCGCGGGGCTCCGCCTGCCGAGCACGACGACGGAACCATTGCTCCAACCGCGGTGGTGGCTTCGGTGCCGTTCGCTCCGGAGATCTGCCTGCCCACCCTGCGGCACATCCACGACCAGTGGGGCCAGCGCCTGTGGACCCGGTACGGCTATCGCGATGCCTTCAATCCGTCCCGGGACTGGGTTGCGACCGACGTTCTGGGCATCGATCAGGGCGCGATGCTCGTGATGATCGAGAACTACCGGACGGGATCTGTCTGGCGTCGGATGATGGGGCACCCCGTCATCCGTCGGGGATTGAAGCGGGCCGGATTCCGGAAGGATTGAGCGCCCGGCCTGACCCAGGACCTGATTTTGAAGTTGAATGGGATAGGCAAGTGGTGGTCGAAAAGGGGCTTACTCAACCTCAGTGACATCATGAAAACGATTCTTTGGATCGGAATGGCAGTCGGAATGGCCTGGACCTCCTCCTCGTGGGCCGGTGAAAACTGGGGGCAATGGCGGGGCCCCAATTTCAATGGATCGACCCGGGCCACCGGATTGCCCGGTGCCCTCGCAAAGGACAACGTGCTCTGGTCCACCCCGGTACCAGGCCCGTCGGGTGCCACTCCCATCATCTGGGATCAACATGTCTTCATCCATTCTCCCGATGAATCCGGCAATCTGGTCCTGATCGATTTCGACCGTCGGGATGGCAAGGAACTCTGGCGACGCGAGGTCGGAATCGGAAACAAGGACAAGGGCAGGAACAACATGTCGGCCCCGTCCCCCGTGACCGACGGGCAGCGGGTGATTTCGTTGTTCGGCACCGGGGATCTGGCGGCGTTCGGGATGGACGGAGCGCCCGTCTGGAAGCGAAGTCTTGCCAAGGATTTCGGTCGTTTTTCAGTGATGTGGATCTACGGGAGTTCGCCGCTGCTGTTCGAGGGACGGCTCTACATTCAGGTCCTTCAGCGCTCCCCCATGCCGCCGGACTACCCGCTCTACGACGGCAAGCCGGAGCGTGAATCCTTCCTCCTCTGTCTTGATCCAGCCACCGGCAAGGATCTGTGGCGGCAGGTGCGCAAGACGGATTCAACGCTTGAAAGTCAGGAGTCGTATGCCACGCCCATGCCGTACCGTGGAAAGAACGGCACCCAGTTGCTGGTGGTGGGCGGGGATCATGTCAGCGGGCATTCGTTGGCGGATGGAGCCGAGATCTGGCGGGCTCGCCTGTACGAGAAGCGGGATGACTGGTACCGGATCGTGACTTCGCCGGTCAGTTACCAGGGCTTGATCTACGCTTCAGGACCCAAGGGCCAGCCTGTCGTCGCCTACAAGGCTGACGGGCGCGGAACCCTCGACGACTCTCATGTTGCCTGGAAATACGCCGAGAACCCAACCGACTGGAGCACTCCGCTCGTCATGGATGGCAAGCTGTTCATACTCGATGGGGGCAAGAAGGTCCTGAGCCGCCTCGACCCCGTCACCGGCGAAAAGAAGTGGAGCGGGAAACTCCCTGTGCGCGAGGTCATCTGGGGTTCACCCACGGGGGCCGACGGCAAGATCTACCTCCATAGCGAGGATGGAACCGTGGTGGTCTGCGATGCCGGCGATGAGTTTCGCGTTCTCGGCACCCTGGACTTCGAGGGCGAGGGCCCGTGCAGGGGGAGCGTGGCGGTCGCCCAGGATCAGATCTTCGTTCGCACAGCCCGCAAGCTGCATTGCCTGGGAACAAAGTGAGGATCGAGCGGAACCTTTTCGCTGGTGGGTGTGTCTGACTTCGAGGTGTCCCTTGGCTTTGGTCTGAACCTTTTCCATGCGCCGATTCCATTTTCCCCGTGATGCCTCCCGGATCCCGGTCGCCCCGCCCCGACTGGGGATGAACCGCTGCATTCCTATCATCCTTCTCGCCGCGGTCCTGGTCGGGTGTGGGCAGTCGTCCCATGCCGGTCCGCAGTCGACTCCGGTGGCCGAGTTCGCCCCTGGGATCACCTATACCAATGAGATTCTCTCACGCGGTCCCTGGTCCGTTCACGTCGTGCGAGCCCGGCGGGACGCAGGAGACTTCCGGTTCGTCTCGGTTCACGCGCGGCGCGGTGCCCTCGGCCTTTCGACCCTGAGCCAGCAGGTCCAGTCGATCCCGGCCGTCGCCGGCACGCCAATGGCCGCCGTCAACGGGGATTTCTATGAGCGTGACCGCGCCTACGCGGGGGATCCGCGGGGCTTGCAGATCATTGATGGCGAAATGATCAGTGCGCCCGTCGGAGGAGTGGGCTTCTGGTTGGATGCTGCCGGGCAACCGCATGCGACCAACATCGAATCCTCCATCCGGGTCTCCTGGGCTCCGGAAGCCAGCCTGGCAGTCGGGCTCAATGAGAATCGCGAACCCAACGAGGCCGTCCTCTTCACCCCCACCGCCGGTGCCGCGACCCGCACCTCCGGCGGACGGGAATGGATCCTCGTGCCTTCCGGGACCAACGCGACTGCCGCTGCCCGCGTCGGGATGAAGGCGGCCTTTACGGTCAAGGCGGTACGCGACGGGGGGAACAGTGCGATCGAACCCGGTCAATGGGTTCTCTCGGTGGGTCAAGCCGTGCTGCGGAAGAATCCGTCCCTCGCGGCGGTTCCCGCGGGCACGTCGATCGACATCCACCTGGCCACCCTCCCGGATCTTTCCGGCTCCACCCAGGCCATCAGTGGCGGTCCGCTTCTGGTCAGCGGCGGCAAGGTCCTCAAGATCGTTCCGCCCCGCTCCGATTCCTACCAGTTCAGTTCGATGCTGCAGCGTCATCCACGGGCGGCCATGGGCTGGAGTCGGACGCACCTGGTGCTGGTCGAGGTGGATGGCCGACAGCCAGGACTCTCGGTTGGGATGACCCTTGAGGAGTTGGGGGCCACGATGTTGCGGTGGGGATGCGACGAGGCCATGAACCTCGACGGGGGAGGATCTGCCACGTTCTGGTGTGCCGGGGTGATCCGGAACAGCCCCTGTGATGGCGGCGAGCGGCCGATTGCCAACTCGCTGGTGCTGGTCCGAAAGCCGACTCAACGTCCCTGAAATCCTCTCCGGTCATGCGCTTGAAAGCAGACTTGCAACTCGGCGCCGCCGATACAGACCTCGGGTCGCCGCGGTGGATCTCGAACCAACCGCCGATGCGCTGGGCGGTCGTTGGCTTCTTCGCCTGCCTGCTCGCGCTCCTGCCAATCTGCGCGGAATCCCCCGCGCCCGCCCCAACCCTCACTGCCGCTCCGGCCGACCGGGGCTTTTCGTACCGGAACGATCAGCGGTCCGACCCGAACTGGTCGATCCACGTCTTCAAGTTCGACCGAAGCCGGCGGGACTTCTTCCTGACCAGTACGACCGGCGGATCCGGAAGCATCGGGATGAGCCTGTTGACCGATCAACTCAGGGACCTGCCCGCCGCCTGGGGAACTCCGCTGGCCGCCGTCAACGGAGATTTCTACACGACCGAGGATGACTACCGGGGCGATCCACGGGATGTGCAGATCCGAAATGGGGAGCTGATCAGCGCCCCTGCGGGGCACGCGGGCTTCTGGATCGACGCGGCCGGGGAACCGCATGCGGCGGTCTTCAATACCAGCCTCCGGGTCCGCTGGCCGGATGGGTCCAGCCACCCCATGGGGCTGAATGAGCTTCGCGAATCCGAGACGGTGGTTCTCTACAGCCCCATGATTGGGGCCACCACGCGCACTTCCGGCGGGGTGGACTTGATCCTGACCAATGTTCCCGGTCAGGCTTGGCTTCCCTTGCAGGTCGGCAAGACCCTTCGGGCGCGCGTTGCCGAGATCAAGCCGGGGGGGGATTCCATCGTGCCCAGGGATGGACTGGTCCTGTCCATCGGGTCGCGCCTGCCGGAATCGGTCCGGAAACTGACCCGGGGTGCAGAAGTTCAGTTGGAATTCGCCACACAACCGGACCTCACTGGCGTCGAGACCGCGCTGGGAGGCGGGCCAACCCTCGTACGCGGGGGCAAGGCCATGAGCTGGTCCAGTTTTCAGGTGCGTCATCCGCGCTCGGCGGTGGGATGGAGCAAGACCAATATCTACCTCGTTGAAGTGGATGGCCGTCAGCCCGACCTTTCCGTGGGAATGACATTTCCTGAATTGGCGGCGTACATGCTCGAGTTGGGTTGCGAGGAGGCGATCAATCTGGACGGCGGTGGATCGGCCGCCATGTGGGTCCTCGGACAGGTCGTGAACAGTCCCTCCGAGGGGCGGCCGCGACCCGGTGCCAATGCGTTGGTGGTCCTCCGCCGGCCGACCGCGGAGGCAAGGAAGCCGTGATTCGAGGGGCGTGCCTTCTGCTCTGCTTCCTGGGCGTGTGCCTCCACGCGGAGGACGCCTGGGAGCAGGGGCCCGCCCTCGCCCGTGTTCAAATCACCTGGGATCCCGCGGCGGAACGGGGTCTTCGAAGCCAACCCCGCGACTGGGTCTCCGCCCGCGTGACCGTGGACGAGGGGCCTGTCATCCGGGTCCGACTTCGGATCAAGGGCGCGATCGGAAGCTTTCAACCGGTCGATCAACGTCCGGGACTCACGCTGGATTCCACCTCCGATCTACCGGTGTTTCGCGGGGTCGGCCGGGTTCACCTCGACAACTGCGCCGAGGACCCCGGGCATCTGGACGCCGCCTTCGGCGCAGAGGCCTTCCGTCGAGTCGGAATTCCATCTCCCCGGATCCTGTGGGCTCGCGTCGAGGTCAATGGTCGGGGCCTGGGATGGTACGTGCTCAAGGAGGGGTTGACGCCGATCTTTGCGGCGCGGGCCGGAGGGACGGAAGCCGGCGTGATCGCCGAACCCGGGAGCTCCGCCGACGTCGGCGGGGAACTCTCCTTTAAGTCTGGCTCCGACGCCCGGCTTCGGGAAGCCGCGCGACGGCGTTGGTCGGAACTCGCCGATGCGGTGGCAACCGCGGATCCATCGAATCGATGGGAGCGGATGGGGCCACTCCTCGATCGGGAGCGGTTCCTTCGCTTCGCAGCAGCCGAGGTGCTGTTGGCCCACCGCGACGGGTATGCGCTGGCCCGGAACAATTACCGCCTCCGTTTTTCAGCAGACGACATGGAGTGGATCCCGTGGGGGATGGACCAGTTGTTGGTGAGCGACCGGTTCCCCCTGTCCCCGCAGATGTCCGGCGCGGTGGCGCGTGGTTTGATCACGACCCCACAGGGCGGGGAGGCGTGGGGTCAGGCGATCCGGAAGGTTGCGGGCCAACTGTTCGATCTGCCGGCTTGGGATGTGTGGATTGATCGCCAGGCGACGGCGCTGAAACCCCACCTCCGCGGGGCTGAACGGGCGGCGCTGGCGGTTGGCGTCATCGACTTGCGTCGTCGGCTTCAGGGCCGCAGCGCGTTCGTCATGCAAACGCTGGCGGGTCCGGTTTCGGTCCTCCCCGTTTGGAAGCAGGGCGTGGCCCAGATCGGAGGTTGGGAGCCCACCGATCTGCCGCCGGACGGTGGAGCAGGGGAAGAGGACGGCCCGGGTGGGGCTCCCTCCTTGGCCCTGCGGGCTGGGGAGGTGACCGCTTCCTCGTGGCGGGCGCCGGTCCACCTGGAGCCTGGGCGATACCGATTTCAGGCCCGGGTGGCGACCCGTGAAGTTAAACCCATGGAGTTTGGCCGTCATCATGGCGCGGCACTGCGCGTGCTAGGAGAGGAGGGGAGATCTCAGGAATTGGTGTGAGACAGCAATTGGCGGGAACTGATGGTTGATTTCCGCGTGGCCGAACAGGCTCGGGATCTGTCATTGATGTGCGAGCTTCGCAGCCGTTCGGGCCGGGTTTGGTTCGAAAAGGCTTCGCTGCGACTGGTGAAAATTGAATGAAAGACGAAGGGGTGCCGGGCTGCAATCCGGGTGGGTGTCATTCGATCTGGCGGGGGCGTCCGGGAGCGCGGGCCTTCACCTTGATCGAGTTGCTGGTGGTCATCGCCATCATCGCGATTCTGGCAGGACTGCTCCTGCCGGCGCTGAGTTCGGCCAAAGCCAAGGCCAAGGTCACCGTGTGCCTCAACAACCAGCGGCAGATGTCCCTCGGCTTCCGCGTCTGGGCCAATGACAAGGGCGACAAGTTCCCTTGGAGCCTGTCCTACACCAATGGAGGTTCCCTCGGGTCGCCCGATTGGACCGATCATTTCAGGGTTGCCTCCAACGAACTCGCTGCGCCCCGGGTGTTGGTCTGTGCCTCGGACAAGGAACGCAAGGCCGGCACCAACTGGGTCGATCTCGATGGACTGATGAACGTGAGCTATTTCGTTGGCACGTTGGTGGACTACCAGAAGCCGATGAGCATCCTCTCGGGCGATTTCAACGTGAACGGCGGGGGCGGGGGCTTCGACCCTTCCTGGAGTCAGTTCCTGGGCAATTCCATCGATGCCTCCTGGGATCAGCAGTTGCACGTTCGAAGCGGTTGCCTCGCATTCGCCGATGGCAGCGTCAAGACCACCAAGACTCCCACCCTTCGCGCTGCCCTCAGCGAATCCTTCGCCAATGGCATGAGCAACGTGATCTTCTCCAAGCCGCGCGGAATCTTTTGAAATTGCCGGCGCGATCATGGCTGCACGCAGATCACTCCTCCTTTCCGCACTCGGCGCCGCCGCCGTCGCGGCCGTGGCGCTCGCGGTGACGTTTGTCCCGGTCCCGCCCTCGGTCGAGACCGGGATCCCCGAGCGGATCGGTCGGGAGATGGCCCACGAGACCCTCCGATTGCGCAGTGCCAACGGTCGCGTGACCGTCCTGATCCGGGATACCGCGGAGTTCCCCCAGAAGGCGGTAGATGTCGCTCTCGCGTCCTTTGAGGCTGAACTGGGGCGGAGCGGAGCGAAGGCGGACGTCATCCGGAAATTTCAGGTCGATCCCCTGCGGATGGTTCAGGTGCCCCCGGGCGATTTTTTTGAATTGATGCGCCGGTCCAAGGCGGGGGATGTGCTGGTCTCCTTCATGGGACCCCCGCTCCTGAGCGAGGAACAACGGGCCGCCCTTGGGCTGATCCAACCCCGGGTCGTCGCTTTCTGTCCCGGGTATCTCCCTCGCTACATCAATCTCTCGCTGATGGTCGAGCGCGGGTTGTTGCATGGAGGGATCGTGGCGCGTGCAGATGCCGCGGGTAATCGCTTCGAATCCCAGTACGAGCGACTGGCCAGCGGTCCCAACTCTCGCCCCTGACCGATGAAGTTGCCACCGATCCCGCGGTACGGTGCCTTCACCCGGCTCGATCTCGTCTTGGTGCTGGCCACGGTGTTGGTTTTGTCCGCCTTGGTCCTGGTGCCCTTGGAACGTTCGCGTCGGGCAAGCCGTCTCGCCACCTGTCGGGAGAATGTTGCGCAGGTTACCAAAGCAATCCTTCTCTTCGCCGACAACCACGTCCAGCGCCTGCCCGCGGCACAGGAGGCACCCGGTGAACTCCAGTGGTGGTACAAGGAACAGGTGAAGGGCTACGCCGGAATCGTCGGTCCGTCTTCGCCGGCGGATGTTAGGTTCGCGTGCCCGGATGACCGGGGTTACACCGACCCAAAGCCCT
The DNA here is from genome assembly GCA_041688515.1 of Verrucomicrobiota bacterium. Taxonomy (GTDB): domain Bacteria; phylum Verrucomicrobiota; class Verrucomicrobiia; order Limisphaerales; family UBA9464; genus UBA6176. Next base: position 18,938 of record JBDNHZ010000556.1, read on the forward strand.
TTCATCAGACCGCCCGGTTCGACTACGGCAGCTATTGCTTCAACGGCGTAACCCTGCCCGGGGTGCCCTCCATCGCCGGTTGGCAGGTCGGCTCGATCTCGGATCCCCAACGAACCCTGCTGCTCATGGAGTGGACCGCCCACGGTCCCCTGTCGTGGCATCGTAGCCGGACTGGCAATGGCAATGCTCCGTTCTACCGTGATGCCGAAAGCGTCGTGGGATTCGTCGATGGCCGGGTGGCGCTGACGCCCATTTACTATGACGGTTTCAATGCCGCTTATACCCGCGATCCGATCGCGGGCTATGACTACCGATACAGCGGGCGATGATCCTTCCACCTTCGCGTCCATTTCCATGAGTCCCCTTGAGCTTTGGTTTCCTTCCTTTTCCACCCGGCTTCCGGCATGGAGAGGCATTCGTTCCCGGTTCTTTCTGGGGTTGGCCCTGCTGCTGGGGATGGCAGTCCCGCTGGCCGCCGCCCCGTCTGTTTCCCCTTGGGAGCCCCTGTTCAAGGGCATCGACCTGATGCGCGGCACCAATTCGTCCGCCGCGGGCGACTTCCAGAATCGGATGGTCATGTATTGCCTCCGAGTGGACCTGCAGGATCCCGATATCCGGTTGCTGCCAACTCCGCGCCTCACCAATTTTTCCCAGGGATCCCGCGAGACTGCCGGGATGACCGTCAGCCGGTTCGTCGAGAACCACGGCCTGCAAGTGGCCGTAAATGCGAACTTCTTCGATCCACAGGAATACTACCTGGCTGAGGGAACACCGATGTACGTGAGCGGCTTGCAAGTCTCCGAAGGCAAGGTGGTGTCACCCCAGAACACGGCCGAACGGACCGCCTCGGTCCTCTTCGATGTCGCCAACCGCGCCACCGTTGTGCACACCAACTGGCCGGCCGTCCCGACAATCGGGGTCTATAGCGCCGTCACCGGTGACTATCCGGTGGTCGTCAAAGGAGTGAACATCGGTCGTCAGTACCTGAATCGCCCGGGCTTCATCCATGACACCAATCCGCGCACCGCCATTGGGGTATCCCTCGACCGTCGTTTCCTTTACCTGCTCTGCATCGACGGACGCCAATCCCACAGCACCGGTGCGTATGACTTCGAGACCGGAGCCTGGATGCTGCTCGTCGGAGCCTATGACGCCGTCAACATGGATGGAGGTGGCTCCGCCACCATGGCCATGGAATCCAGCACGGGCGAATCGGTCCGGATCAACCTGCCCAGCGCGGTCGCCGACTCTGGCAAGGAGCGGACTGTCGGAAGTCATTTTGGGGTCTTCGCCAAGCCGCTTCCCGGCTACATCGACGACCTCACCGCAATCCCGGATGATGTCGCCGCCTCGATCACCTGGACCACCCCCGAGTTGGCCACCACCCGTCTGGAGTTCGGCCCGACCGTTGATCTGGGTCAAAGCACGGATCTGGTCGCGTCCCCCACCACCCGACATGCCGTTTTGCTACGCTCGCTCGTTGCAGCCACCGACTATTTCTACCGTGCGGTCTCGGTGTCGGCAGTTGATGGCTCGACGCACGCTTCCAGCGTCCGACGGTTGCGCACGGTCAGTTACTCCCTTCCGTTAGAGGTAATTCCCATCAACGGAGCGTGGCGTCACGCTGCGGGCGCCGTCGATGGAAAGGCATGGATTTCACCGGTGTATGACGATGCTGCCTGGGACGGTCCCGGCAATGGGGTTCTCTGGGTTCACACCAGCCGAACCAGTCCGGCTGCCGGAGTCGAACCGGTCGGATCCCGCATCACCAGCTACAACCTCGCGACCGGCTATCCCTATATCACCTACTATTTCCGCACCCGCTTTCAGGCCGGGACGATCTCGCCCGGGACCCGGCTGAGATTCGTCGGACGCATTGATGACGGGGCCGTTCTGTACCTGAATGGGACGGAACTCCATCGATTGCGCATGCCCGTAGCTCCGGAGTCCATCACCTCCAGTACTCTGGCGAGTTGGTACCCCTGTTCCGGAGATGCGACCTGTGACGATGTGTTTGAAGTTTCCGGGGACGGATTCCTGACTTCCGGGGAAAACCTGCTGGCGGTGGAGGTTCACAATTACAATGCCCGCTCGGCCGACATGACCTTCGGCTTGTCTCTGGCGATCGCTCAACCCCGGGTTGAACGACCGGAGCTGACCCTGTCCACGGACGCATCCGGAACGAGCCTGTCCTGGTCCCGGGGCGGGTTCCTCCTTCAGGAAAGCGGATCGCCCGATGGCCCATGGATGGACCTGGCGGGACCGGTGGTGATCGGGCCCTACGCGATCGACGTCCAGGCTCCCGAGCGGTTTTATCGGTTGTCGAGGTGAGGCCCGCCTCGTCGGATCCGTAGGCGTCAACGTCAGGAGGCTCTGTCCTCCGGAGGGACAAGCTCCGCGAGTCCGTGGCGCGTCCGAAACCTCCTACTTCCGACTTACACGACGCCGTTCTGGGCGAACCACGCCAGCATGCGCTTCCAGCCATCCTCCGCCTCGGTCTTCCGATAGCTCGGGCGGTAATCTGCATGGAATGCGTGCGGCGCACCCGGATAGACGTGGATCTGGGATTTCTTCCCCTTCTCCGACGCCGCCAGGACAGTGAGGAGGCGATCGACCGTGGCTTGGGGAATCCCCTGATCCGCCCCGCCGTAGAGCCCCAGCACCGGAGCGTTGAGCTTCGCCGCTATATCAACGGGGGTCAGCGGTTGGGTGGGGGGATTCGGATTCAGTCCGCCGTACCACGCGACCCCGGCTTTGATCCGTTTGCTGTGGGCCGTGTACATCCAGGTCGTCCGGCCACCGCGACAGAATCCGGTGATGCCCAACCGATCAATGTCGGCCTTCGGTTGTCCACCCGCCCACTTCACTGCGGCATCCAGATCCGAAAAGCATTGTTCGTCGGTCAGGCGGTTGGCACCGCCGATGACGTCTTTGATCTCGGTGAGCTTGGTCAGGTCCCCGATCCGGACATAAGGCTCGAGGACCAAGGCGAAGTATCCCGCCATGGCGAGGCGTCGCGCGACGTCCTTGATGTGTTCGTGCGCGCCCCAAATTTCCGGGATGACGAGGATGGTGGCGAACTTTCCGGCCCGTTTAGGAGCCGCGTGATAGATCGGGAGCGCGGTGCCGTCCAGGCCCGGGATTTTCGCCTCGCCGCATTCGAGGTCGTCTGACGGCGTCACGATCAGGGTTTGGGCGGTCACGGGGTGAACCGACATCGCGAGACCGGCCACCGCCGAAGCGACGAGGAATTCGCGGCGGGATTGGCGGGGTTTGACAGGCGTTCTCATCAAGGTCTCCACCGTCCCGCTCCGCCGGCGGCAGTGTCAAGGTGGGAGGAGGGGGTTGCTGCCCGCGGAAATCGTCAGATCAAGCGCGAGTTGGGTCAGGTCTGCTCCGCGGTCTCCTGACCGATCCAGAGTCGGTTGCCGTCAGGATCGTTCAGCCGGAACTCGGTGAGCCCGTAAAAGGTGACGCTCAGTTCAGGCACGGTCAGCCCGTTCTCCCGGACCCGGCGGTGATATCCCACGATGTCATCGGGGTAGAGATAGAGGATCGGGTCGCGATGGGCCGTCGGATGCGCATTGATCGACTGATCCACCATCAGCCGACACTCGTCGAAGCGCAGCATGGCCCAGCCCCAGTCGTTGTTCCGTTTCTCCACTTCGAAGCCCAGCATTCGGCAATAGAAGTCAACAGCGTCAGGCATGCTCCGGACGGGCAGCATCGGGATCAATCGGGTCATCTTCATGGGCAGTAGTTCTCCTTTCTAAAAGGGGCAAAGGCGTCAAGAGGTTTAGCCGGAGCAAGGCGACGCAGGGCGGGTGGTTTCATCCCGGAGGGACGGAAGCTGCCCGCTGAAAGGCCTTCGACGTCAGGGGAACGCCTTTGTCCAAAGGACCCAGACGCGTCCGAATCGAGGTGGCGCTTCCAAAATGAAAACGGCTGCTTCATGGGAGTGGGATTCGCCTGTCTTCCGACCTTACCGCCGAGATGCAGGCCGGGCAACGATGCCGTTGGATCGGGGCGCATCCAGACACTGTCTCACCTGGGAGCGTGGGCGTCCTCGCCCGCATCTTCCCACCCCACGCCCCAGCGGCAGGGTCGGTTGCGCCCCCATGAGTCTCCCTGGGATCGCCAGAGGACTCACTTCGACCACCGGGGGCAGCGCCAGAATGCGCCCCTGGACCGTCTCCTCCAGAAGTTGGAGATGGTTGAGCAAAACACCTTCAATCTGCGACCGAGGTCCAATTCCCCATCCACGGTCATCCCGGCAGGGTCATGTCCGTTCAAGCACATCGAACGCGATTGAATATGATGCTGTTCCGCCAAACCGGGTTCTTCGCTGTTCCTACTGATGGCTGCCTGCGTGGCTGGAGTCGTGCCCGCTGCCGCCGCGCCGTTGGGAACGGGCTTCACGTCTCGGGGCAAACTGAACGGCAACGATCAGCCTGCCAACGCCACCTGCGACTTCATCTTCGTCCTGTATCACTCCCCGACCAACCAAGTGCCCGTCTACCGCGCGGTGTTGAATGACAATGTCACCGTCACCAGCGGGCCATTCACGTCTCGGGTTAATCTCGTTGCCGACCTCTTCACTGGCCAGGAACTGTGGCTGGGAGTCGCCGTTCGACCCGGGGACGAGACCGGCGCTGCGACTCTCCTCGCTTCGAGCCACCCACTCTCGGCCAAGCCTTACGCCCACTTCGCCCGTCAAGCGGCGGTGGAGGCCACCGGCACGAGCTGCGGCGGACGCTTCTCGAATCTGAGTCCGAATGGCGATGCCCATTACGGGATCAGCAATCGTTCGGGGTCGCCTACCTCGACATCGACAATCGCAACTACGGTGCAACAGCCCTGAACCGACCAATCCGGACACTCGTCATGCGACACCGGCTCGTGGGACCCATGCCGATCCCGTGGGAAAGCAATCGACAGACCTGAAAGCACCGAGCGGATACGGCCCGGATCGTCGGAGCCGGGCTTTGAGCTCCGCTTCCAGATCGAGGATTCTTATACAAGGAGGGATTGGAGGGGTCGGTCAGTTCGGAATGGGGCTCTGCAGAATTATTGAAAACGAACTTGCAGGGCCAAAAACGTTTGCTCCATTCCCCACAGCAGAAACCCCTACGCCGAATGTACATTTCCAACCCTCGTCGATTTCCGTATTGGATCATCGCATTTCTTATCGCTCTGGGCGTGCAGGCTCAGAGCGTGAAACGGAACGGGAGCCCGAAGCTCCGCACCATTTCTCGCTCCGCCCACGAACGGGTCCTGGAGGTCCTGTCCTCCGAGACCGCTGCGGACGGCTCCATCTCCACCACCACCAATTCCATCATCGAACTTGCCACCGGCCTACATTATCGGGACGAACGCGGTGAGTGGCAGGAATCGGAGGAGGCCTTCGAACTCGTTCCCGGTGCTGCCCGGGCATGGAAGGGGAGCCATCGGGTGACCCTCGCCTCCAATCCAAACACGCCCGCCGCCGTGCAACATCGGTTACCCGACGGTCGGTTGCTCTCCAGTCACGTGTACGGCATCGGCTGGCATGATACCGCCAGCGGCGAATCGGTTCTGTTGGCCGAGTTGAGCGATACGACCGGTCTGTTGACTGAAAAGAACGTCGTCATTTATCCAGCCGCCCTCACGGGCTTCGTCACAGTGGATCTGCGCTACACCTATACACGCTCTGGATTTGAACAGGACGTGGTTCTCCGAGAAGCTCCGCCGTCCCCGGAATCATTCGGCCTCTCCTCGGCGTCGTCCCGTTTGGAGGTTTGGACGGAGTTCGACGAACTCGTGGAGCCAAAAGTTCGTTCCCTTGGTCGCTCAAAGTCGGAGGCTGGACGCAAGCATGGCGAGCAGGCTGAGGCGGATGTCGAACTCGATTTCGGATCGATCCGTATCGGCACCGGCCGGTTCTTTCACTTGGGTGAGGACGCCGAAAGCCTCGGTCTGATGGTCAAGGAATGGGTGCAGGAACGGGACGGCCGCCGTTTCCTCGTCGAGGCGGTTCCTCTTCACCGCGTTGAGGATGCTCTCGATGCACTGCCACCGAATCCGGGTGGGGCCGGCATCCAACCAGTGCGCCGATCCTCGCGCGAACAGTTCTGGGCGGGAGCGACCAAGCCCGGACGGACCGGGGTTCAGACCGCTCGGATGCGGCGCCTGGATCCTTCCGTGGATACCGCCTTGATCCAGCATCTGGGGCGCCCCGGTCTGGTCCTCGATTACCTCTCCGTCACCACCGGCACCGCCAATATGGTATTTCGCAGTGACGCGATGTATTGGGTTGCCGGAAGCGTGGTCCTCTACGGAACCACCACCTTCGAACCGGGCGCGGTGATCAAGTTCGATCCCAGTACGTCTGCGGGCATCGAAATCCGCGACAGCCTCGTCTGGCTGGCCAACCCACTGATGCCGGTCACGCTCACCGCCCGCGACGATTCCGGATTCGGCGAGACCGCTCCCGGCCAAACCACCCCGCTAACGCACGCCGGCTATGGCGGATCCGGACTGCGAATCAATGGTCCCACCACCACCCTGATCCATGGCCTTCGGGTCCGGAACCTCCGTCGAGGCGTGGAATATGCCACCGGAACGGGTCACACCCTGCGACACGCACAATTTGTCGATGTGGGAGAAGCAATCCGGTTGACCGGCGGTACCGCGGTCGCCGCCCAGAACCTTCTGGTCACCCGTGCATCCACTGGGGTGTTTGGCGGCACTGGCAACGCCACCGCCGTGGTCGAGCACGCGACGGTGGACGGGGCCCATCGGCTGGCGGTTTCCGGTGTGTTCGCCAACAACGCGGCCATCACCGTGCGCAATTCGATCCTGAATCGGGTCACCAACGGATTGTTCGGTAGTTATACCGGTGGAAGTCACACGGTGGAAACGTCGCTGGGCACCGGCCTGTTCCAGACGCTTCGAGGCGGAGCCCACTATCTTCCTGCGGATAGTCCCCATCGGGACACGGGCACGGCGGGGGTGGACCCCGCCCTGACCACGGACCTGAGGGTCATGACCACCGAAGCCCCGCTGGAATTGGTGGGCGAGATCGCTTTCAGCACCACCCTGCGACCCGTTGTCGCGCTGGACACGGGGACACTCGACCGCGGTTTTCACTATCCGAGAATCGATTACGCCGCCTCGGGCGTCACCTTGACCAACGCCACGTTGACGCTGACCAACGGGGTGCGTCTTGCGACCTATGGCACGGTGGGAATCAATCTCCGCAACGGTGCGATCCTGCGAAGCGGAGGAAGCCCGAACCAACTGAACTGGTTGACCCGTCTGGCTCTGGTTCAGGAGGAGACGTCGGCGGAACCATCCACGTCCAGCCTGCTGAGCTCCCTGGGAGGCAGTCCAGTGCCCCGGGTGGAAATGCGATTCACCGGGTTCGGTGCCGGAGCGGAAACCACGACCCGCCGTCGGATTCTCACGGCGGAAGGCACCGGCATTGTGGTCTGGACGATGAAGGACTGTCAGTTGTGGAATCCGCGCTTTTCAACCTATGCGTATTCCAGCGGGGAATCCCTGATTTGGGAGAACAACCGGTGGCATCGTGCCTCCGTCGATCTGTTTCAGGATGCCATTCCCGGCTACAGCAGCTTCGCCCTCAACGCCTACAACAACCTGTGGATCGGTGGAACGCTGACCCTGAATTCCGGGATCAACGGCACGTGGACCCTGCGCGACAATGTCTTTGACGGGATTTTAAACCAGAAGCCTGGTGGCACGTCCTGGACAGCCTCCAACAATGGGTATCGAAGTGCGGCCACTCTTGGCGGGAACAACAACCCGACTCCGGGGGTGGCCGATTATGCGCCAGGTCCGCTCGGTCCGAACTATTACCCCACCAGTGGGGGAAATCTGTCCAGCCTGCTGGCAGTCGGGTTTCGCACCGGCATCACGGCTGGGCTTTTCCACCACACCCTCAGGACCGATCTGGTGGCGGCCGGTGCGAACCAGGTAGGCATCGGATTCCACTACCTCAGGACTTCTATTGCGGGTGTCCCTCTGGATTCGGACGGTGATGGGACTCCGGACTGGATTGAGGATCCCAACGGAGACGGCAGCTTTCAGGTTGGCAGCGAAACGGATTGGAGGACGTCCAGCGGCGCTGGGGCCGGTGCGGTTCGTCTGGTCGTGTTCAGGAATCCCTGAGGACCGGCCCTGGAGTTGAATTCTGCGATCTCCAATCCCATGCCTGCCTCTCCCTGTGGTCTCATTGGGGAGGCAATGGGAGCAGTCCAGTAGAGTTGATATTGTGTTCCTGAGGCGATTTTGGAAGAGCGCCATTCGGGGTGGCTTGCAACCGTCTTGTGCCTTCGGCAAGCGGTGGGAACCGGTTGGCGGATTTCGAACCCGTAGGATCAGCGGAACGCAGGTCTTGGGCGGATGATCCCGAGTCTCTGCGGGAGCTTGATCTTCTCCACCTCATCCGGCACGAGGCGCACGTCCTCACTTCCGCCTCTTGCCCTCGAGACGGCGGGAGTTCCGTTCACACCCGGTCGCCGCTTCGCTGCCCGGATCGGGCGTCTCTCTTCGCGGCTTCGCGCCTTCGCGTGAGGAATCCTTGCTGGCGGGGGCAGGGTACGTCCAAGGCGTCCGAGGAGGCCGCGACCCAAGCGGTGGCTGACGCCACGCGCACTCCAGGACGCTTCGCGAAGTTCGTGGCCTTTGGTCGACACGTGGTCCGCACGGTGGGTAGGCGGAGGCAATCGGTATGCGGTTCCAGTCGGCGGGAAGAATCCCGTCTCGTCTTGCCGGGGATCTTCTGGTTCTCTGCCCCCACTCTCTCCATGCCTGTCATTCCCAGCCTCAATTCTCCCGAAAGTGTTTATGACGTCCGCAGCCGTGCGGTTGGACCCGCCGGAAAGCTGCCCCTGACGGAGGCGATGCTCCGGGAGTGGGCCAGCGGCGACCTGTTCGGTCTCACCCAGAATGCCGGGATGGGCTGGGAACCCTCCGAACTGGGTCGTCCGCAGTATCTGATCCTCAGCACTCTCGGCGGACTTCGTGCCCAGGACGGATCCCCGATCGCCCTTGGCTTCCACACCGGCCACTGGGAACTCGGTCTTCAGGTCCGCGCCGCCGCCGAGGCCCTGCGTGCCCGGGGTGGATTGCCTTTCGCCGCTTATGTTTCCGATCCGTGCGACGGCCGCACCCAGGGGACGGTCGGAATGTTCGACAGTCTTCCCTACCGGAATGATGCGGCCATCGTGCTCCGTCGATTGGCACGATCGCTCCCGCAACGTCGGGGAATCCTGGGTGTGGCGACCTGCGACAAGGGGTTGCCTGCGATGCTCATGGCGTTGGCCGGGCAGGGGGGACTGCCCAGCGTCCTGGTGCCGGGCGGGGTGACGCTGCCGCCAGAACGGGGGGAGGACGCTGGAACGATCCAGACGATTGCCGCCCGGTTTGCCCACGGCCGGTTGACGATGGAGGAAGCGGCTGACCTGGGGTGTCGGGCCTGCGCCAGCCCGGGGGGCGGATGCCAATTCTTGGGAACGGCGGCCACCGCCCAGGTGGTGGCCGAGGCCCTGGGAATGGCGCTGCCGCACACGGCGCTGGCTCCAAGCGGATCGGCGGTGTGGCATCAGATCGCGGTGGATTCGGCTGAAGCTCTGATCCAACTCGACCGTGCCGGGATCAAGGGCTCCGACCTCCTCACGGATGCTTCGATCCGCAACGCCATAGTGGTGCATGCCGCCTTCGGTGGATCCACCAACCTCTTGCTCCACATCCCCGCCATTGCCCATGCGGCGGGCCTCCGCAGGCCGACCGTGGAAGAGTGGATCGATGTCAACCGACGCACGCCCCGCCTGGTCTCGGTGCTGCCCAATGGTCCGGTTCATCATCCGACGGTCCGCGTCTTCCTCGCCGGCGGTGTTCCCGAGGTCATGTGTCACCTCCGCGAACTCGGCCTGCTCGACACGACTGTTCGAACCGTCACCGGGGTGACGCTGGGCGAGGTCCTGGACGCCTGGAAGGGCAGTGATCGTCGCCGACGCTTCCGGGAGCGGTTGACTGAGCTCGACGGGGTGGATCCCGACGAGGTGATTTTTTCACCGGCTCAGGCCCGTGAGCGCGGTTTGACCAGCACGGTGACATTCCCGCGGGGTAACCTGGCACCCGAAGGTTCGGTGATTAAAAGCACGTCCATCGACCCGACCGTGGTCGACGCCGATGGAATCTATCGCCACGAGGGTCCGGCGCGCGTCTTCACTCGCGAACGCGAAGCGATGGCGGCGATCAAGGACGGGCAGATCCGGGCGGGGGATGTCATCGTGCTCATCGGTGCGGGCCCGATGGGAACCGGGATGGAGGAGACCTATCAACTGACCTCTGCGCTGAAACACCTGCCCTTTGGACGCCACGTGGCATTGATCACGGACGCCCGGTTCTCGGGAGTCTCCACCGGTGCCTGTATCGGGCATGTCGGGCCGGAGGCCTTGGCCGGGGGACCGATTGGACGCCTGCGGGACGGAGACCGGATCCGCATCGTGATCGATCGGAACCGGCTTGTCGGTGAAGTCGACTGCGTTGGGAACGATACACAGCCGATGACCCGCACTCAGGCAGCGGAGATGCTGCGCACCCGCCCGCCGCATCCGGCCTTGACTCCGCACGAGAAGCTGCCGGCAGACACACGGCTCTGGGCGGTTCTCCAGCATGCCGGGGGCGGAACTTGGGGTGGGTGCGTCTATGACGCGGATCGCATCGCGGAATTGATCACCCGGGGGCTGAAGGCGGAAGCCGAGTCACGATGAGGCGAGCAGTCGTTCCCAGAGGCGTTCATTGGTCATGGCGCGCACCAGGAATTCCTCGCCCTGATCGGCAACGTTGATGGCCTCGGGTTGAACCGGCAGATGCACGGTGAAGGTCAGGCCTTCGCCCTCGGAGGGACGGACGTCGATGCGGCCTAAGTGATGGTGGACGATGAAGTAACAGGCCATCAACAGGACGCCGAATTCCTGGGGCATCTGCTTTCGCATCAGGAACGGGTCGAACATCGACAGGATGGCGTGGTGGGGCATTCCCGGGCCATTGTCGTTGATGAGGATCTCGATCTCGGGTTTGCCCCCCGGACGCTGTTGCAGGCTGGCGTCGATCCGGATCACCGAGTTCTCGGGGAGGTGCGCGAGTTCATCCCGAAGGATCAGGGGGAAGAGCTTTCGGAATTTGGGCGCATCCACATGGATGGCGGGAAGGGAATCCGGGATCCGGTTGACGACGGAGATCCGGCGTCGGTCCAGTTCAGGGCGAAGCTCCGTGAGTGCGGCTTCGAGCGATTCGCGGAGATGGATCGGGGTGTCGAAGGAGGAACCGCCAGGAACGGCGATGTTGTCGAGGATCTCCAGCACCTGTTTGACCCGGCTCTGGACGTTGCGATGGAAGTCCTGCCAGAAGGTCGGATTGCGGAGTTCCGTGAGATCCAGATTCTCCCGGTGAAGCATTTCCGGGGTGAGCTCCAGGAAGGCCCGGACGGCCGAAAGGGAATCGCGGATGTGATGTCCGATCCCCGCCGCCAGGACGCCGAGGCTGAGGACCCGGTCGGTGATGACCATCTTGTGCAGGACCGACAGTTTCTCGCGCAGGAGATAATCGCGCTCGGTCTGGACGATGAAGAATTCGAGGCTGCGTTTGAGGGTGGTCTCAAGTTGGGGGATGTCCCAGGGCTTGGTGACGTACTTGTAGATGGCACCCGTGTTGACGGCGTCGATCGCGGCGTCCAGGTCGCTATAAGCCGTCGCCAGGATGCGGATGACGCGGGGGCGGAGACGGCGGGCGCGCTCCAGGAACTGGACGCCCTTCTCCCCCGGCATGCGCTGATCCGACATGATCACGCCGATCTCGTCCTGGTGATCGGCCAGGATCTTGAAGCCCTCCTCGGCGTTGCTGGCGGTGAAGATCCGGAAAGTAGGCGAGAACGCCCGGGAAAAGTACTTCAGGGACATCTCTTCGTCGTCGACGTAGAGGATCGCGTAACGCTTGTAATCGTAAATGTTATCCATGGGGGGTGAGAGCCTGCTGGCGTACCGCAGATTCAGCGTCCGGGGCGGACCGGGGGAACTCCAGCGTAAACTCGCTGAAGCGGTCCGGTTCGCTCCGCACGGTGATGCGGCCGCCGCAGTCGGCGATGATTCGGTGGCAGATGCTGAGTCCTAGGCCGGTTCCCCGGCCGACGTCCTTGGTGGTGAAGAAAGGATCGAAAATCCGGCTGACGACCTCGGCGGGAATGCCGGAGCCGTTGTCGCGAAGATGAATTCGGTGGAAGGTGGGAGTGGAAGTCGTCCAGGCCCGGATTTCACGTTCCTCGTCTGGCGGATAATGCTTGCTCCGCACTGCATCCACGGCGTTCTGGAGCAGGTTGACGAAGACCTGGATCAGTCGGTTGCGGTTGGCCTGGACGGTGACGCCCTCCTCGATCTCGAGATGGAAGCGGATGTCATCCCGGAGTTCCGCGGTGAGGAATCGGGCGGCGGTGGCCAGGGCCGGCGCAAGCCTGACTTCGTCCTCGGCGGATCCGGGGTGGGTAAAGGTGCGGAGATCGGACACAATGGTGACGACGCGGTCGAGTCCGTCGCCGATGTCCTTGATGGTCTCCCGGAATTCCTCACGGACCGGCTGGGGAAGGGCGCTTCCGTGGCCAGCCAGCATGTGGAGGCCGGTCTTGGCGAAGTTCAGCGGGTTGTTGATCTCGTGGATGATGCCGGCCGAGAGACGTCCGAGGGATGCGAGCTTTTCCGCCTGCACCAGTTGGGTCTCGGTCTCCTGCAACTGATCGAGGGTGGCTTCGAGCTTCTGATTCTGCCAGGCGAGTGCCTTCTGCAGGCGGTGTGCGTCGACGAGGTTTTTGATGCGCAGTCGCAGTTCAGCGGTGCTGAACGGCTTGCTGAGGTAGTCGGAGGCACCCGCGTTCAGAGCGGTCAGCTTGGTCTCGTCGTCTGCCCGCGCGGTGAGCATCAGGAAGGGGATGGCGCGGGTGGAGCGTTGCCGGCGGATCTCCCGGCACACTTCGAGCCCATCCTTTTCCGGCATCATCATGTCGCACAGGATGATGTCCGGGAGGTACTGCGTCGCCATGGTGACCGCCTGATCCCCATCCACGGCCTCGACCAGTTCATAGTCGTCGCGCAACGAAAGCCGGAGGAACCCGAGCATGTCGGGTTCATCCTCGGCGATGAGCAGGCGTGGGTTCTTCGATTGACCCTGGGCCGGCACCGGTCGCACCGCGTCGCGCAGATTGGGGATCCCGGCGTAGAGCTCGGCCCGTTTGTAAAGGCCGGCGAGCCAAGTCTCGGTATCGGATTCCTTCTCCTCGCCGTCGGCCTTGGCGACCTCCAGTGCCCGCGGAAGAAGGGCGATGGCCGGCGTCGGTCCCGGCGTGGCCTCCGGCGGCAACTCCGCGGCGGGCAGTCGCACGATCATGGTCGTGCCCGCCCCACGCCGGCTCTCGACTTCGATCCTCCCTGAGTGGGCTTCCACCAGTTCCTTGACGATGGCGAGTCCGATGCCGGCACCCTGATACTTTCGCTGGGCGGAGGTGTCTCCCTGCCAGAAGCGGTCGAAGACGAAGGGCTGTTTTTCGTCGGGAATGCCCACCCCGGTGTCGGAAACCCGAAAGATCACCTGCCCGGAATCCACCGTCGCACCCACGTCAACCCGCCCGCCGGCAGGGGTGAATTTGAGGGCGTTGAAGAACAGGTTGAAGAAGATCTTCTCGAGCTTGTCGGGATCGGCGAGCACTCCCTTGACCTCGGGGCCGATGTGGTGGCTGAGGTGGATGCCCTTGCCTTCGGCGAGGGACCGGACCGAGTGAAGGATCCCGCCGAGGAAGATACCCACATGGATCGGATGCTTCTGAAGCTGCAACACGCCGGCGTCGAGCCTTACCAGGTCGAGCAGATCGTTGATGAGCTTCAGCAGTCGCATGCCGTTGGCGAACATCGTTTCGAGGAGATCATGGCTGCGACTGCCCGGTTCGAGCGCGGGATCGGCGCGGAGCTGTTCCAGGGGGGCAAGCAGGAGGGTCAGCGGCGTGCGGAGTTCGTGGGAGATGTTGGCGAAGAAGCGTCCCTTGATCTCGTCCAGTTCCCGTAGGCGCCGATTGGATTGGGCGAGCTTTTCGTTGGTCGATTCGAGTTGGGAATTGGCGGATTCCAGCTGGCTGTTGGTCGAGCCGAGCTGGGAATTGGCGGATTCCAGTTCCCGCCGGCTTTGCTCCAGTTGGAAGCGGGCGACGAAATCGCTGCGCCGGAGACCCGTCTGGATCGAGTTTCCGATGATGACGATGAAGCCGGTCAGAACGATGAAATAGAGGTTGTTGATGAAGGCCCCGAGATTCGAGGCATCGACGCGACCCAGGCAGGCGATGGAATAGAGTGCGATGACCCCCGTCACGGCACTGAAGCTCTGAAGGGTGGTCCACTGGAGCACCAGTCCCACCGCGAGCAGCACCAGATTCAGTCCGGCGTAATAGGGAGACCGTGCGGCTTCGCCAGTATGGGCGATGATCCAGGCCATGCACGCAGCCGGAATCATCGCCAGCACGACACCCACGATCCGGTGGTAACGGCGTCCCACCGGATGGATCACGAACGCCAGCAGCGGGAGCATCGCCACGGAGCCGGCGAGCCGGTAGCGGAGGAAATCCCGGACGAGCCGTTCGTAGAGCAGTTGATCAATGAAGAAACCCAGCGGCAACGTCGCGATGGCGATGACGCAGCCGATGCGGATACGCCGGATGGCGATCTCGCAATCGGCCTCCTCGTAGGCGGCGGTGATCTCTGGCGCCTCGCGGCTCATGGCTCAGACAGAGGGACGACGGATCTCGAGGAAGAGATTGACCCCGGTGGGATCAGCGAGGACCTCGGTCGGGCAGTTGACCGCATTGGTGGGGATCAACTGGCGCATGGCCTGGTGATCGCGATAGATCAGATGCCACTCGAGCAGGAAATCCATCGATTCCCGGAACGGTTTCGAATCGTCAACATTCGTGACCAACAACAGCCCGCCGGGAGCCAGAAGCTCGAAGAACAGCTCGGTCAATCGCCGGCAGACGCGGTCGGAGACGTAATCGAACAGGCCGGCGCAGTAGACCATGTCGTACTGACCCCGCTGGGAGATCGTATCAGGCCGCGATGCTTCCTTGAGGAGTTGGTTGATGGACTTGGTCTGGAAGACGATTCCGGTCTTGCGCCCGTGCTGATCGCGGATGCGGAGGATGTTCTCCTGGGCGTACTCCAGCGTCTCCTCGTTGAAATCGAGCAGCGTGAGGTCGGCCAGGTCGGAGTACGGATCCGTGGCGAGGAACTGCTGGACTTCCATGGCGGGGCCGCAGCCCAGATTCAGGATCCGGCAACGCCGGCCCTCAGCGTGCGCACGCCGGGTTTCCTCGGCCAGGCGTTGCTGGAGGTGGGTGATGCGGTTGCGATGTGCCAGCGCGGGCGGGTTCTGGAGGAAGACGACATTGACCAGTTTGGCGAACAGGGTCGCGCCCTCGTGCGGGTCGCGCAGGATCATGTTCACCATCTCGTAATCCCCGGCGTACCCAAGCGGCTTCTGGAAGGTCCGGTAAACAAAGGGCGAACAAAGAACGAGCGGATGCAATTGTCGCCGGGCGTAGGCCCGGTGCGCGGCCCGTGACTCGGTCAGCACACCGCTCGCCACCAGATCGAACCGGTCCATCCATTCGCCCACCTCGGGCAGGATCCGGCCCTCGAGTTCGCGCAAGACCGTCCGTTCCATCTCCGAGCGGACCCCGAGCGGCTCCGAGCGCACCCCGAGTTCCACCTGGTCGAGCCATCGCCGCAGATCCATCAGCAGCATCTGGAAGTCGGAGACGGCCACCTTGAAGTCCGGCGTGACGGCGCGGTTCTTGCGCCATTCCGCCATGAAGGCATCGAACTCCGCCTGCAACCGCAGCGGCTGGGCGATGGGTGAAAACAGGTCAACGTCGAGCCACGACTCATCCAGCGTGGTCTCGCACAGCAGCATGATGCCGGTGTTGACCAGGTTGGAAACAACGCCCCGACCGGCGAAGACGCACCGTTCCCCGATGGTGATGCGGAACTCCGAGAGAACCTCGGACAGTTGGAGGAGGCTGAACGGGTTGTAGACCTCGAAGACGACGGAATAGCGCGTCAACCGGACCGGGGTGGCCCGGATCTCGGCTCCCTGACTGTTTCGGCACGAAATGTGGGTTTCGCGCTCCGTGAAAAGCGGAATGGCGGTCTTGGACGTCATTTCAAGGGCAGGGGGGGGTTGTAGGGATTTCCTCGAAGGAAGCAGTAGGAAACCCCGTTCGCGGGATCCGGATGAATGCCAACCCGAATCCGTGAGAACCCACTCAGCGTGCCGTCGCCATCGGTGCCTGAAAAGAGCCAAATCTTGCCCAACCACGGAAATTGCTGCTTCACAGGTGGGTGCTTGCCCTGTGTAGGGGTTTCCCACATAACCAGCGCATGACCTGTCACCCCCCGTCCAGACAGCAAGGAGTCTGGATCGCTGCGGCCACTGTTTTGCTCGGACTGCCGCTGCATGGAGAAGGCTTCCGCAGTCCCACCATCGGTGCTCAGGGACTCGGGACCTCCGGCGGACGAATCGCCTTCATCGACGACGCGTCAGCGGCCTGGCACAACCCCGCCAACCTCACGCTGCTTTCCAACTGGGAAGCCTCCTTTGAACCCACCTTTGTCCATCATCGGGCCGAGTTCAGCGGCCCGTCGGGCACCGCGCGGACGACGGATCCATGGAAGTTTCTCCCCGCACTTTTCGTCGGTGGCCCGCTCAACGACCGCGTGTCTGCCGGCTTGGGCGTCACGGTCCCGTACGGTCTGGCGGTCAAGTGGGACTGGGACAATGCCGGGATCCTGAAGTATCAGGCACCCCATTTCGTGGACCTGAAGACCTTCAACGTGAACCCGAATCTCGCCTTCAAGATCGGCGATCGCGTGCGGTTGGGGCTCGGCCTCGACGTGATGTGGTCCGAGCTGCAACTCCGCCAGAGCTATTCCTGGGCAAACCGCTTCGGGGTGGCTGGGCTTCCCGACGGCGAGTTGCGTGCCCGCGGCGACGGTGTCGGTGTGAGCGGCAATGTCGCTCTTGGAGTGGATCTATGGGAGGGCCATCGGGTGGCGTTCACCGCCCGCTTGCCGATGACCGTCCAGTACGAAGGGCATTTTACCGCCAGCAACGTTCCCGTTCCCGCGCCGTCCCGCACCGATTTCAACAGTCAGATCGACTTCCCAACCGTCCTTGCGCTGGGCTATGGCGTCCGCGTCACCGACACCATCCGAGTGGAGGCGAACGTCGAGTGGATCCAATTCTCGCGCTTTCAGTCGCTCCAACTCGGGGTCGATCCGGCGACCTCGGGATTCCTCGGATTGCCGACCCAGTATGAGCAGGACTGGAAGGACACCTTTACGTTCGGCGTCGGCGGTGACTGGGCCTTTGCCGAGGGCTGGAAGCTCCGCATGAGCTATCAGTACTACCAGACCCCGGTTCCGGATCGGACCTTTTCGCCCACGATCCCAGATGCCGCCCAGAACGTCGTGACGGTCGGGTTGGGCTATCGCGTGGGGCCGCATCGCTTCGATCTGGCTTACTCGCGGGTGTTCTACGATTCCCGGACGATCTCGGCTCAGGACAACCCGGTGTTTGCGGGCACCTACGACATCTCGGCGCACCTGGTTTCACTCGGGTACGGATTCCAGTTCTGAACCGGTGACGGTGCAGGATTTTAGGTCGATCCCCATTGGCCATTCTTGAAAGGCAGCCGGATGCAACCCAAGCCACCCACGCTCGTCCGCGAACCCCAGACCCCGGTCGCTGCCCGCGATCCACAGACTCCCTGGGGACAGGTCGATCCGGTCGATCGTGCGGTGCTCCGCGGATGGTTGGAGGGGGAAGGGGATCCAACGCTGGTCATGGCGCTCAACGGGCTGCTCATCGGCTGGAACCGGGCGATGGAATCCCTGGTGGGAACGTTGGCTGAGGTCGATGCCCCGACCATCTTCACTCTTGTCCCGACGATGGCCCGTGCCTCGTGGCAGGGTTGGCTGCAACGACTGGTCCTGGGAGAGGAAGTTCCCCCCGTGAGGGTCCTGCTCCGGGAGGCCTCCGGTCAGGAAACTGGCGCAGACGCCACCCTCTGCGCCGTCAGTCTGCGGGAGGATCGGGTCCTGGTTCGTGTTCGTTTCCGGGATCGGACCCGCGAGACCCGTGCGGAGGCGGCGCAACGGGCCAGCGAGGAACGCTTCCGGATGTTGTGTGGCCTGGCACCGGTCGGGGTGTTCCAGACCGATCCGCAGGGCCGTCTGACGTACACCAATCTGCGCTGGCGCAATCTCGCCGGGCTTCACACGGTCGCCGAACCCCGCGGACTGTGGTGGCAGGCCGTCCATCCCGAAGATCGGCCCCGGGTGATTGCCCTGTGGGAAAGTTCACTCCGCCATGGGAACGAGTTTCTGGCAGAGTTCCGGTTTCTGGTCGAACGGGGCCAATCCCGTTGGGGTAGCACCCGCATCGCCCAGCACAGCGGCACCGATGGCCGGGTGGCATACTGCATCGGCACCAGCGAAGACATCACCGATCTGAAACGGATCCAGTCGGACCTGTCGACCGCTCGGGATGCCGCCATGGAATCGGCACGGGTCAAGACCCAGTTCCTTTCCAACATCAGTCATGAGATCCGGACGCCGATGAACGGCGTCATCGGCATGCTGGATCTCCTGACCGCAACCGAGTTGACCGAGTCGCAGCAGCGCTACGCCGGCATTGCGCGCGAGAGCGCCGAGATCCTGCTGGGGGTGATGGAAGAGATCCTTGATTTCTCCAGGCTGGAAGCGGGGCGGGTCCGCCTGGTTCCATCACCGTTTTCGCCCCGGGAGATTTTAGACGGCGTCCTTCGCCAGTTTGCCCCGCAGGCGGAAGCCCGGGGGATCACCCTGAGCCTGGAATCCGAGATTCCCGTGGCGCAGGAGTTGATGGGCGATGCGGCCCGCCTCCGTCAGGTGCTGGTCAAGTTGGTGGGCAACGCAATCAAGTTCACCCAGGAAGGCGGGGTGCGCCTGCGCTGCCAGCAATTGTCAGCCGACGCCACCCGCTGTCTCCTGAGATTCGAGGTCGTTGATACCGGGATCGGGATTCCTGCCGAGGCACGGGAACGGATCTTCCAACCCTTCGTCCAGGTGGACGGCGAGCCCACGCGCCGGCATGGCGGAACCGGGTTGGGGCTGGCCTTGGTGCGGCAATGGGTCCAATTGATGGGCGGTGAGGTGCGGGTCGAAAGCACGGTGGCGGCTGGATCCATGTTCTGGTTCCACCTGACCTTCCCGTGCGCGACGCGGTCTTGAGGGTCGGGTGGGAGGGCGGCGAGGATCAAAACATGAGGGATGAATTACGGGTGGCGAAGTCCGCCGGAGGATGGATCGGACTGACGGTGGCCATGGCCAATCGCCATGGGTTGATTGCCGGTGCGACCGGCACCGGCAAGACGGTGACCCTTCAGGCACTGGCGGAATCGTTCAGTCGTCAGGGCGTGCCTGTGTTCCTGGCGGATGTGAAGGGGGATCTGTCCGGCCTGGGCAAGGCGGGCGGAGGATCGACCCGGGTCCAGGAGCGGGTCCGGCAATTGGAGATGGTGGACCACGCTTCCGAAGCGTATCCGGTGGTCTTCTGGGATGTGTTCGGTCGTCAGGGACACCCCCTGCGGACCACGGTGTCGGAGGTGGGGCCGTTGATGCTGGCCCGGTTGCTGCAACTGAACGACACCCAGGCGGCGGTGCTCTCGCTGGTGTTCCGGATCGCCGACGAACACGGATTGCTGCTGCTGGATCTCAAGGATCTTCAGGCCGTCCTTCGGCACGTCGGCGACCATGCCCCGGCGTTCACCACCCGCTACGGGAACCTTTCGCCGGCCAGCGTGGGAGCGATCCAACGGGGGCTGCAACAGTTGGAATCCCAGGGTGCCGCCCAGTTCTTCGGTGAACCGGCCTTCCATCTCGACGATCTGCTCCAGACCGAGGGCGGACGGGGCGTGATCAACCTTCTGGCGGCCGACCAACTCATGCAGTCGCCCCGCCTTTACGCGGCAATGTTGCTCTGGTTGCTCGGCGAGTTGTTCGAGCAATTGCCGGAAGTCGGCGATCTCGATCGCCCCAAGCTGGTCTTGTTCTTCGACGAGGCCCACCTGCTGTTTACCGACATGCCAACCGCGCTCGTCGAGAAGATCGAGCAGGTGGTCCGATTGATCCGGTCCAAGGGCGTCGGCGTGTATTTCGTGACCCAGAATCCGCGGGATGTTCCCGACCGGGTCCTCGGGCAGCTCGGGAACCGCATCCAGCATGCGCTTCGCGCCTTTACCCCCGCCGACCAGAAGGCGGTGCGCGCCGCCGCCCAGACGTTCCGGGCCAACCCGGATCTCGAAACCGAGGCGGTCCTGACCCAATTGGGAATCGGAGAGGTGTTGATCTCGGTCCTCGATGAACGCGGACAGCCGGGGGTCGTGCAACGGGCGTTGGTCGCGCCTCCCCGGTCCCAGTTGGGCCCCCTCACTCCGCAGGAACGGAGCGGGCTGATCGCGGCCTCTCCGGTCGCCGGTGTTTATGAAAAGGCCGTGGATCGCGAGTCCGCCTACGAAAAGCTCACCGGTGCGGTGATGTCGGCTCCCGGCCAGCAAGCAGCCCCGCCGGTGCAGGCCGAGAGCCGGGGCTTCTTCGAACGTCTGTTCGGAGGGGGATCCCCGGCAGTCCCCGCGGCACCGGCACCGTTGGCCCCCTCGCTGCCACGGGTGGAACCCAAAGTCCGGCCCGGGAGGGAATCCAAGAGCCTCGGCGAGGTGGTTGTCCAGACCGCGACCCGTTCCCTAACCACCCATATCGCCGGAGCGATCGGGCGCGAGTTGGTCCGGGGCGTTCTCGGTGGGTTGCTGGGCGGAACCCGTCGTCGTCGTTAAGGCATCGATGGCCACCCTCGAAGCCACCCCTCCGGCGGTCGGAACCGTCCGTCGATGGAAGGGGTGGACCGACGAAACCCGACGTTACCCGCTGGCGTTGCTTGCCGGAGTGTTGTGGGCGTTGGCCTTTCCAACACCGGGGGTGGCCGGCCTGGCGTGGGTCGCGCCCGGGCTGCTCCTGGTGGCGGGCAGCAATCTCCGGCTCCCCGAGGCCTTTCGGGTGGGCTACCTGGCGGGGTTGATTCAATCCCTGATCGCCCTCCGTTGGCTCCTTCACATCCCACATCCCGCCGGTGCCATCGCCGGTTGGCTGGCGTTGTCGGGTTATTGCGCGGTGTTTCCGGGATGCTGGTTGGCCCTGGCCTCGACCCTGGTAGCCCGCCGGAGTCGGCCGGCGGGGATGGAAGCCGGATGGGCAAACCCACCGGGCTGGCGGTCCGGGCTCGAAAGTTATGCGACCACTCCGTGGGTTCGTCGCGCCTGGATCCCTCTCGCGGTGGCAGCAATCTGGGTGGCGTTGGAAATGATTCGCGGCCGATTGCTGGGCGGCTTTCCCTGGAACTTCCTGGGGGTCTCGCAATGGCGGCAGGCACCGCTGTTGCAGGTGGCCCGCTTCACCGGTGTTTACGGACTCTCGTTTCTCGTCTGCTGGGCCAGCGTGGCCTTCGCCAGTGCCTGTGTGATGGTCGGATTGCGTCCCCAGAACCGATGGATGTGGCTCGCCGAGGCGCGGGTTCCGATGTTCGTCCTGCTGGTCTGTCTGGGTACCGGCTTCTTTCGGATTGTGGAGCAGCGGAGGCAGGACGTCGTCACCCCGCCGCGGTTGCTCCGGCTGGCGTTGATCCAACCGGCGATCCCGCAGACGTTGCTCTGGGATCCGGCCGAGCGCGGGAGATCCTTCGATGTGGCCTCGCGGTTGTCGGATGCTGCGCTCGCGGCGGGCACGGATGTGCTGGTGTGGCCGGAGGGAGATTTTGGCCTGGATCGCGATCGCTTCCGGGCGGTGTCCAGCCGCCTGGGCGCGACCCCCATGCCCTGGGTGTTCAGCGCGACGGATGTGGAGGACGTCGAGGGACGCGAGGTCGCCTACAATGCCGCCTTCCTCGTCGGAACCGACGGGCGGGTGTCGGGCATTTATCGCAAGCGTCGGCTCGTGGCTTTTGGGGAATACGTGCCGCTGGTGCGTTGGCTGCCGTTTGTCCGTCATCTCACGCCGATCGGGGAAGGGTTCGGAGCTGGCGTTGAAGCAAAGCGTTTCGAGGTGGGCAATTCGAACGGGAAGGTGGGAGCCGCGCCGGTCATCTGTTTCGAAGACACCTTTCCCCACGGCGTCCGGGATCACGCCGGCGGGGATGTCGATTTCCTGCTCGAATTGACCAATGACGGATGGTTCGGCCAGAGCGGCGCGCAATGGCAGCATCTCGCCAATGTCGTGTTCCGAGCGGTCGAGAACGACCTCCCGATCGTTCGCTGCACCAACAACGGCATTACCTGCTGGGTGGATTCACTGGGCGTGGTGCGGGAGGTGTTGGGCGAAACGGGCAATGCCGTTTACGGCGAAGGTTTCCTCACGGTCCAGGTGCCGGTGGGGGCCGGTCGGACCGGCACCACCTGGTACCATTCGCGCGGGGATGTCTTTGGCTGGGGCTGCGTGTTGTACGCGGCCCTGGCAACGACGGGCGTCTGGCGTCGGCGCTGAGCCGGCCAGTTCGGGACGAGTTCTACGAGTCCCCATGATCGACTCGCGGAGATTCGGACCCGCGGAGCCCGTCCCTTGTATCCCGGCTTGGGGAGGGCAGGGGGGAAGAAGCGGTCGAGGACGCCCACGGTCCCCGGAGGGCCAGGTTTCATCTGGGTATTCCGTGTCATCGGTGGATCCTCTCCCGTCACGGCACCGCCGGTCTCGGCGGGCCTTCGTAAGCCCGGGCACCGAGTTCACGATTTTGGTCGCGGGATGAGGGACTCCGGCACGACGTCCGACCGGTGCCGCACGCTCACCTGGGAAGTGCGGGGCGGGGATGGATTCACCGCAGAGACCGCAGGGGACGCAGAGTTCCGCGGAGCAGGATCGCGACGATGGCTCTGCGATCTCCGCGTCTCTGCGGTGAAACATCTGGGCCGAAACCAGGGGAACTGGCCGAAAGGAACGAAAGGCGACGAAAGAAGGGGAAGCCGAATGGGCGCGGATCCCGGCGTTGGGACGATGCGGTCGCTGCCGTCC